>NZ_JBLXIB010000011.1:0-150456 GCF_048269745.1 Zunongwangia sp. | reverse complement strand
CAATGAACTTAAACAACCTCGCTAAAAACCTTAGCGGGTGCAAATATAAACCCTTTTTCTACCTAAACAACTATTAATTCATACAAATGTTTAAAAAAAATAAAAGATAAATTGTAAAATTCTGTTTTACAGAAAATTAAGACTATAAATTATTTTAAATATTTAGATATTAATTTCAATTACTACTATTTACCCTTATATAATACCTTATTATAGGGATTTTAATGACTAATATTGTACAAACAAGTATAACCTTATATCTTTGTCTTTTATATATAATAAGATTAGAGGTAACAATATAATAAGTAGAAATGATAAAAGTAACCTTGCCTGACGGCAGCATTAAGGAATTTGAAGACGGCACTACCGCTTTAGACGTAGCCCAAAGTATTAGTGCAGGATTAGCGAGAAATATAATTTCCGCAAAATATAATAATGAAATTGTTGAAATAACGACTCCTTTATATACAGATGGCAATCTTACTTTATTCACATGGAAAGATGATGAAGGAAAAAAAGCATTTTGGCATTCTTCTGCACACGTGATGGCACAAGCTATAGAGGATTTATATCCTAATGCTAAATTGACTATTGGACCCGCTATCGAAAATGGTTTTTATTATGATGTTGATTTTAGAGATGAAAAAATTTCTGAAAACGACTTTAAAAAAATAGAAGACCGTATGTTGGAAATTGCCAGAGGCAAACACGACTTTAAAATGCGATCGGTTACCAAAGATGAAGCTTTAAAATATTACAAGGAGAAAGATAATCCTTTTAAAGTAGAGCTTATTGAAAATTTAGAAGATGGCACAATCACTTTTTGTGATCATGACACATTTACAGATTTATGTCGTGGCGGACATTTACCAAATACTGGTGTAATAAAAGCTGTAAAACTAATGAATGTTGCAGGAGCTTATTGGCGAGGAGATGAACATAAACCACAACTTACCCGTATTTACGGAATTAGTTTCCCTAAACAAAAAGATCTTAAAGAATATTTAGCATTATTAGAAGAAGCTAAAAAGAGAGATCACAGAAAACTGGGTAAAGAATTAGAATTATTTACATTTTCTCCTAAAGTAGGACAAGGACTTCCTTTATGGTTACCCAAAGGAGCTGCACTAAGAGAACGTTTAGAGAATTTCTTAAAGAAAGCTCAGAAAAAAGCAGGTTACGAAATGGTAGTTTCTCCACATATTGGACAAAAAGAACTTTATGTTACTTCTGGTCACTATGCAAAATATGGAGAAGATAGCTTTCAACCGATACATACTCCAAACGAAGGCGAAGAATTTTTATTAAAACCTATGAATTGTCCTCACCATTGTGAAATATACAATTCAAAGGCTTGGAGCTATAGAGATTTACCAAAACGTTTTGCTGAATTTGGTACCGTTTATCGTTATGAACAAAGTGGAGAATTACACGGGCTAACTCGTGTTAGAGGTTTTACGCAAGACGATGCTCATATTTTTTGTACATCAGAACAACTTGATGATGAATTCAAAAAAGTTATTGATCTTACATTATACGTATTCAATAGTTTAGGATTCGAAAACTTCACTGCTCAAGTATCATTAAGAGATCCTGAAAATAAAGAAAAGTATATAGGTAGTGATGACGTTTGGAATAAAGCTGAACAGGCAATTATAAATGCAGCTAAAGAAAAAGAATTAAATTACGTTATTGAAACTGGTGAAGCAGCATTTTACGGGCCGAAACTAGATTTCATGGTAAAAGATGCTTTAGGAAGAAGCTGGCAACTTGGCACTATTCAGGTAGATTATAATTTACCCGAACGTTTTGAACTTTCGTATAAAGGAGCTGATAACGAAAATCACCGCCCTATTATGATTCACAGAGCTCCATTTGGAAGTTTAGAGCGTTTTATTGCAATTCTTTTAGAGCATACAGGTGGTAACTTCCCACTATGGTTAATGCCAGAACAGGCTATCATACTCTCACTCAGTGAGAAATATGAGAATTATAGCAAAAAAGTTTTAAATTTACTAGAAAATAACGAAATTCGCGCACAAGTTGACAATCGAAGCGAAACCATCGGTAAAAAAATTCGAGAAGCCGAAGTGCAAAAATTTCCATATATGCTGATTGTAGGAGAGCAAGAAGCAAAAGATGGTACAGTTTCTGTACGTAAACACGGTGAAGGCGATATCGGAACCATGTCTGTTGAAGATTTTGCTGAGATTATAAATAAAGAAATTAAAAATACGCTACACGCGTTTGAAGTTTAACTAAAAAATTAAAGCCATAGCAATACGTAGAAAAAAATCGAGACAACAACAAGCTCCTCGTAAAGAAGAAAAATATAGAGTTAACCAGAAAATCAGAGCTAGAGAAGTTCGGTTAGTAGGCGAAAATGTAGAAATGGGTGTATATCCAATTGAAAAAGCCTTAACTATTGCCGAAGATTTAGAGTTGGATTTAGTTGAAATATCTCCAAATGCTAAACCTCCTGTTGTAAAGGCAATGGATTTTAAAAAATTCCTTTACGAACAGAAAAAGCGAGAAAAAGCCATGAAAGCGAAAGCAAGTAAAGTAGTGGTTAAAGAGATTCGTTTTGGTCCTAATACTGATGATCATGATTATGACTTTAAAAAACGTAATGCTGAAAAGTTCCTAAAAGAAGGAGCAAAATTAAAAGCATTTGTATTCTTTAAAGGTAGATCTATTGTATTTAAGGATAAAGGTGAAATTCTACTTTTACGTTTGGCTACAGATCTTGAAGAACTAGGAAAAGTTGAGCAAATGCCTAAGCTAGAAGGAAAGAGAATGACTATGCTTATGGCTCCTAGTACAACTGGAAAAAAATCAAAATAAAGAGTTTAAGAGAGTTATATAAATTTTCAAAAAAAGGATATCATGCCTAAAATGAAGACAAAATCTAGTGCTAAAAAGCGTTTCAAGCTTACAGGTACTGGTAAAATTAAAAGAAAGCACGCGTTTAAAAGTCACATCTTAACAAAGAAGTCTAAAAAACGTAAGCTTGCTTTGACGCATAGTACATTAGTACACGATGCCGATAAAAACAATGTTAAACTTCAATTACGTTTAAAGTAATAAGAAGCTCTTAACGGTTTAAATTATTTATAAACCCTGGAGTTGGGCAAATCTAAAAATATGATTTAAAAGTGTCGATTTTCGACCGCCTGCTACAAAATTTTAAAATTATGCCAAGATCAGTAAATTCTGTTGCTAAAAGAGCACGCAGAAAAAAAGTACTTAAACAAGCAAAAGGCTATTTCGGAAGACGTAAAAACGTTTGGACAGTAGCAAAGAATGCAGTTGAAAAAGCTATGCTTTACTCTTATAGAGACCGTAAAGCTAAAAAACGTAACTTCCGCTCATTATGGATTATGCGTATTAACGCTGCAGCTCGTCAACAAGGGCTTTCATATTCGCAATTTATGGGAAAAGTAAAAGCTAATAACATCGGACTAAATCGTAAAGTTTTAGCTGATTTAGCTATGAATCACCCAGAAGCGTTCAAAGCAATAGTTGATAAAGTAAAGTAAGTAATAATTATATTTTATAACTCTCTTAAAAAAACCGGTTCGTTAATTCGAGCCGGTTTTTTATTTAATTTCCTTGTGCTGTAATTACTATTTTTCTAGAACCAGCATTATTTCTATGTTCACATAAATAAATTCCTTGCCAAATACCTAAATTTAATTTTCCATTTGTTATTGGGACATTAACAGAAGTTCCCATTAAAGAAGCTTTAATATGAGCAGGCATATCGTCGGGACCTTCAAAAGTATGCTTATAGTATGCCTGATTTTCTGGAACCATTTTATTTATATGGCTTTCAAAATCTTCACGAACTGTTGGGTCAGCATTTTCATTTATGGTCAAGCCTGCTGAAGTATGCTTTATAAACACATTCAGCATTCCAAAATTAATATTTGAAATATCCGGAAAACTACTTTCAATTTCTCTAGTAATTAAATGAAATCCTCTTGCTCTTGGCTTAAGATTTATTTCTTTTTGATAGGTATACATGCTATTATTTGGATCTATTTTATACTGATAAAATAAGAAGATTCTATTAAAACTAAAATAATTTCATCATAGAATATATAAAGTACTAAATAAGAATTCAAAAATTGATTGTTACTTTATAAAATAGGATAAATAAAACAATAATCAATAGTATTGATTTAGAAAAAATAATGTAAAATATTGATTAATAAATTAACTAGTAAAACAGAAAAAGACAACTACAAGTTATACTTATAATTGTCTTTTTTTATTTAAAATAATAATGATTAATACTTTAGCTGATACCTAAAGTTAGTTTATAATTACTTCTTAAAAAGGGACATCATTATCATTAAATTCGTCATTCATTGAACTACCAAAAGCTTCATTTGCACTAGGATTTGGAAGGTTATGATTTCCGCCGAAGTCAGGTTCGCTATTTCCGCCATCGTTCATTTTTGAATGAAATTCGAATGGAGAATCAAAATCTTCTAAATTATCGAATTTACCTAAATGTCCAATAAATTTAAGCCTAATATTTTCTAAACCACCATTACGGTGCTTTGCTACAATAAATTCAGCTTGCCCTTCTGTTGGAGATCGTTCTTCATCATCCCATTCGTCAATTTTATAATATTCAGGTCGGTAAATAAACGATACAATATCTGCATCTTGTTCAATGGCTCCAGATTCCCTTAAATCTGAAAGTAATGGACGCTTACTTCCTCCCCTAGTTTCAACAGCACGCGATAACTGTGATAGTGCAATAACAGGCACATCTAATTCTTTTGCTAAGGCTTTTAAGTTACGAGAAATTGTAGAAATTTCTTGTTCTCTGTTTCCTCCTTTTTGTGTGCCTCCGGCAGTCATTAACTGCAAATAATCAATTACAATTAATTTTATTCCATACTGAGAAGCTAATCGACGTGCTTTTGCTCGAAGATCAAAAATTGATAATGAAGGCGTATCATCTATAAATAATGGTGCTTTTTCTAAATCTTTCACTTTAACGTTTAGTTGCTCCCATTCGTGCTTCTCTAAATTTCCTGTTCTAAGTTTTTCTGAAGAAAGACCAGTTTCCGAAGAAATTAAACGCGTTATTAACTGGACAGAAGACATCTCTAACGAGAAAAAAGCAACCGGAATACCTTGCCCCACTGAAATATTTCTTGCCATAGATAGGGTTAAGGCTGTTTTCCCCATCCCTGGACGAGCAGCAACAATAATTAAATCTGAAGGTTGCCAACCAGAGGTTAATCCGTCTAACTTTTCAAAACCAGAAGGAATACCACTTAGCCCCTCTTTATTGGAAATTTCTTGAATTCTATTTTTTGCCTGTATTACCAAACTCTGGGCAGACTCAGTAGATTTTTTAATGTTCCCCTGTGTTACCTCATATAATTTAGCTTCGGCAGTATCTAATAAATCAAATACATCTACACTTTCATCGTATGAATCTTCTATAATTTCTGCAGAAATTTTTATTAAACTACGCTGAATATATTTTTGAAGTATAATACGTGCATGAAACTCAATATGCGCAGAAGAAGAAACTTTTTGAGTAAGTTGGATTAGATAATAATCGCCTCCGGATTTCTCAAAATTACCATCTTTTTTTAACTGATTAGAAACTGTTAATAAATCAATAGCTTCTGTGTTTTCGAACAATTTAAAAATAGCCTCATAAATTAATTTATGAGAATTCTTATAAAACGCATCAGGATGTAAAATATCGATAATTTCATCAACTCCCTTTTTATCGATCATCATGGCACCAAGTACAACTTCCTCTAAATCTACCGCTTGAGGAGGTATTTTACCACGCTCCAAACTTACGACGCTCGATTTTTGATTACCAAAATTTTGAGATGTTGCAATTTTTTCCATAGTACGAAAGTAGCTAAATTGTTAAAAATAACTTAATTATTTTTCTTAAACTCTAGCTTGGTTTATCAACAATTTAGTTTAAAAAACTTTAATTATTTTAATAAAGATAAAAAAATCCGAAACCAGGGTTTCGGATTTTTTTATAGATTATAATCCTATTATACAACGATAATTAATCCTTGTATACACCCATTTTATTATACTTATCCATTCTACCACTCACTAATTCTTGAGGAGGTAAATTTTTAATTTCTTCAAAAGCGTTTAAAATTGCTTCTTGTACCAAACCAAAAGCACCTTCTCTATCGCTATGTGCACCTCCTAAAGGTTCTTTAACGATAGTATCAATAACCTCTAGTTTTTTAGCATCTGAAGCAGTTAACTTTAAAGCTTCTGCTGCTTGCTCTTTATGATCCCAACTTCTCCAAAGAATTGAAGAACAATTTTCAGGTGAAATTACAGAATACCATGAATTTTCTAACATCATTACTCGATCTCCTACTCCAATTCCTAGTGCTCCTCCACTCGCTCCTTCTCCAATAACTATTACAATAATGGGTACTTTAAGACGAGCCATTTCTAAGATATTTCTAGCAATCGCTTCTCCTTGTCCTCTTTCTTCTGCTTCTAAACCCGGATAAGCTCCAGGAGTATCTACAAAACAAACAACAGGTAAATCGAACTTTTCTGCCGATTTCATTAATCGAAGTGCTTTACGGTAACCTTCAGGATTGGCCATTCCAAAATTTCGATATTGTCTAGTTTTTGTATTATAGCCTTTTTGCTGACCAATAAACATAAAACTTTGATCATTGATTTTTCCTAAGCCACCAATCATAGCTTTATCGTCTTTTACACTTCGGTCTCCATGAAGTTCTAAAAAAGTATCTCCACAAATTGCATTGATATAATCTAGTGTATATGGACGATTAGGATGCCTAGACAATTGCACACGTTGCCAAGCAGTCAAGTTTTTATATACCTCTTTCTTTTTTTCTTTGAGCTTTTTTTCAATTTGCTTGCAAGTAGCAGTAACGTCGACTTCGCTTTCTTCCCCTATGTTACAGGCGCGTTGATACTGCTCTTCCAGTTCTTTAATTGGTAATTCAAAGTCTAAATATTCCATAAGTACCAATGGTAGTTTTAAATTGAGCTTACAAATATAACAAAGTTTAAATTGAAGAATTAAAGCCCTAGATTAATAATTTTTATTAACGTCTCGCTTTTAACAGTAAAAAGGCTGCTAAAATTCCGAAACTGATATTTGGAATCCACACTGCCAATAGTGGCGAAAACGTGGATTGTTCGGCAATTGTACCAAAAACTTTATCGAAAAATATAAAGGTAAATGCTAATGAAATTCCGACTGCTAAATTTATCCCCATCCCACCTCTTCTTTTTACAGAAGAAACAGCTACAGCAATTATAGTAAGAATAAAAGCGGAAACCGGAATACTCCATCGCTTATAAGAAACTACTAAATACCGATTGATAAAACCGGAACCTCGTCGTTTTTCTTTTTCGATAAAATCATTTAATTCTGAATAGTTTAATGTTTCAGCAATATAGGTTTCAGGAGTTAACTCATCAAACTCAAATGGCAATACAGTATCCAATTTTCGCTCTGAAGTTATAATATCTTCATTTTTCCCAATTTTTCTTCTGTCTACACCTGTTAGCGTATAAGTAGAATCTTCAGTATGAAATTTAAGTCGGGATGCACTAATTTTAAATGTCATTTCATTTCCTTCAAAATGCTCAAGCGTAAAATTACTCGCCGTATGTGTTTTGGGACGAAATCGACTCGCATAAATAATCTCATTATCGTTAATCTGCCTGAAAACATTATCTGTTTCTTGAGTTTTATGGCTTCTTTTTAAATATTCATACTTAAATTCATTGAAACCTTTACTAGCCTTGGGAGCTAAATACATACTCATAAATAATGCAAAACTGCACACTATACTTGCCCCTATTAAATAAGGACGTAGGAAACGATTAAAAGATACACCGCTACTTAAAAAAGCAATAACTTCTGTATTATTAGCTAATTTCGATGTAAACCATATGATCGATAAAAATAGAAAAAGTGGAAATAATAAATTGGCAAAATAAATAGTAAAATTCAGGTAATACTCAGCCACTTCAGAAAAAGGAATTTCATTTTCTAGAATCTTATCTATTTTTTCAGCAAGATTTACAGTAATGCCAATAGGAATAAATAGCAATAGCATTAAAGTAAATGTCCCTAAATATCGCTTTAAAATATACCAATCTAATATTTTCAAACTATAATCTTTTATCCATTTGTTTTACCATCTGGTCTTTCCAGCTTCTAAAATTTCCATCTATAATTTTTTGACGTGCTTCTCGAACCAACCAAAGATAAAATCCTAAATTATGTATGGTAGCAATTTGTTTGCCAAGCATTTCGTTTACAGTAAATAAATGCCTTAAATATGCTTTAGAGTATTGAGAATCTACAAAAGTAGTTCCCATTTCGTCTATAGGAGAAAAATCGTCCTCCCATTTTTTATTTTTTATATTTATAGTTCCGTGCGCTGTAAACAGCATTCCGTTTCTTGCATTTCGAGTTGGCATAACACAATCAAACATATCTACTCCTAACGCAATATTCTCTAAAATATTTATAGGGGTACCTACTCCCATTAAATATCGAGGTTTATCTTCTGGTAAAATTTCATTTACCACTTCTGTCATAGCATACATCTCCTCTGCCGGCTCTCCCACAGATAATCCTCCAATAGCATTCCCTTCTGCACTTCTAGAAGCAATATACTCTGCAGATTGCTTCCTTAAATCTTTATACGTACTACCTTGTACAATAGGGAAAAGCGATTGCTCATACCCATATAATGGAGGCGTTTCTGAAAAATGCTTTACACAACGGTCTAACCATCGATGCGTCATATGCATTGAACGTTTTGCATAATTATAATCGCAAGGATATGGTGTACACTCATCAAAAGCCATTATAATGTCGGCTCCTATGGCTCTTTGAATTTCCATCACATTTTCTGGTGTAAAAACATGATATGAGCCATCTATATGAGATTTAAACTTAACCCCTTCTTCTTTTATTTTTCTTCGAGCTGAAAGAGAATATACTTGATAACCCCCACTATCAGTAAGAATATTTCGGTCCCAATTCATAAATTTATGAAGCCCACCGGCTTTTTTTAATATATCAGTTTTTGGACGAAGATATAAATGATACGTATTTCCAAGGATTATATCTGGATTTATCTCTTCTTTCAATTCTTTTTGATGTACTCCTTTTACAGAAGCAACGGTACCAACTGGCATAAAAATGGGTGTTTCTATAACTCCATGATCAGTTGTTATTTTACCTGCCCGTGCCTTACTTTGTGGGTCAGACTTTAAAAGTTCAAATTTCATAAACAATTTCTAAGAAATGCAAAGATACTGAACAATTATACAAATTAAAGAATTATGATATTCCAAAAAAAAAGTGTATTTTTAACACTTATCAAAATAAGCTTGCTGTTTTGATTTGACAAAGCAAATTAAAAAAGTATTTTTGTAATAATTATTCATAACAACACGATTAATAATGGCAAACATTGAAGAATTAAAAAGTTTTGCTACTCAGGTACGTAGAGACATTGTAAGACAAGTTCATAAAGTAAGTTCAGGGCACCCAGGCGGTTCCCTTGGTTGTACCGAATTTTTTACGGTATTGTACAACGAAATTATGGAATATAGCACCGATTTTGATATGGACGGAAAAGACGAAGATTTATTCTTCCTTTCTAACGGACATATCTCTCCGGTATTTTATAGTGTTTTAGCTCGTTCAGGGTATTTTCCAGTAAAAGAGCTAAATACATTTCGGCTGATAAATTCTCGCCTACAAGGTCACCCTACTACACATGAAGGGCTTCCAGGTATTCGAATTGCATCAGGATCTTTAGGACAAGGGTTATCTGTTGCATTAGGAGCTGCTCAAGCAAAAAAACTAAATGGAGATAAACATTTAGTGTATACATTGCATGGAGATGGCGAATTACAAGAAGGACAGAATTGGGAAGCAATTATGTATGCCGGTGGTAAAAAAGTAGATAATATAATTTCTACTGTAGACCTTAATGGGCAACAAATTGATGGTAGTACCGATAAAGTACTAAACATGGGTAACATTAAAGCTAAATTTGAAGCATTTGGTTGGGATGTTCTAGAAATTAAAGATGGTAATAATATAGAGCAAGTTATTGCTGGATTAAAAGAAGCAAAAGAGCATACCGGAAAAGGAAAGCCCGTTTGCGTATTATTAACTACTGTAATGGGACACGGTGTAGATTTCATGATGCACACTCACGAATGGCATGGTAAAGCTCCAAATGATGAGCAATTAGAAAGTGCACTAGCTCAAAACCCAGAAACCTTAGGTGATTACTAAGCCTTTTAAAATTTAGACAATGAAAGAATATACATATACAGAAAAACAAGATACTAGAAGTGGATTTGGTGCCGGTTTGGCTGAATTGGGTAGAACCAATGATAAAGTAGTTGCTTTATGTGCCGACCTTACTCCGTCTTTAAAAATGGCAGACTTTATTGAAGAAAACCCTGAGCGTTTTTTTCAAATAGGGATTGCGGAAGCTAACATGATGGGAATTGCTGCCGGTTTAACAATTGGAGGTTATATTCCTTTTACAGGAACTTTTGCTAATTTTTCTACAGGTAGAGTATACGATCAAATACGCCAGTCTATAGCTTATTCTGGTAAAAATGTAAAAATATGCGCTTCGCATGCTGGTTTAACTTTAGGTGAAGATGGTGCTACTCACCAAATTCTTGAAGACATCGGATTAATGAAAATGTTGCCAGGAATGACGGTTATTAATCCGTGTGATTATAATCAAACTAAAGCAGCAACTATTGCTATTGCCGAGCACGATGGACCTGTTTATTTGCGATTTGGGCGTCCAAAAATGCCTATTTTCACTCCTAAAGATCAAAAATTTGAAATTGGGAAAGCAGTTACTTTTTACGAAGGTACCGATGTCACTATTATCGCAACAGGACATTTAGTATGGGAAGCAATACAAGCTGCCGTACAACTTAATGAAAAAGGAATTAGTGCAGAAGTTATCGATATTCACACTATTAAACCTCTAGATGAAGAAGCTATTGTAAAATCTGTTAAGAAAACAGGTTGTGTAGTTTCTGCCGAAGAACATAACTTTTTAGGAGGTTTAGGAGAAAGTGTAGCTAGAACGTTAGCAGAACATTTCCCTGCTCCACAAGAATTTGTTGCTACAAAAGATACTTTTGGTGAAAGTGGAACTCCTGCTCAACTTATGGATAAATACGGACTTAATGCTGCTGCAATTGTAGCTGCTTCAGAAAAAGTTATTAAAAGAAAATAATCTTTTTCAAAATACGTTTAAAGTGCCTTTTAGAGTTAAATTTAAAAGGCACTTTTTTTATTATAAAATTTTATACTTAATTGTACGTTTTATATACAAACTCAAAAATTATAAGTTATGAAAAAAATCATATTTATTTCCTTATGTTTACTTTCAACCGGGCTTTGGGCGCAATCATCGGAATATGGTATAAAAGGTGGTTTTAACTATGGTGCAACAGGAGATTATGAAGGTACATCTGATATTTTAGATGACTTTCCAGATTTAAAAGACGGAGAAAATAAAGCAGGATATCACTTTGGTGTTTTTGCTAAATACCAAATCTCTTCCATTTTTTTACAACCTGAATTAAGCTATACAAAATTGACTACAGATTATGGCCCTTTTGAATATGAAATGGATAAAATTGATCTTCCAGTGTTATTGGGAGTAGAAATTTTAGGTCCATTAAACGTTAAAGCAGGACCTTCATTTCAATATATTACTAATAACGATTCTAACAACGATAATTTTAGAATTGGAGATGTAGATAAAGATATAACCGTGGGTTACCAATTAGGAGTTGGTGTTCAATTAGGAAAATTAGGAATAGATGCACGTTACGAAGGTGCTTTTACAGATAATACGGCATTTGTAGAAACAACTCAAGAAAATTTCAATTTAGATTCTAGACCTTCTCAATGGATATTGAGTTTATCAATAGCTTTATAAAATTTAACTTCAAGTATTAAAAAAGCCGCTTTAAAGCGGCTTTTTTAATATCTAAATATCTCCTCTGTCTATTTTATTAATTATCATTATCCGTTTGATCCTGAAAAGTATCGATATCTAAATAATCTGGAATTCCATTATTTCCTGTATCTGGAAATTCTATTGTTCCATCTTCATTAATTATAATTTCATCTCGCGTTGGGGTTCCATCGCCATCATCATCAGGATCCATAAAATTATATACAGGGCTACCATTTGTACCTACCCTTCCATTTGTATTATCATCTAACAAATAATCATTCCCATTGAGATCTTCCATGTAAGAAGGCACACCGTCATGATCGTGATCTGCTTCATTTACCAAATATAACTTGACGCTAAATATTAAAGGACTATATGCCGGTATAGATCCAGCTGCTTGATTATAATATGCTAAATAAGAAGGCATAATTATAGCACCTATTCCATAATCATTATTCCATGCTACACTATTATCTGGATTAGATTGATAACCAGTAGCTGATTTAAATTCAGTTAATCCTAACGTAAAACCTTGAATTGTACCTGGACGTACAAACCAAACAGGGGAGCTTGATCTATCAAATTCTTTCATGTTTAATAATTCTCCCTTGTAGCTTACATAGCTTGAATCTGCAAAAGTTGGTCTTTGCCCTGCACCTTCTCTAACTTTTAATATATAAATATTATATTCTACACTGTCTCTTGTTACTTTTTTAGTAACTAATTTATCACTATCGATTAATGGAGTTTTATCACTATTTTCTCCAGCTATAGTATCAATTTGAACTACATAATCAAAATCTGAAGATGGATTCTCAAACTCTTCATAATTATAAAAGTGAGTTTGCATATATTGTTGAATAGAATCTTCATCAGCTACGATTTGCTCAGATGGATCTCGAGGCGGAGTTATTGGAACCCTGTTTCTATCATCATCATCGTTACATCCTACAGATAGTAAACTTAAAATTGCCAAACCGGCAAAAAATAATCTATTCAATTGCATTGTATTGTTTTTTAAAGGTGCAAGATACAATATTCTTGTATTTTTGCTGAAAATTATAACAGTTTTAAAAGCCATTTATTATGAGAGCAGATAAATTTTTATGGTGCGTTCGGTATTTTAAAACACGAAGTATTGCAACAAATGCTTGTAAGCAAGGAAAGGTGAAAATAAACGGTAATAATATTAAACCTTCAAAAGAAGTTTTTCCTGGTGATTTACTAATGGTACGCAAAAATCAAATAAATTATAAACTAGAAATTCTTGATTTACCAAAAAACCGAGTTGGCGCTAAATTAGTAAATATATACCTTGTTGATAAAACTCCAAAAGAAGCTTTTGAAAAAGTAGAATTATTGAAATACTCTAAAGATTATTATCGTAAAAAAGGAACCGGACGCCCTACAAAAAAAGATCGTCGAGATATAGACGATTGGTTTGATAATGCAGAAGATAAACCAACCGATAACGAATAAAATTAAAATGGAAAAAAACAAAAGCACACAAATTCTAAATAATAAGGAAATTGCTCATAAAGTTAAACGAATTGCATTTCAAATTTATGAAAACAACAGTAATGAAGAGGAAATCATTCTAGCAGGTATTGATAAAAAAGGATTTACGTTAGCGAAAAAAATCGCTGAGATATTAAGTAGAATTTCTCCTTTACAAATTACTTTATGTGAAGTAAAAATCAATAAAAAGAACCCTTTAGACACTATTAAGACTTCTATCCCTAAAGAAGAATACAGCAATAAATCTATTGTATTAATCGATGATGTTTTAAATTCAGGAACTACACTTATATATGGTGTTAGGCATTTTTTAGACGTTCCTTTAAAGCAATTTAAAACAGCGGTACTTATTGACAGAAATCATAAAAAGTATCCTATAAAGGTAGATTTTAAAGGAATTTCGCTTTCTACATCATTAAGTGAAACGGTTAAAGTTACTTTTACAAAAGATAAAGATAAAGCTGAATTAAAATAATTCAGCTTTATTAATAATATCTTTTAAAATAACATCAACTTTATTCTTATCTATATTAATAATGTGCTTAGCTTGGTTATAATAAAATCCTCTTTCAAAAAGATGCTTCCTAACAAATTCTTCTAAAGCTTCTTTATTTTCTAGATGACTTATTAACGGACGATGAGATTTTTCTTTAAATAGTCGTTCGGTTAATTCTTCCACAGAAACTTTTAAATAAAAAGAAACCGCATCTTCGCTTTCATTTATTAAGTTCATATTATTTCCATAACACGGAGTCCCCCCCCCTAAAGAAATAATTGAATATGTTTTATTTTGTAAAACATCTCTTAAAACTTCGTTTTCTAGCTTCCGAAAGTATAATTCTCCATTTTTTTTAAAAATTTTTTTTATACTATTTCCAGCTACTTTTTCAATTTCTTCATCTAAATCTATAAATTTATAATTAATTGATTTCGAAAGTTTTTCACCTAAAAAAGATTTACCACTTCCCATATATCCTACCAAAAAAATCTTCATTTAAAATACAGCTTTAAAGAGTTATTTAATTTTATTGCAAAAATATGCCAAAAAAAACTTGAAAAATAAAAAAAAGGATTTATATTTGCACCCGCATTCGCAAAAGGACGGATACTAACAAAAACAAGATCTGGTAGCTCAGTTGGTAGAGCATCTCCCTTTTAAGGAGAGGGTCCTGGGTTCGAGCCCCAGCCAGATCACTTAAAGTTCTTAACACTTTTATTGTATTATCCCGATCTGGTAGCTCAGTTGGTAGAGCATCTCCCTTTTAAGGAGAGGGTCCTGGGTTCGAGCCCCAGCCAGATCACTTTTTATACTACACTTTCAATTTTAAAGTTGGCCTTGAGGCATATAAGCCCAGGTGCTGGAATTGGTAGACAGGCATGGTTGAGGGCCATGTGTCCATTAGGGCGTATGGGTTCGACTCCCATTCTGGGCACACTTTAAACCTTATATTCCTTCTTTAAAAATTTCCTATTATACTAAATAATCAAAATACAGTTTATAATTAAACTATTTTTGATACTATCCATTTTAACACTACAGTTTTAAATAATTTCAAACCTTATTAACTTTATTTATTATTATCTTTAAATAAGAAAGACTTAAAATAGTATTCTAATTTACTAATATGATAAAAAAGGTATTGTTACTTGCTATTGCATTTTCTTTAATTAGCTGTTCTGCATTTCTAGATTTAGATACTTCTAACATGAATAAACTTCAATTAGGAATGACTAAAGAAGAGGTAATCGAAATTTTAGGTAAAGATTATGCAATTGCTGAAAAGCGAAAAGAAAACGGTAATGAAATAGAAATATTATCTTATCAGGAATACTTCAAAGACAATAAATACTATTTATTCAAATTCAATAATGGCAAACTAGAAAATTGGCATCGAGAAATTATTCCAGAATACGAAATTAAAAAATAACACTTTCAAAAACACATCTAATCAATCTTCATTATAGGTAACTTTATATATTGTTTAACTATTTAAACAACATATTAAACACTTTAACTTTTCTATAAATAGATTCCTATTTTATTTTAATTAGATTTGTAAGGTATCTTATGAAATATGGAGAGTGTAAAGCGAAATTTCAGCATTAAGGATTTAGAAAATTTAAGTGGGATAAAAGCACACACTATTAGAATTTGGGAAAAGAGATATAACATCTTTACCCCTAATAGAACGTCTAAAAATATTCGTTTTTACGATAGTACTACACTTCAAAAAATTTTAAACATATCGCTACTTAACGAGAATGGATACAAAATATCCCGAATATCGAAACTCAACGATACTGAAATAAATAAATTAGTTTATAATATAAGCTCCAAAACCGGAGCACAAACAAGAATTATAAATTCGTTTAAGTTGGCTATGATACGCTTTAACGAAGAAGACTTTGAAGATGTTTATCAAGAGATTTTAAAAGAAAAAGAGTTTGAAGAAATATTTACCCAATATTTTATACCGCTACTACAAGAAGTAGGTATTCTTTGGCAAACTGACACCTTACAACCCATACACGAACATTTCTTAGTTAATATTATTAAAGAGAAAATATATACTAACAATGCTCTTGTAAAACAAAGCCAGAAAAAAGAACAGAAAAAACATACATTCATTTTATTTCTACCGGAAAATGAAATTCATGATCTTAGTTTACTTTTCCTTCAGCATACGCTTTTAAAAAAAGGTTTTCGAGTTATTTTTTTAGGTCAAAATCTTACGATAAGAGATTTAAAATTAACTCTGAAACAATATCCAAAAGCTCAATTTGTAACATTTTGCACTATTGAACCTCAAAATATAGGTAATTTTGTAAATGAGTTTCAACAACTCATAAATATCAACTCCAACACATTACATATATTGGGGCATAAAGCACCTCAATTTTTAGAATACACAGTTATTCCAAGTATTAAAGTTCACCAAAATCTAGACGAATTTATCAGTAACCTACCATGAAGAAACAAAAAATAGCCATTATAGGATCCGGATTCTCATCACTAGCTGCCTCTAGTTATTTAGCTCAGCAAGGTAATGAGGTTACTGTTTATGAAAAAAATTCAGAAATTGGCGGACGGGCACGTCAATTAAAAAAAGATGGCTTTACCTTCGATATTGGTCCAACATGGTATTGGATGCCTGATGTTTTTGAACGATTTTTTGCAGACTTTAATAAAAAGCCCGAAGACTTTTACAAGCTTGAAAAGCTAAATCCGGCATATCGTGTATACTTTGAGAAAGATCATTTTATAGAAATTGAAGATAGTCCCGAAAAAATATATAAAGCTTTTGAAGATGAAGAACCAGGAAGCGCCAAAATATTACAGAAATTTATAAAGGAAGCTGAAGACAATTACAATATTGCTATTAAAGACGTAGTATATAGACCTGGGCTTTCTCCGTTAGAATTAATTACTCCAGAAACAGCCACTAGAGTTGGGCAATTTTTTAAAACAATATCCAGTAAGGTTCGTAAAGAATTTGATAATACAAACCTTATTAAAATTCTTGAATTTCCGGTATTATTTTTAGGAGCAAAACCTAACAATACCCCCTCTTTTTATAGCTTTATGAATTATGCTGATTTCGGATTAGGAACATGGCATCCAAAAGGTGGTATGTATCAGGTTGTTTTAGGAATGAAAAAACTAGCAGAAGATTTAGGCGTAACCTTTAAAACAAATACACCAATAGAGAAAATAGTAGTCGAAAATGGAAAGGCCTCTGGAATCATTTCTGAAGGTAAATTGATAGAAGCAGACGTAGTACTTAGTGGTGCTGATTATCATCACAGCGAGCAACTTCTAAATCCTGAATATAGACAATATTCAGAAAATTATTGGGAAAGTAAAACATTTGCACCGTCTGCCCTACTTTTTTACATAGGTTTCGATAAAAAATTAGACGATGTAAGGCATCATAGTTTATTCTTTGATACTGACTTTACAGTTCATGCTGAAACCATCTATGATGATCCTAAATGGCCTGAAAACCCATTATTTTATGCAAGCTTCCCATCAGTTACCGATCCTGAAGTAGCTCCCGAAGGTAAAGAAGCGGGAATCTTCCTTATTCCTTTAGCTCCCGATTTAGAAGACACACCGGAACTAAGAAATGAATATTTCGAAAAAATCATTACACGTTTTGAAAAAATAACTAAGCAAAAGGTTAAAAATAATATTATATTTAAAGAATCCTTTTGCGTAAACGATTTTAAAGAAGAATATAATTCCTATAAAGGTAATGCATACGGTTTAGCAAATACACTATTTCAAACCGCATTTTTAAGACCAAAATTAAAAAGTAAAAAGGTTAATAACCTATTTTTCACCGGGCAATTAACTGTTCCCGGACCAGGTGTTCCACCATCTTTAATTTCTGGAAAATTGGTGGCAGATTTAATCCAAAATAAATAAAAAGAAGCTATGAAATCCCTTTTTGATACCGTCTCGAGAACCTGTAGCCAAGAAGTTACTAAGGCATATAGCACCTCGTTTTCTACCGCTACCAAAATGCTAGCTCCTAGTATTCGTCAAGATATCTATAATATATATGGGTTTGTTCGTTTTGCAGATGAGATTGTAGACAGCTTCCATGATTACGATAAAGAAAATTTATTTAATGAATTTGAAGCAGATTTATTTAAAGCACTTCAGCAAAAAATAAGTTTAAATCCTATTCTGAATGCCTTTCAGGAAACGGTACATAAATACGATATCGATGAAGAACTCTATGTTGCTTTTATGAAAAGCATGCGCTTAGATCTTTACAAATCAGACTATCTGACCATAAACGAATATCAAGAATATATATACGGGAGTGCTGATGTTGTTGGCCTTATGTGCTTAAAAGTTTTTGTTCAAGGTAACCAGAAAAAATATGATGAGTTAAAAGCATCTGCAATGAGTTTAGGTTCTGCTTTTCAAAAAGTAAATTTCCTAAGAGATTTAAAGGCAGATTACGAAGATTTAAATAGAAGTTATTTCCCAAATACTAACTTAGCGAAGTTAGATGAAGCTAGTAAAACTAAAATAATAGCCGAAATTGAAGATGACTTTAAAAAAGGTTTAAACGGAATTATTCATTTGCCTGTTGAAGCAAAATTTGGAGTTTATACTGCTTATATATATTACAAAAAACTACTGTATAAATTAAAGAAAACACCATCTCTAGAAATTAAGAATAGACGTGTACGCGTACCTAATTATCAAAAAGCAGGATTACTGGCAAAATCTTATATTTCTTGTAGACTTAATCTTATATAATTTTGTAAATTTAAAATATGAACATAGTACTTTGGATATTAATTTTTCTAGGTACATTTCTTGGTATGGAAGGAATGGCTTGGTTTACACATAAATATATAATGCATGGTTTTTTATGGTCTTTGCATAAAGATCATCACCAAAAAGACCATAGCAGTTGGTGGGAACGTAACGATTTATTTTTTGTTTTTTATGCAGCTGTAAGTATAGGATGTTTTTTACTTTGGCGCTACGAGAATGTTTGGTTTACCTTACCAATAGGTTTAGGGATTTTAGCTTACGGAATTGCTTATTTCACGGTACACGATATATTTATACATCAGCGTTTTAAATTATTTAGGAATGCACATACTCGCTATGCAAAAGGATTACGCCGAGCCCACAAAATCCACCATAAACATTTAGGAAAAGAAGATAGCGAAAACTTCGGTATGCTATTAGTTCCATTTAAATATTTCAAAAATTCAAAATAATCTTTTTATATGCTAGGCCCGGTTTATTACTACGTAATTATTGGTGGCGGTATGGCAGGGCTTCAATTAGCACTTCGCTTAAAAAACGATGTGTTCTTTAAAGGAAAAAAAATAGCAATTATAGACCCTTCTTTTTCAGTTAAAAAAGATACAACTTGGTGTTTTTGGGAAAAAGAAACTGGGCAGTGGGATAAGTTAATCACTAAAAGTTGGAAGGAAGGAAATTTTAAATCCTCATTAGGTTCTCAGCATTTAAAGTTATCTCCTTACCGTTATAAAATGCTAACATCTGAACGTTTTTATAAGTATACGTTAGCCGAGATTAAAAACTCAAAACATTTTGATTTAATTGAAGATGAAATTTCTGAGATTGATGCCGTCAAAATGGAAGCTATTGGTAAAAACAAAACATATAAAGGAACCCATTTTTTTGATAGTCGTGTTCCTTCTGAATATTTTGAAACTGAAAATTACACCAAATTATATCAGCATTTTAAAGGCTATAAAATAAGTACTGAAAAGCCAATTTTTAATCCTGAAAAATTCCTGATGATGGATTTTAGGTTGAAGTATAAAAACAGTACCAGCTTTACCTATATCTTACCAACTTCTACAACTGAAGCATTAATAGAGTATACTTTTTTTACACCATATATTACAGAAGAAGCTATTTATGATAAGCAATTAAAAGAATATATAGCCAATTTTTTAAAAATCGATTCTTATACTGTACTTCAAGAAGAAGAGGGTATTATACCTATGACAGATTTTCCGTTTGAAAAAAATAATACTTCAGAAATCACTAAAATTGGTACTGGTGGCGGTTGGGTAAAACCTTCAACGGGTTATGCTTTTAAAAATACAGAGCGGAAAATTTCAAAAATTATCGAAAATATTAAATCGGGAAAAGAAATTTCAAAAGATTTATTTCAGAAGAAATTTCAACTATACGACCGGATTTTTTTAGATGTATTAGCCCGTAGAAATGATAAAGGAGAAAAAATATTCACTGATTTCTATAAAAAGAATACTGTAGATGAAATTTTTAGATATTTAGATGAAAAAACATCTATAAAAGAAGATTTAAAAATTATGTTTAGCCTTTTTGATCCTGAATTTATAAAATCGTTTTTTAGAAAATTTTAGTCTATAATTAATCTCTCTAAAACCTGATGGAATTTTTCACTATTCCAATCCGCTGCGCCTACTTCTTTAATAACAATATTTCCTTTTCTATCGATAACAAAAGATGTAGGAAGTTGAGAATGTTCTAATTCTTTATATTGTGTCATTGGCTTATAAACCGGCAAAGTATAGTTGTTAGCTTTCATAAATTGTGTACTAATTTTTAAATCCTCATTAGTAACAAACAGAAAAACAACTTCATCCTTATACTTATTAACAACCTGTTGATAACTCGGCATTTCTGCAATACAAGGTGGGCACCATGTAGCCCAAAAGTTAAGAACAATTACTTTATTTTTAAATTTTTGAAAATTGACTTTACTCCCTTCAGCATCCTTTAGAATCCAATTATAACTAGTTAATTTATCTTGCTTTTCTTTTTCAATAGCACTAGGACTAAATGCTATTAATTTATTAAAATAAATTGCAATAGGTTTTCTGGTTTGTGGTAAAATCAATAAAAATATGAGCACCAACCAAATTACATTACTCCATCTTTTCTTAGACTTTTTATTCATTCCTTTTATGGATTAGCATCATTTTTTAAAGTAAATATCTTCTTTTAATTTGTTAAAAAAAACTCTAAAATTATTTAAACCTATTTTTAAAATAAAAAACTCTCGTATAGATACGAGAGTTTTTTAGAATAATTAGTCTTTACTTTCAAAGTAAATTAAGCTCCGTTTTCTTTCTTAATTAAATTTAAAGCGGAACCATGTTTATACCATTCAATTTGTGGTTGATTATAGGTATGTTCTGTTTTGATAGTATCTTTAGATCCATCAGCATGAACAATTTCTACTGTAATTTGTTTATCAGGAGCAAATTCTTCAAGATCTATAAAGTTGAATGTATCATCTTCTTGGATTAAATCGTAATCATCTTCGTTTACAAAAGTAAGTCCTAACATCCCTTGTTTTTTAAGGTTGGTTTCGTGAATACGAGCAAAAGATTTTACTAGTACTACTTTTACTCCTAAATGACGAGGTTCCATGGCAGCATGCTCACGAGAAGAACCTTCTCCGTAGTTATGATCTCCTACCACAACTGTTGGGATTCCTTCTTTTTTGTATTCTCTCTGTACAGCAGGTACACCGTCATATTCTCCAGTAATCTGGCTTTTTACAAAGTTTGTTTTCTTATTGAAGGCATTTATAGCCCCAATTAAACAGTTGTTAGAGATATTATCTAAATGCCCACGGTAACGTAACCAAGGTCCAGCCATAGAAATATGGTCGGTAGTACATTTACCCCAAGCCTTAATTAAAAGTTTAGCCCCTGTTAGATTTTTACCATCCCAAGGTTCGAAAGGAGATAATAATTGTAAACGTTCGCTATCTTCAGCTACTTTTACCTCTACATTACTTCCGTCTTCTTTTGGTGGCACATAACCTGCATCTTCTACTTCAAAACCTTTTGTTGGTAACTCAATACCTTTAGGTTCATCTAGCATTACTTCTTCTCCATCCTCATTAATTAATTTATCACGAGTTGGATCAAAATCTAAACGTCCTGAAATTGCAATTGCTGCTACCATTTCTGGAGATCCTACAAATGCATGAGTATTTGGGTTACCATCTGCACGTTTAGAGAAGTTACGGTTAAAAGAATGAACAATAGTGTTTTTTTCTTCACCTTTGCGGTCGCTACGATCCCATTGACCAATACATGGACCACAAGCATTTGTAAATACAGTAGCATCTAGATCTTCAAAAATTTGAAGTAAACCATCACGCTCTGCAGTAAATCTAATTTGCTCAGATCCTGGGTTAATTCCGAAATCTGATTTTGATTTTATTTTTTTATCAACGGCCTGTTGTGCAATTGAAGCGGCACGAGTTAAATCTTCGTAAGAAGAGTTAGTACAAGAACCGATTAAGCCCCAATCAACATTAATTGGCCAGTCATTTTCTTTAGCTTTCTCTCCCATTTCAGAAATTGGAGTCGCTAAATCCGGTGTAAATGGCCCGTTTAAGTGAGGTTTTAATTCTGAAAGATTAATTTCGATAAGCTCATCAAAATATTTTTCAGGATTAGCATACACTTCATCATCTCCTGTTAAATGTTCTTTAATTTCGTTAGCAGCGTTAGATACATCCTCACGATTAGTAGCTTTTAGGTAACGCTCCATAGATTCGTCGTAACCAAAAGTTGACGTAGTTGCACCTACCTCAGCTCCCATATTACAAATGGTTCCTTTACCGGTACAAGACATAGAACGAGCTCCTTCTCCAAAATATTCAATAATTGCTCCAGTACCACCTTTTACAGTTAAAATACCAGCAACTTTAAGAATCACATCTTTTGGAGCCGTCCAACCAGAAAGCTTTCCGGTTAACTTAACCCCTATTAATTTAGGAAACTTAAGTTCCCAAGGCATTCCTGCCATAACGTCTACAGCATCGGCTCCACCTACACCTATAGCAACCATTCCTAATCCTCCTGCATTCACAGTATGGGAATCGGTACCAATCATCATTCCTCCTGGGAATGCATAATTTTCTAAAACTACTTGGTGAATAATACCTGCACCTGGTTTCCAGAAACCAATTCCGTATTTATTAGAAACTGATTCTAAAAATTCAAATACTTCGCTACTACTTTTATTAGCACTTTGAAGATCTATTGCAGCTCCCATTTTTGCTTGAATAAGATGGTCGCAATGTACTGTAGTTGGTACGGCTACTTTTTTCTTTCCGGCTTGCATAAATTGCAATAATGCCATCTGAGCAGTTGCATCTTGACAAGCAATTCGATCTGGAGAAAATTCTACATAATCTTTCGCTCTTTCATAAGCTTTTGTTGCTTCCCCGTCCCATAAATGAGAATAAAGAATTTTTTCTGCAAGTGTTAAAGGTCTACCTACTACTTCACGTGCTTTAGTTACACGATCTGCCATATGGCTATAGACCTTTTTGATCATATCAATATCGTATGCCATTGTTTTAAGTAATTTTAGTGTTCTAAATATAGTCTTACAAAAATACTAAAATAAGTGAGATAACGAAACGGAGAACCTTTCAGAAAACGTTATAAATAAGGGATTACAGCTTTTACAGAACTTAAACAAAAATGATTATTAAATGATTTTTTTACTAAAAAAACAATACAACCAATTTTAAATTAAAAATTTTATCATATTCACAAAAAAACACCTAATATAAAAAAATAAAACACTTATTTATAGTGATTCTTAATTATAGTTTATGATTTTATTATGAAAATCAAACAATTAAAAACAAAAAATGCTTTCCATTTCACTGAAAAGCATTTTGTATTAAACTGAATTATTAGCTTACTCAAAATAGTAAACATTCATTTTGAGATTAATCAAAATTGGTAATTGATTACTTTTTCAACCAATTACTAGTATACTCACAATCTCTATATTTCCCACTCACTTTTACATAAGTATCTTTTATCTTGTCTTTTTGCCATTCTTTAATAGTCTTCAATTTTTTATCTTGAAGTGCTAAATCTTTAATACGAAGATAATCGGTTGAATAATCTGCTTTATGCTCTGGAATTCTTTTATCCACGCGAATTAATTTATAAAAAGGTTTCCCCATATCATCAGCATCAGATATTCTAAGTGAAACTTCTCCTTCTTTTAGGTCTACTACCTGATTGTATAAATCTGAAGGCAAATTGGTTTGCTCGAATTTAGTATCTCCTGTTTCCGGGTTTCTTAACTTACCTCCTTCGTTTTTAGTTTGTTTTCTATCTGAAACTTCTCTTGCGGCATCTGCAAAAGTTATTTCTCCGCTTTCAATTTTATTTCTAACATTGTCTATTTTTTCTTTAGCAGCTTCAATACTAGCCTTATCTACATCTGGAATTATTAGAATGTGACGTACATCTATTTGCTGACCTCTAATTTTCACTAATTTTACAATATGATAACCATATTCTGTTTTAAAAGGCTCACTAATTTCACCTTCTCTAAGAGAAAAAGCTACGTCTTTAAATTCTTTAACAAAAGGATCTTTACGCCCAAGCGTTAAGATATCGCCTCCTGTTCGAGTATCGTCAGAATATAAAATTGCTTTTGTTGAAAAACGAGAGCCATTTTCTAAAACATCTTTTCTAAACTGATTTAAGCGGTCTATCGCTTTTTGCCTTTCTGCTTCAGAAACTTCAGGCTTTACAACAATTTCAGAAATCTCAACCTCATCGCCAAACACTGGCAATTCATCTTTTTTAATTTTATCAAAATATTCGCGAACTTCTTCAGGTGTAATTTCTACATCTTCAATAATTTTTTGTTGCATTTTTTGAGAAAGCTGACGCTGTTTATTTAACTCAAAAAGTTCGTTTCTAAACGTAGTTTCAGAATCTTTACGGTAAAATTCAAGCACTTTCTCCATGCTCCCTAATTGTTTTACCATTGAAGAAATTTGCTGATCAATATAACTATTGATTTGCGCATCCGATACTACAAGACTATCTTGTATAGCTTGGTGTGCATATAATTTATTTTCCATCATAGAACCTGCCAATTGGCAATCGGTCACATTTTTAGTCGAGATTCCCTGACTTTTCATATCTCTATACATCAGGTCGATATCACTATCTAAAATAATATAATCTCCTACTACAGCTGCAATACCATCTACTTTTCGGCGCCCTCCTGTATCTTTATCAACATCAGCTTGAGCTACAGCTTTTTCTGGCTGTATCGAGGTACTATCTGTCACTATAATTTCTTGTGCATTTGCCTGCCAGCCAAACCACAATACACCAAATAGCATTGCTTGTTTAATTGTAGATTTCAAATTGATTGTTTTTAATTGCATCTTTTGTAATATCTTTTTCCAGTTGTTTTACCAACTCCAATTTTCGTTTATTTAGCAAAATCTGTTCCACTGTAGGTTTTGCATAAAATAGAGGAGCTGTTTCGTTTTTTTTCAAAAAGTCCTTTATGTATATATAATATACCTGTATTGAATCTTTAAGCTCTAAAAAGTGTTCTTTTTTTAGTAAATCATTTCTATCATTTACTGATAATAAGGCAATTTTTTTATATACTGTACTTGCCTTAATCCAAACAGAATCATTAAACGAATAATTTCGAAATTGTAAGGCATTATCTAATAATTTTTCTTGAGATCTCTCATCAAAACGTAAAAACCACTTTTTAATTTCATTAAGATTGGTATTTTTCGCGTCTAAATTTACATATCTTAATTTTAATAAATCCTGACTTAAACGAAAGTTGTCTTTATTTTCTGAATAATATGAAGTTATAATACTATCTGTAAAGCTAGAATCTAATTTTTTAGAAACTAATGCTTCGGTATAGGCATTTGTATACAATTCGTTTCGATAATCATCTACTAACTTATCAAACTCTTCTTGCTTAGTTTCGGGTAAATTTAAATTAGCCCGATCCATTAACAACCGTTGCTTTGCCCACCTATTAATATAATTATTGACAATTACAGCACTATCCTCCGAATTTGTATTATGATTTAATAACTTTTCTATATCGCTCTTATAAAGATAGTTGTTATTTACACGTACAACCGGTGTCTTAGTCTGCTCTTTACTAAAACTTTTAATCCAATTACAACTTGCAAAGCTTATTACAAATAAAAATACAAGACAAATTTTAAGAATTCTCAATATATAGTCTATTTAATACTGACTTAAACTTTTTAAGTAAATTCAATAATGAGCAAAAATAAGAATTCTTAAAGGTTCTGCAAGCTTTAATATTACTGATTATCAGCCTTAGAATATAAAAGTTTAAAAAGAATAAAAACTTTAAAAAAATATGCAATTTTTCACGATTTTCATCCGTATACTAATAATGCCTTATATATTTGTAGAAAACTTTTATTAAAAATGAAGAAACTTAGTTTTATTATTACTTTTTTATGCATTGCTTTAAATACCAATGCACAAAGCAAAATTGCTATTATAGATGCCGACTATATCATTTCCAAAATGCCGGAAATATCTGATGTAGACCAGGGAATTAAAAACTTTAATGAACAAATGCAAAGTGATATGAAAAGTGCTATAAAAACCTATCAAGGGCTTGTTCAAAATTATAAAGATAGTAGTGCTGTATTTACTGAAGACATAAAAAAAGAGCGTGAAAACACGTTAATTAGTTTAGAAAATGATATAAAGAATTTCCGCCAACGCTCTTCTGTTATGTTGCAAATGAAACGAAATGAATTAACAAAACCTTTATACGCAAAAATTGATACAGCTTTACAAGAAATAATCAAGGAAGAAGGATATACACAAGTTTTCCACGCTAATAGCGGAGCCTTAGCATATTCTGAACCGAGTAGTGATATTACTGAAAAAGTTTTAAATAAATTAGGTATTAAAGTTGAAGAAAATCCTGCTGATAATACAGCTATAAATTCGAATCCAAATAGTGAAGAAAAGCAGTAAATTAAGTTATTATCAAAAATAAAAAAACCGCTTATTAAAGCGGTTTTTTTTATGAGTGTTACTCTTATTTATTTACCTACTATAATTAGGAGATTCCTTTGTGATAGTTACATCATGTGGATGACTTTCATGAATTCCTGAAGCAGTAATTTTTACAAATTGGCTGCGCTCTTTTAAACTTTCTACATCTTTAGCACCACAGTAGCCCATTCCGGCACGCAAACCTCCTATAAATTGATGAATACTTTCTTCTAATTCACCTTTATAAGGAACACGTCCAACAATACCTTCTGGTACTAATTTTTTAATATCATCTTCTACATCTTGGAAATACCGATCTTTAGAACCATGCTTCATTGCTTCCACAGATCCCATTCCTCGATAAGATTTAAATTTTCGTCCTTCGTAAATAATAGTTTCTCCTGGAGATTCTTTTGTTCCTGCTAATAAAGAACCTAGCATTACACAATCGGCTCCTGCTGCAATTGCCTTTGGAATATCTCCGGTATAACGAATACCCCCATCGGCTATTACAGGAACACCTGTACCTTTAATGGCAGCAGCAACTTCAAGCACTGCAGAAAATTGAGGAAATCCTACTCCGGCAACTACTCGAGTAGTACAAATAGAACCAGGCCCAATACCTACTTTAACGCCATCTGCTCCTGCTTCAACTAAATATTTAGCAGCTTCTGGTGTTGCAATATTACCAACAATAGCTTCTAAAGTTGGGAATTTCTCTTTAATGGTTTTTAATACAGACACAACTCCTTTTGTATGTCCATGTGCTGTATCTATAACTATAGCATCTACACCTGCATTTACTAAAGCTTCTGCGCGCTCTAAAGCATCTGCTGTTACACCTATTGCTGCAGCAACACGCAATCTACCAAATTCATCTTTATTTGCATTTGGTTTTTGAGTAAGCTTTGTTATATCTCTAAATGTAATTAAACCAACTAGTTTATTATCTTTATTAATTACAGGTAACTTTTCAATTTTATTAGCTTGTAGAATATCTTCAGCTTGATCTAGAGAAGTTCCTTCAGAAACAGTTACCAAATTTTCAGAAGTCATTACTTCTGAAATAGGACGCTCGTTATTTTTTTCGAA
This sequence comes from Zunongwangia sp., assembly GCF_048269745.1. Classification (NCBI taxonomy): domain Bacteria; kingdom Pseudomonadati; phylum Bacteroidota; class Flavobacteriia; order Flavobacteriales; family Flavobacteriaceae; genus Zunongwangia; species Zunongwangia sp. Next base: position 122,440 of record NZ_JBLXIB010000011.1, on the reverse strand, counting down.
ACGTAAATCACGGTTCGTTACTATGCCTATTAAATTACCTTCTTCATCTACAATAGGAATTCCGCCAATGCTATGCTCTTTCATTTGGTTTTTAGCATCCTGAACAGTAGATGATATGTGCAAAGTAACGGGATCTATTATCATACCACTCTCTGCACGCTTCACCTTACGAACTTTTAAAGCTTGCTGCTGGATACTCATGTTTTTGTGTAGCACTCCAATTCCCCCTTCTCTAGCCATTGCAATAGCCATACGAGATTCGGTAACTGTATCCATAGCAGCTGAAACCACAGGAACATTTAACGAGATATTTTTAGAAAATTTAGATTTTATACTTACTTCACGAGGTAAAACCTCTGAAAATGCGGGTACTAATAATACATCATCATATGTAAGACCTTCCCCTAGTATTTTAGAATTGTGTGCAGTCATAGCAATTAAAAATTTAATTGCATGCAAATATACATAGTTTTCAGTAGAATAGGCTAGCTTACTTTAAATAATTCATTCAAACGGTTTTTTCTGAAAACTAATTATAAATTCTGATCCTTTACCTATTTCACTTTTTATATCTAATATACCCTGATTCATTGATAAAAACTGATTAACTACTAACATCCCTAAACCAGTACCAAGCTCCATCTTTGTTCCTACTTCAGAAATCATCTTACTTTTTGCATTCTTTATTTTTTCTATTTTCTCTGAGCTTATTCCCCTACCATTATCCTTAACTATTAATTTTACTACATCAGGGGTCTCCTTGTAATAAATCTCAATATTTTTGTTTAAAGGAGAAAACTTAATAGCATTACTAATAATATTTTGAAGAATGATATTTAAGTGAGCTTCATCGAAATAAATATTGCTTAAATTATCACTTTTCTTATGGACTATATTTATGTTTTTAGATTTTACTACTAATCTATACGCCTCTATTATATTAGATACCTGATTAATTAAGGCAATCTTTTTTACTGCTAAATTGGATCCTTCCATTTGAGAACTTGCCCAATGCAATAAATTTTTAAGCATTGTAGATGTAGCAGAAACTTGCAATAACATATCATCTAAAACCGATTTGAATTCTTCTTCAGAAAAATCCTCAGTTTTCATTAATTCTAAAAGTTGTTGGATAGCAGCTAAAGGTGATTTTAAATCGTGAGATAATATTGAAAATAATTTGTTTTTATGCTGATCCAACTCATACAAATCTTTATTCCTTTCAGAAATTAATTCGTTTTGTTTGGTTATAACCTCATTTTGATTTTGAAGTTGATCGGTTAAACGTTGTTTCTGTTTATAAAAATGAATTCTCCACATAAAGAAAATTGTAAACGTAACACCACATAATGTTAAGCCTAAAATAATTAACCGATCCCGTTGTAGTTGATTTGTAATATTCTGTTTTCTTGATGCATCCGAATCTTCTTGATTCGTAATTATAAAATAATTTTTTACTGAATCATAAAGATTTAAATAGGTTTTTGTATTACTAGCTTTTGGAATTTTATTAATTGGAACTGCTTTCGCCAAAAAACTCATAGAAATTGAAGAAATCCTATCAACTACTAAATCTATTTCGCTATTTCTATTACTTGAAATATTATAAATAGTAGCTCTTTCTGTTTGTTCGGAGAGAGCGCCTATTTCTGCGAAAAATAAAAAAAGTAGACTAAAAATATTTAATTGCAAGGTTTAGCTGATTTTTTTTATAAAACTCAATATTGATTAATAAACACAAATTTTAAACAATTTTATCAATTAAATTAACACAATAAACATATTTATGGTTTTTTATTAGAAAAATAGAAAAAAAAGTTAAAATTTTTAACTAAAAATGAATTATTAAATATACTCTTTAAATAGCTCTAAGGCTTTGTTATAAGAGGCCTCAAAACTCCCCATCCTTATATTGGTAGATACCTTAGCAGCATTAAAGTACGAGAACATTTTTTCTGTAGGCATATTTCCAGTTAATTCATCTTTGGCCATTGGACAACCACCAAATCCTTGAATAGCTCCATCAAAACGAGAACAACCTGATTTATAAGCCGCATCAATTTTCTCATACCAACTAGTAGGATCTGTATGCAAATGAGCACCGAATTCTATTGCAGGGAAAGCAGGTATTAAATTTGAGTATAAATAAGAAATAGTTTCAGAAGTAGAATTACCAACAGTATCAGACAATGATAAAATTCGAACTCCCATTCCGGAAAGTTTTTCAACCCATTTCGAAACAATTTCTACGCTCCAAGGATCTCCGTACGGATTTCCAAATCCCATAGAAAGATAGGTAACAACCTCCTTATTATGCCTAACTGCAATATTTAAAATTTCATCTAAAATTTGGATAGAATCGCTTATGGTTTTATGCGTATTACGCATTTGGAAATTCTCTGATATTGAAAATGGATATCCCAAATATTTAATTTCCTCAAATTCTACAGCAGTTTCGGCTCCTCGAATATTAGCAACAATAGCTAATAAATTACTTTTTGTACGGGTTAAATCTAATAGAGAAAGTACCTCAGCAGTATCCCTCATTTGAGGTATAGCCTTCGGAGAAACAAAACTTCCGAAATCAATCGTATCAAATCCACAATTTAATAACGATTGTATATATCGTGCTTTTTTTGCTGTAGGAATGTAGGTTTTAATTCCTTGCATTGCATCTCTAGGGCACTCGATAAGTTTTATTTCTCGCATACTTCCAAAGATAGTTTTTTAGTTTTTACTAAAAAATGTAATTTTTAATCAGAAATATTAAAATTGAATACTAATTTTTGATTCTTTTTCAAAGAAACTCTTCTACAGTAAAATAAAAAGACCTATACCTATAAAAACAAAAACCTTCATCCACTTTAAAAAAAGACCTGATTTTTCATGCTTCTGAAGAAACTTAGAAATACTTCCGGCTAAAACAGCTACCATTACAAAAATTAAAAAAGCTTGAAGCATAAAAATTAACCCTAAAATATAGAATTGAGATATTGTATCTTCTTCAAGATTCCATAGAAAACCAGGAAATAATGCTAAAAAGAAAATAGTTACTTTAGGGTTTAAAACATTCATTATAAACCCCTGTTTATATAAAGAGAATAATGATTTTTGTTTAACACCCTCTGTAGTAAAAGCAATATCCGTGTTGCTCCTAAAAACTTTATAAGCCAAATAAAACAAATAGGCAGCTCCGATACTTTTTATAATAAAATAAATAACTTCAGATTGTCTTAGTATTGCTGAAACTCCAAAAGCTACCAATGTGGTATGCACTAAAAGACCGGAAACTAATCCAAGAGCTGTTATAATTGCATATTTTTTACCATTTGCCATCCCTTGCACTAAAACATAAATTATATCAGGCCCGGGAGCAAGTGTAAGTAAACTAACAGCAGTTAAAAAAGTAATAAGCTGTTCTAACAAAAGTTTTATTAATTATGAATTTGAATATTTTTCGAGAATTTTTTTATTGATAGCTTTAATTAAACTAGGACCTTCATAAATAAATCCCGTATATAATTGAACTAAACTGGCTCCTGCATCTAACTTTTCAATAGCATCTTCAGCAGAATGTATTCCTCCTACTCCAATTATAGGAAATGCATTGTTACTTTTTTCAGATAAAAACCGAATAACTTCGGTTGCTCGGTTTCGTAAAGGCTTACCGCTTAATCCTCCTGTTTCATTTTTTGCTTCAGACTGTAATCCTTCTCTAGATATCGTTGTATTGGTTGCAATTACACCCGAAATTTCAGTTTCTGCTACAATATCTATAATATCTAATAATTGAGAATCGGTAAGATCAGGAGCTATTTTTAATAGTATTGGTTTTGGATTAGTTTTCGCATTATTTAAATCCATTAATGTATTTAACAAATGTGTAAGCGGTTCTTTATCCTGCAATGCTCGTAAATTTGGTGTATTGGGTGAACTAACATTCACAACAAAATAATCAACATAATCGAATAAAGCTTCAAAACAACAAGTATAATCGTTTACGGCTTCTTCATTAGGTGTTATTTTGTTTTTGCCAATATTACCACCAATTAAAACATTTGTATTCTTTTTCAATTCCTCAACCATAGCTTCTACGCCTTTATTATTAAATCCCATTCGATTAATAATGGCTTGGTCTTGTTTTAAACGGAATAATCGTTTTTTATCATTACCAGGTTGTGCTTTTGGAGTAACGGTACCAACTTCTATAAAACCGAAACCGAGATTCGATAATTCTTTATATAAATTAGCATCTTTATCAAACCCAGCAGCTACGCCTACAGGATTTTTAAATTTTATTCCAAAAACTTCACGCTCTAACCGAGGATCTTCAATACAATATAAAGATTTAAGTAAACCGGAAATACCTGGTATTTTGCTTAATTTTTTAACCGTATTAACCGTAAAATGATGAACGGCTTCAGGATCATACTTAAATAGAATGGCTCGAATAATTGATTTGTACATTGCTGGTAGGTTTGTGCAAAAATAGTTGAATTGTGAAAATCTCCATACAAAATCACAAAAGCTTTTGAAGCCGAACCGTGAATTCTTAATTTTGACTATCCTACCAAAGAAAAAAATAGCATGATAGATAAAAAAGAAGTCTTAAATCGGTTTTTAAATTACATCTCGATAGACACGCAAAGTAATCCGGAAAGCAACTCCACTCCTAGTACTGATAAGCAATGGAAACTTGCCAACCAGTTGGCAACAGAACTAGAAGAAATGGGAATGCAAGATGTAAGTATAGATGATAATGCTTATATAATGGCTACACTTCCGCCAAATATAACTAAAAAAGTACCTACAATAGGTTTTATTTCTCATTTTGATACCTCGCCAGATTTTAATGGTAAAAATATAAATCCACAAATAATAGAAGATTATGATGGTGGAGATATTGTTTTAAACAAAGAGAAAAATATTATTCTTTCTTCGGAATATTTTGAAGATTTAAAACAATACAAAGGCCAAACAATCATAACAACTGATGGTACAAGTTTACTTGGTGCAGATGATAAAGCCGGAGTAACCGAAATTATGAGTGCTATGGAGTTTCTTATAAATCATCCTGAAATTAAGCATGGGACTATAAAAATTGGATTTACACCTGATGAAGAAATTGGCCGAGGTGCTCATAAATTCGATGTTGAAAAATTTGGAGCCGATTGGGCGTATACTATGGATGGTAGCCAAATTGGAGAATTAGAATACGAAAATTTTAATGCGGCCAGCGCTAAAGTTACCGTATCAGGAAAAAGCGTACATCCGGGTTATGCTAAAGATAAAATGGTTAATAGCATGTATATTGCTCAAGATTTCATTAACTCGTTACCACGTTTAGAGACTCCGGAACATACCGAAGGTCGACAAGGCTTTTTTCATTTAAGTAATATCAATGGAGATGTTGAAGAAACTGTGCTACAGTATATTATACGTGATCATGATAAGAAGCATTTTGAAGCTCGTAAAAAAGTAATTGCAGATCTTGGTATAGAAATTTGCAAACAATACCAAAGCGAATGTGTAAAGGTTGAAGTTACCGATCAGTATAAAAATATGCGTGAAAAAATTGAGCCAAATTTGCATATTGTTGAATTGGCTAAAAAAGCAATGGAAGCCGTAAATATAGAACCTATTATTAAACCAATTCGTGGAGGCACTGATGGTTCACAACTAAGCTTTATGGGACTTCCTTGTCCTAATATTTTTGCTGGAGGGCATAACTTCCACGGAAAATACGAGTATGTTCCTTTAGAAAGCATGTTAAAAGCTACCGAAGTAATTATAAAGATTGCCGAACTCAATACTAAGAAATAAGTATAAAATAAAAAACCTTCAATTTCTTGAAGGTTTTTTTGTTTGTGGTATAAAGAATTTATTTCTTTTTATCCGCAACAGGTTTATCTGGAGTATTTAATTTCTGACTCATCTCCATTGACAATGAAGATCTGTCGAAAGTTATTTTACCGGCTCCAGTTTCTATAATTACCGAATTGTTTTTTTCACTAAAATCGATAATCTTACCGTGCATACCACTTTTAGTAATAATTCGATCTCCTTTTTTAAGTTCTGCTGCAAACTTTTTTTCTTGTTTTGCTTTTTTCATTTGTGGGCGTATCATAAAAAAGTACACCACAACAAACATTAAAATTAAAGGCAAAAACTGTTGTATTTGTTCCATATATAAAATTGATTCTCGCTATTTTTAGCTTGCGCTCTTTTCTACAAACGCTTTGATTTTTATTTTTTGCTGTCCAGCTTCTGTATTAGCAGAAAGTGTTACTGTTTTACTTACTTGCCCGTTTCCAGAACCATTATATTTAACCAATAATTCTCCTTTTTCTCCAGGAGCAATTGTTTCGTTTTTTGGATAAGATGGTACTGTACAACCACAGGTGCTTTTTGCATTAGTAATTACTAATGGTGCTTTACCGGTATTGGTAAAAGTAAACACGTGTTCTACAGGTTCTCCATGAGGAATTTTACCAAAATCAAATTCGGTTTCTTCAAAATTCATTTCAGGATAAACAGTTGCTTGCGCATCTCTTTCTGCAGCAGCATCTACGTTTTCAGACTTTACTTTATCGGCTGCTCCTCCGTTTTCTTTACAAGAAGTTACAAATAAAGTTCCTGCAGCCGCTACTATTAAAAATACTTTCTTCATTATTTTAAAAGTTTGGGTTAAAATTAAGAAAAATTATAGATTACATAAGGCCTCGACCCATTTTATTTAATTTCCCTTCCGAATTATACTCTTTAGATAACTTATCTAAAATTCCATTAATAAATATACTACTTTTTGGAGTACTATATTCTTTACTTATTTCTAGATATTCGTTAATAGTTACTTTTACAGGAATAGATGGAAAATGTAAAAATTCACAAATTGCCATTTTAATTAAAACTGTATCTATATCTGCAATACGATCTTTATCCCAATTTGGGGTTTTGCCCAGCATTTCTTTGGCTAAAGATTCATCTTTAAGATATGTTTTTTGAAATAATTCAAAAGCAAAATCTTTATCATCTATAGATTTAAACAAATTAGGAAGATTTGCATCTTGTCCTGAATTGTGTTTTAACTTCTGAAGCATTTTAACTACGGCTGTATTTACCAATGGTAAATCGTCTAACCACGTAAGTTTTTTATCTTCAAAATATTCATACACTTTTTCATTAGGTGCTATTATTTTTTTAAAAATAGCTACAACAAAATCTTTATCTTCTCGAAAACTAGATGTTTCCGTTTCCATGTATTCCGAATAAATCTCACTTTCTTTAATAGCTTCCCAAAGAATTCGGACATATTCATCATCGTGGCTCCAATGCATCAATTTTCTATCCTCAACAGAATTTTGCAACTGAATATTCTCTTCCAAAATCTGGAAAACTGCGTTATTAATAAATTTTTTGTTAGGATTTATATCGGTCTCAGTAGCGAGATGCTTTTGTTGAGATCTCTCTAAATATGTTTTAGCATAATTTTTAATCTCAACAAACAAGTTTAATTGTAATAGAAAAAGATCGTACATCTCTTCCATACTTTTAAGAAGAAATTTTTCTTCGTTTTTAAGGTTATTGTTTTCGCTTTTGTGAAATGCATAAAGCGATTGCATCACTTTAACCCGAACATGTCTTCTTGTTAGCATACGTGTAAAAGAACTTTTAAAAAATTTAAAGACGACAGAAATATTCTCTCGCGATGCAAAAATACCATAATTTTATTTTTAGCTGCATCAAACTGAATTATTTTCAGTTGCAGATTTGAAATTTTAAGAGTTAAACTTCCTAAATAGATCTTTAAGTAGGATTTTACAGCCAAAAAACAGCTGCATTTTACCTAATTTATAAACTCAAAACACATCTACAACTTTGGTTTATTTTAATACTGTATCTTTGCTAACGGAAAAATCTTTCAGTAAAAAAAGGTTTAAAACTGTATAAAGTTGATTTATTTTGATAAGCTAAAATTATCAATTCGACTAAACAGAAAATTGAAGCGATTACACTTTTATGAAACACCTAAGAACCCTCAATAAATTCTTCTTAAAGTATAAATGGAAACTAATTTTAGGGCTAATTATTACCATTGCTGCTCGAATTTTCGCGCTATATTATATTCCACTTATTGGGAATTCTACCGATTCGATTGAAAAATATATAAACGGAGAAATAACCAATATTGAAAATTTAAAAGCAATTTTATTAGAAAACATTTTAATTATTGTTGGAGCCACATTACTTTCTGCTTTTTTCACATTTTTAATGCGGCAAACTTTTATTGTGGTATCTCGACATATAGAATTTGACTTGAAAAATGTAATTTATAAACATTATCAAGAATTATCCCTGAATTTTTACAAAAGCAATAGAACCGGAGATTTAATGAACCGGATAAGTGAAGATGTTACGAAAGTACGAATGTACTTAGGCCCGGCAATTATGTATACAGTAACCACACTTACTTCTACTATTGTAGTGCTAATTTATATGATAAAAGCTGCGCCATTACTTACGCTATATACTGTTATCCCGCTCCCCATTTTATCGATTGCTATTTATAAGTTAAGTGTAGTTATTCAAAAAAGAAGTAAAATAGTACAACAATATCTTTCTAAACTTAACACATTTACTCAGGAGAGTTTTAGCGGAATTGCAGTGTTAAAATCGTATGGTTTGGAAAAACAAACTAAGGATAATTTTACAGAATTATCGAACTCTAGCCGAGATAAAAATATTGATCTAGTAAAAGTTCAAGCCTTTTTTATTCCGTTAATGGTATTATTAATAGGAATCAGTAATATCTTGGTAATTTACATTGGTGGTCGCCAATATATCACAGGAAAAATTGATAATTTAGGAGTTATTGTAGAATTTCTTCTATATGTAAACATGCTAACTTGGCCGGTAGCTTCTATTGGTTGGGTAACATCTTTAGTAAAACAAGCTGAAGCCTCCCAAGAGCGTATTAATGAATTTTTAGATACTGAGCCTGAAATTAAAAATAATAAAGAAACACCAGATGAAATACAAGGCGATATAAGTTTCAAGAATGTTACATTTACGTATGACGATACTAATATTACCGCTCTTAAAAATGTTAGTTTTGAAGTTAAACGAGGAGAAACTTTAGCCATTATAGGTAAAACAGGTTCTGGTAAATCTACTGTTCTCGATCTTATTGGTAGATTATACGACATTCAAGAAGGCTCCATTGAAATTGATGGAAAAAACATTAAAGACATTAACCTAAATAATTTACGAAAAAGCATAGGTTACGTACCACAAGATGCTTTCTTATTTAGCGATTCTATTAAAAACAATATCAAATTCGGGACTACAAATGCTACCGACAAACAAGTAATCGATGCCGCTAAAACAGCATCTGTCCATAAAAATATTAAAAATTTTAGTAAAGGATATGAAACTGTTCTCGGAGAACGAGGTATTACATTATCCGGAGGACAAAAACAACGAGTATCTATAGCAAGAGCAATAATTCAAGATCCGCAAATCTTATTATTTGACGACTGTTTATCTGCAGTAGATACAGAAACTGAAGAAGCAATTTTAAACAATTTATACAAAATTTCTAAAAATAAAACATCCATTTTAGTTAGCCACAGAATCTCTTCTGCAAAAAATGCCGATAAAATAGTAATATTAGAAGAAGGAAGCATCATAGAACATGGAACCCACAACGAACTTATTGAAAAAGAAGGCTACTATAAAGAGCTATATGCAAAACAACTAAACGAGAAAGAAATGTGAAAATTTCTTGTAAAATGTTAATTTTTTTTGGATTTTTGAGCACAACATTACTAAACCATTTAAAGAATTTTATTTATGAGCGAAAAGGGATTGATGGAGAAAGAAGAAATATTCTCTAAAGTGCTAAGAGCAGGAAGAAGGACGTATTTTTTTGATGTTAGAGCTACTCGTGCTGATGATTACTACCTAACCATTACAGAAAGTAAAAAATTTACTAACGAAGACGGATCTTTTTATTACAAAAAACACAAAATTTATCTATACAAAGAAGATTTTGATGGTTTTAATGAAATCTTGAAAGAAATGACGGACTTTATAATTAATGAAAAAGGAGAAGAAGTTATTAGTGAGCGTCACCAAGCAGACTATAAACCTTCTTATGATGGAAATACTGCTTTAGAAAGTAGCAGCGCCCCAGAAAAATTCACGGATGTAAGCTTTGAAGATATCTAGAAAAATTTACTCTATTATATAAAAAAACCGACTTTTCAAAAAGTCGGTTTTTTATTTTAATAAATTAATGTTCAATTTTATAACCACTACTTTCCTGATTTTTGAATAGTATAAAAACTTACTTTAAATCCTTTTTTTATTATTTTAAGTAATCTTTATTCTAGTTGATTGTAATTCTATTTATCTTGCGCAAAATTTGAGATAGTATTTCGATTTTAGGAACAGGGCTATTCCCCTCCTTTTTTATGATCTATGAGTAAATTTACAATCCTAAAGTACCTAAGACGTTTTGCTTTTTGGACAAGCCTTTTAGCAGTAATTGCTATTATTTACGATTTAGGCTTCACCCACAGTAAAAATGCAGAAAGTGAATTACACAGTTTGTATTTCTTCACCCTAATTGCAGGGATTCCCTCAATAATATTACGTTATTTTCTAACGAACGAACGTTTTGAAAATAAAGTTCGAATTTTCGATTCTATTATTTTCATTTTATTTGGTTTATTAGCTTTCTCCCAAATAGATAGCATCAGAGAAAGCTTCACATTTTTTGAGTTTTTCAATAAAATGGGATGGATCTATCTTGCTATTATTGTGTTTTTTGTGCGAGAATCTTCACGGTTCGAATTTACTATTAATCGGGAAATTATAAATCCGGCACAACTTTTTATTGTAAGCTTTATGGGGCTTATTTTATTAGGGGCTGCAGGACTAATGCTTCCTAAAGCAACCCATGAAGGAATTTCTTTTATAGATGCACTTTTCACCTCAACTAGTGCGGTTTGTGTAACCGGACTTATTGTTGTAGATACAGGTAGTTATTTTACTCTATTTGGACAATGTATTATTTTAATCCTAATACAACTTGGAGGGCTTGGAATAATGACTTTCGCAAGTTATTTCAGTTATTTTTTCCGCGGAAGCGCATCCTACGAAAACCAATTAATGATGAAAAGCGTAACTGATTCTGAAACATTAGGAGAAGTATTTTCTGCTTTAAAACGTATACTTTTTATCACATTTGTTTTTGAATTTCTAGGCGCAGTTTTCATTTATTTCTCATTGGATCCAACATATTTTGATACCGTAGGAGACCGTATATTTTTCTCATTTTTCCATACAATTTCCAGCTTTTGTAATGCCGGTTTTTCTACTTTAGAACATAGCCTTTATGAACCCGGTTTCCGAATGAATTTCCCACTGCACATTATTTTAGCAGTGCTATTTATTGTTGGAGGGTTAGGCTTCCCTATAATGCAGAATATTTATAAATACTGTAAATATTTTATCAAAAAGCAAACATATAAAATTATTCGCCCGGACCGTCACTTAAACATGCCTTGGGTGCTAAATTTAAATTCTAGAATTGTATTGGCTACCACTGCTATTTTATTAATTGGTGGTACGGTATTATTTTTATTTTTCGAATGGAACAATACATTGTCTGGTTATAGTTTTTTGGGTAAACTAGCCACCTCCTTCTTTGGATCTGCTACTCCAAGAACCGCTGGTTTTAACACCATAGATATGTCTGCATTAAACTTTTCAACAATAATGGTTATTATGTTCTTAATGTGGGTAGGGGCATCTCCTGCATCTACAGGTGGTGGTATTAAAACTAGTACATTAGCAATTGCTACATTTAATTTTTTAAGTTTAGCCAAAGGGAAGGATCGTGTTGAGGTTTATAACCGACAAATCGCTAATAACTCGCTACGACGTGCATTTTCGATTATGACTTTGTCTATTCTGTTTATAGGTTTAGCCATTTTATTTATATCTTATTTTGATAACGAAATGCACCTTTTAGATGTTGCTTTTGAATGCATATCTGCTTACAGTACCGTAGGTTTAAGTTTGGGAATAACAGGCGATTTTTCTTCAGCATCAAAATTTGTTTTGGTAGCTACAATGTTTGCAGGCCGTGTTAGTGTAATTACATTGATGGCTGCATTTATCGATGATGTAAAACATTTAAATTATAAATTTCCTAAAGAGGAAGTATTAATTAACTAGAAATAACCATGAAGTATATTATTTTAGGTTTAGGGAACTTCGGCTCTTCATTAGCTATAAAATTAACCGAACTGAATAATGAAGTAATTGGGGTAGACAATCAAATGGCTAAAGTAGAAGCTATTAAAGATAAAATTACTCATGCCATAAAATTAGATGCTACAGATTCTGCTGCTGTTTCTAACCTTCCATTACGTGATACCGATGTTGTAGTTGTAGCCATTGGAGAAGATCAAGGAAATAATGTATTGGCTACTGCTTTAATGAAGAAGATGAATGTAAAGCGCCTAATTAGCCGTGCTGTACAAGGTCTTCAAGAAATGGTATTAGAAGCTATGCAAGTAGATGAAATAATTCACCCTGAACAAGAAACTGCAGAACGATGGGCTAAAAAATTAAATATGCGTGGGGTTGTAGATTCATTTGAATTAAATGAAGAATACATGATTATTGAAGTTGAAGTACCTGAAGAATACCATGAAAAAACACTTCAAGAAATACGCTTCCGAGAAGATTACGACCTTATCATTTTAACCACTATGAAAATTACTGAAGTTAAAAATGAAATTGGATGCATGAAAAAAATAACAAATATTAAAGGAGTTGCATCTGCAGATACCAAGCTTTACAAAGACGATATTATGGTGATTTATGGAAATAAAAAAGATATCCACAAATTACTACAAGACCAAGAAAACGAACGGAACAAAAAATAGGCTAGCCTATTTTTTGTCCATTTTCTACTTCCATGCCTGGTTGTATTAAAGTAATATCATTATGATCTCCAACTACTCCTAAAACCAAGCATTCACTCATAAAATTGGCAATTTGCTTATCCGGAAAATTAATAACTGCAATAATTTGTTTCCCCACTAAAGATTTTGCAGTATACCTTTTTGTTATTTGAGCCGAAGTTTTTCGGAATCCAATCTCTTTACCAAAATCAATTTTCAATTTATAAGCAGGTTTCCGAGCTTCAGGAAAATCAGTTACTTCAATAATTGTCCCTACGCGCATTTCTACTTTTTCAAAATCTCGCCAAGATATTTCCATTTTAATTTGTATTTCTTATGAAATTTAAATATTCTGAATTAATAACTTAAATTTACATAAAAAATGGCACGTACACCATCAAATATGTTAGCTTTAGGAACTAAAGCTCCAAATTTTGAACTTCACGATACTGTAACCGATAGAACATTTAATTTAGAAGATTTAAAAGGTCCTAATGGTACCTTAATAATGTTTATTTGTAACCACTGCCCATTCGTAAAACATATTAACGCCGAAATTTCTAAATTAGGTAAAGAATATCAGGCTAAAGGAATTGGTGTTTTAGCTATTTCTAGTAATGATGCCGAAAATTACCCTGATGATAGGCCTGAATTGATGAAAGAAAATGCCCAAGAACAACATTTCACTTTTCCTTATTTATATGATGAAGACCAAACAGTAGCAAAAGCTTATGATGCTGCTTGCACACCAGATTTTTTTCTATTCAATTCTGATTCAGAATTGGTGTACCGAGGTCAATTAGATGATTCTAGACCAGAAAATGGTAAACCGGTTACCGGAAAGGATTTACGCAATGCCTTAGAAGCGTTATTAAAAGGTAAACAAATAACTGGTGTTCAAAAACCTAGCATAGGTTGTAATATCAAATGGAAGAAATAAATATTGGAAATTAATACGTAAAAGGTTAAACTTCTCTTAAAAACCTTTTAATCCTATCTTTTTACTAGGGTTAAAATATAGAATTCATTAATTTTGGGCTAAACTAAAATTAAGAAGAAATGAGCGATTTAAAATTAGGTGATAAAGCCCCGAATTTTGATGCTGAAACCACAAAAGGAACTATAAATCTTTATGATTATCTTGGTGATGGTTGGGGGATTTTATTTTCTCACCCTTCCGATTATACGCCAGTTTGTACTACCGAGCTAGGAACGGTAGCTAAATATAAAGATGAGTTTAAAAAACGTAACACAAAAGTATTAGCACTTAGTGTTGATGGAGTTGCTTCTCATAAAGGTTGGATAGACGATATTAATGAAACCCAGAATACAAAAGTAGATTATCCAATAATTGCTGATGAAGATAAAAAGGTTTCAGAATTATATGGAATGATTCATCCGAATGCAGATAATACACTTACTGTACGTTCTGTTTACATAATTGGTCCTGATAAAACTATCAAATTAATGATTACCTATCCGGCAAGTACTGGTAGAAATTTTGATGAACTTTTACGAGTAATCGATTCATTACAATTAACAGCATATCAAAAAGTAGCCACTCCGGCTAATTGGAAAAAAGGAGATGACGTGGTAATTAGTCCATCGGTTTCTAACGAAGATGCTAAAAAACTATTTCCTAAAGGCTTCAGAGAAGTAAAACCATATTTAAGAATGACTCCACATCCTGATAGTAAATAATCAGTTTATAAATAACCAACTTTTAACCACAATTAAGGCTACTTTTCCAAGTAGCCTTTTTTATTGTAAGTTATTAATATGTAAAAATGTTATAAATCATTGAATATTGATACAATTTAATTGTAATAATAAAAGTTATCCAATATTATAATTATTCCCGAAATTTGAATCATGATGATTAAAATACCCCAAACAAAACTTGAAGATCAACCAATTAAAACTTGTAAAAGATGAAAATAAAGAATCATTAAAAAAAAATAAATACGTTATTTAGAAAGATAAAAATTAAAGAAGCTCTAAAAAACTCTGAAAAAAAGGAAATTATAAATAATTGTTTTAATATCGATATTTTCGAAAAAGATAAGATTTTTCATAAAAGCTATGTATTAATTACCGTTTAAGATTCCTAGATAATTTCGCTTTATAAAGAATAACGTTAAACTCTGTTTAAAATTGAAGCTTACTTATACTAAAGGTTGTAATTTAGTTTGTCTAAATAAATAGTTATGAGTACTGAAGAAACTTACGAAAGAGTATATACCGGATCCGATGTTAATGTGCAATATTTGCAAGAATTATTTAACAATGCGGGCATTTCTAATCGGGTACGAAACGATCTAGAATCTGGATTAAGAGCTGGTTTTGGTGGCGGGGTACCTGGACAGGTACAACTTTTTGCTATAAAAAGCCATTTAGATGAAGCGTTAAAAATAGCAAAAGTTACCTTTCCTGAAGATTATAAAAATGAAGAATAGAAAGCTCGTAAAACTTTCAAAAAAGAATAATTACTTATATCTAATTTTCGGGATCCTATTTTTAGCTTATGGAAGCTTTAGATGTATGCAAAAAATTAAAATTGGGGATCAAGAATCTTGGCCCTTTATAGTTGAACTTGGTTTAACTGCAGTAGGAGTCTATTTCATCTATAAGTTTTTTAAAAATTTAAAAGCATTATCTACATAAAAAAGAGCGATTAAATCGCTCTTTTTTAATTTTATAAGTGGTTATAATTACCATTCTATCACGGCACTTGCCCAAGTAAATCCGCTACCAAAAGCAGCTAGTACAACGGTATCACCTTCTTTAATTTTTCCTTCCTCCCACGCTTCTGTTAGTGCAATAGGAATAGAGGCCGCAGTTGTATTACCATATTTCTGAATATTATTATAAACCTGATCATCTTTTAACTTAAATTTCTGTTGAATAAACTGAGAAATTCGAAGATTTGCTTGATGCGGAATCAACATATCAATATCACTAACCTCAAGTCCGTTAGCTTTTAAACCTTCCATAATTACTTCGGAAAAACGAACCACTGCATTTTTAAACACAAATTGTCCATTCATATACGGATAATACGGAATATCTTCTTGGGGATTTTCAGCAATAATTTCCGGGACCCAATGGTTTGTACTTGGTCCCTTCAAACTTAATTCTAGTGCATGTTTTCCTTCAGAATGTAAATGCGTAGATAAAATACCTTGCCCTACATGATTGCTTCTAGTTAAAACTGCTGCTCCAGCTCCGTCACCAAAAATAACGGATACCGATCTACCTCGAGTTGTAAAATCTAAACCGCCACTATGGTTTTCGCTACCGATAACCAACACTTTCTTATACATGCCTGTTTTAATAAATTGATCGGCTACCGATAATCCATAAATAAATCCGCTACATTGGTTACGCACATCTATAGCAGGACAGGTATCAATGTCTAACAATTCTTGTACCTGCACTCCACAACCTGGAAAATAATAATCCGGGCTTAGTGTTGCAAAAACAATTAAATCGATATCATTTTTATCGATTTTGGCTCTTTCTAAAGCTATTTTTGCAGCTTCGGCGCCCATACTAGCGGTTGTATTGCCATCGCCTTTTTTTATGTGTCGTCTTTCTTTAATACCGGTTCTTTCCTGAATCCAGGCATCGTTTGTATCCATAATTTTAGACAAATCATCGTTCGTCACAACATTCTCCGGTACAAATTTTCCTAATCCGGCAATTTTAGACTGATACATACCTATTTTTTTAAACGTTTATAAAATTATTCTCGTAATAATACGAATTCTGTATTTTAATAAAAGTACAATATAAGAAAGATAGGCTATTTTAATGGTAAAAAAATAAAGCGTAAATTCTGTAATTTGAATTTACGCTTTATAAATCACCGATAATTAACCTTTACTACTTTAAATAACGTCTAAAGTTATTAATCTTAACTTTAGCTTCTAAATCGTGAAGTAAATTATATAAGCCAAAGAAGGTTCTATTGATATACAGAAAATGCTTACTTCCACGATTTCCATTCATCTTTCTTAGCTCTTCATCTTTACTATACTTCTCACTTAGTTTTGTAATAGAATCCCAAAATTCAGGGTTAGCAAAGTCAAAAACTTCCGAGTGAAATGGACTTGTAAAAAGATTTAGCATTTGATGAAATAATTCTGAAAAATATTTTATTTCATTATCAGTGTCATCTTCTCTAAGAATTTCAAGTTCAAATAATTTTTCATTGAAAAACTCAGGATTATTAATGTTTTCTTTTTTAGCCAATTCAAAATAAGGAATATAGAAATCGTCTGGAACTTTTTTAATACATCCAAAATCGATAGCAATCAGATTCCCTTCTTTATCAATTAAAAAATTTCCCGGATGCGGATCGGCATGCACTTCTTTAAGCCCGTGCATTTGAAACATATAAAAGTCCCAAAGAGCCTGCCCTACTTTGTTTGCTTTTTCTTGGTTGGTGTTTTCTTTGGCAAAATCACTAAGATGCTGGCCTTCCATCCAATCCATTGTAATTATTCGCTCGCTAGATAAATCTTCATAATATTTCGGAAATTTCAAATTTGGAATATGATTACATGCTTCTGAAATTTCTTTACTCTGTTTTACTTCTAAAACATAGTCTGTTTCCTCAAGAAGTTTTCCTTCTACTTCCTTAAAATATTTTTCTGAATCTTTTCCTTGAAGATTAAACATTCGAGTAGCAATTGGTTTTACCATTGCTAAATCTGAACTTATACTATCGGCAACACCAGGATATTGAATTTTAACAGCTAGTTTTTTTCCATCTTTAACTGCACGGTGTACTTGGCCTATACTAGCAGCATTAACAGATTGCGAGGTAAATTCATCAAATAATTCTTCGGGATAGTTTCCGTTATATTTTTTAAATGTTTTCCGAACTAAAGGTGCAGATAATGGTGGTACACTAAATTGAGCCAAACTAAATTTCTCTACATAAGCACTAGGCAACAAACTTTTTTCCATAGAGAGCATTTGCGCCACTTTAAGTGCACTCCCTTTTAAACTTTTTAAACCATCGTAAATATCACTAGCATTGTCTCTATCTAAATCATCTCGAGTAAGTTCTTTATTAAAAGCTTTCTTTCCGTAATATTTTAAATAATTACTCCCTATTTTAGCTCCGGTCTGTACTAATTTACTGGTACGCCCAATTTTACCAGTAGGAATTTTATCTATTGATTTCATCTCTTTTTCTTTTGTTGCCTTTCGGCCTTTATCATAGCATTTTTTTGGATAGCTTATTTAGCCATTCGCTCTTTATATAAGAATTTCCCGAAATCAACTACTCGCTCTAGTGGGGTATTATCAAAAATATCGAATACTGTATTTACTGATTTTTCAATAGCTACATCTGTACTTTCAAATTGTGCAGAATTATCGTCCATCCAAAATTTTAAAAGAAACATTAACTGTACCCATGCTGCTTCAGAAAAAACTTCTTCTGGCTGCTGTAAAAATTTCAGCATTTTATCTTTATTTCCATCTCCAATTAATCCTTTTGCAAACGATTTTACATTTTTGCGCAGTCCCTTTAATTGCACCAGGTTTTTAATTGGTTTAGGATCCTTTTTAAGCGTAAATAAAACATAACTCCTATTAGCTGTTAACACCTCGAAAAGTGTGTAATAAAAAGTAAGCATCTTTTCACGATTTGTAAAACTCGGGTATTCCGGACTCTGCTCGATTACATTTACTGTGTTTAAATAAAATCGCTCCCAAATTCCTTTTTCAAGTCCTTCAAAACTTCCGAAGAAATTATAAAATTCTTCTTCCTTTATAGACACGTCTTTGCTGAATTTATAAACTGTTTTAGGAGTATGTTCATTTTCTAAGACATAATCCATATAAAGACTTATAAGCTTATCGGAGTCTAATTTCTTTTTTGTTGCTGTTTTAGTTGTAGTCGCCATAATTCCTTTTTCTCTTCTCAAATATAATAATTGTCTAACCATAAATTTAATTAGTTAAACAAAAAGTTTGTTAAATAATAACTTTATCTATTTTGATAATCAAATTCTTAACTGATTATTTTACATATATAGACACAAAGCTTATGCCAACTTGACAGCAAAACTGTAATGGTACTTTTTTTGGTTAGTCTATACTGAATTTGATAATAAAAACTAAAAATATATGGCAACTGGAAAAATTAATGTTTCTGTAGATAACATTTTCCCGCTGATTAAAAAATTTCTTTACAGCGACCACGAGATTTTCTTGAGAGAGTTGATATCTAACGCAACTGATGCTACATTAAAATTAAAACACCTTACTAATATTGGTGAAACCGATGTGGATTACGGAAATCCGACCATCGAGATTAAAGTGGATAAAGACAATAAAAAAATCCATATAATCGACCAAGGTATTGGGATGACCAAAGAAGAGGTTGAAAAATATATTAATGAAGTTGCTTTTTCTGGAGCTGAAGAGTTTTTAGAAAAATATAAAGATTCTGCTAAAGACAGCGGAATTATTGGGCATTTTGGTCTAGGTTTCTATTCTGCATTTATGGTAGCTCATAAAGTTGAGATTATTACTAAATCTTATAAAGATGAACCTGCAGCTCATTGGACCTGTGATGGGACTACAGAATTTACACTTGAAGATTCTGACAAATCTGTAAGAGGAACTGAAATTATACTTCATATAAATGAAGAAGATGAAGAGTTTTTAGAAGAAAACAGAATCCAAGAATTATTGGTAAAGTATAACAAGTTTATGCCAATCCCAATTAAATTTGGTACTAAAGAAGAAACACTTCCTTTACCAGAAGATGCTGCTGAAGATGCTAAACCGGAAACTAAAACTGTTGATAACATCATCAATAACCCAAATCCGGCTTGGACAAAACAGCCAACCGATTTAGAAGATAAAGATTATAAAGAGTTTTACCGAGAATTGTACCCAATGCAATTCGAAGAGCCTTTATTTCACATTCATTTAAATGTAGACTATCCTTTTAATCTTACCGGAATTCTTTATTTCCCTAAGATGACTCAGGATATGAACATGCAACGTGATAAAATTCAGCTCTATCAAAATCAAGTTTTTGTAACTGATAATGTTGAAGGTATTGTTCCTGAATTTTTAACCATGTTGCGTGGGGTAATCGATTCTCCAGATATTCCATTAAACGTTTCTCGTTCTTACTTGCAAGCAGATGGTGCTGTTAAGAAAATTTCAAGCTATATCACTAGAAAAGTTGCAGATAAATTAAAATCACTTTTCAATAATAATCGAGAAGATTTCCAAGAAAAATGGAATGATATTAAAGTGGTTATTGAATATGGAATGCTTACTGAAGACAAGTTTTTTGATAAAGCTAAAAAGTTTGCGCTTTTCCCAACTACAGAAAACGATTATTACACGTTTGATGAATTAAAAGAAGCGATTAAAGATAACCAAACTGACAAAGATGGTAACTTAGTAGTGCTTTACGCTTCTAACCAAGATGAGCAACACAGTTATATCCAAGCAGCAAAAGATAAAGGATACAAAGTAATATTATTAGATTCTCCTATTGTTCCTCACCTATTACAAAAATTAGAATCTTCTGAAGAAAAAATAACTTTCACTAGAGTAGATTCTGACCATGTAGATAATTTAATTAAGAAAGATGAAGAAAAAATTTCTAAATTATCTGATGATGAAAAGGAAAAATTAAAAGGAGATTTTGAAAAAGTAGTTCCAAAAGAAAAGTACACCGTACAAATGGAAGCTATGGATAGTGATGCTGCTCCATTAATGATTACACAACCTGAATTTATGCGTAGAATGAAAGAAATGCAACAAACCGGTGGCGGTGGAATGTTTGGTATGGGTAATATGCCAGAGATGTATAATCTTGTGGTAAATACCAACCATCCATTAGTTTCTGAAATTTTAGGTGCTGAAGCAGAAACTCAAGAGCGTTTAATCAAACAATCTTTAGACCTTGCAAGGCTTTCCCAAAATCTATTAAAAGGAGAAGAGCTAACTGCATTTATAAAACGTAGTTTCGATATGGTTAAGTAACCAAAAATCAAATTTATTTATAATTAAAAAGAGCCATTTAAAATTAAGTGGCTCTTTTTATATTTTAGAAATAGGATATATCTTTACAGAATTAAATTTTTTGAAATTATTTTATAAAACTGTTCGATATCGTATGGTTTGACTACAATATCGTTCATTCCTGCTTCTTCAACATCTTCTTTAACTTCGCTTACTTCTACTGCTGTTAAAGCTACTATTGGAATTTTAGAATTAAACTTTCTGATTTCTCTACTAGCATCAAAGCCTGAAATTCCTGGCATATTTAAATCCATTAATATTAAATCGAAAGCTTTCTCTTTAGTTATTTGTATAGCTTGTTCTCCATTCTGAGCAATTTGGCATGTATAGCCATTTTGTTCTAAAATTCGACGCGTTACAACTTGATTTATTCGATTATCATCAACTATTAATATTCTTATATTTGATTTATTTTTTTTCTTATAAATTGAAGACGAGTAGTCTACTTCTTCATTATTAGACTTAATAACTATTCCCCTTTTAAATTTAATAGAAAAGAAGAATTTAGCCCCTTTCCCTTCATCGCTTTCTAAATGGATTTCAGAATCAAACAATTCTAACATCTTTTTTACTATAGATAAGCCTAAACCTGTACCTTGATAACTAGTATTAGAAGATTTTAATTGAGAAAACTCTTCGAAAATTTTCTTTTGCTTATTTTTAGGGATACCAACTCCGTCATCTTCTACCTCAAAACATATTGTATAATAAGGATTTTCTACCTTATCTAATTTAACCCGAATCCATATATTACCATCACTTGTAAATTTTAATGCATTACCAATTAGGTTTACTAAAATTTGAGAAAGTCTAACAGAATCACCTATTATAGCTTCAGGTATATCTTCTTCTATATCTAGAAAAATTTTATTACTATTTTGGATTCTTGTAAACTCAAGTGCTTTTATAATTCCTTCTAATAGCTCTCTTAAATGGAAAGATACATTTTCTAACTCAACTAATTTAGATCCCATTTTATTCAATTCCAAAACATCATTTATAAGAGCAAGTAAATAATCAGCTGAAAATTTTAATGAATTTAAATCTTTCCGATGTCCTTTTAAACTTTCATCTTTTAATAATAAAGAAGTTAATCCTATTACTCCATAAAGTGGCGTACGCAGTTCGTGACTTACAGTTGAAAAAAATTCTGTTTTCAAATTTGATAAATGTTCTGCTTTTTCTTTAGCGGCACTTAATTGAGTATTGCGTAATTTTAATTCTTTTATTAATTTTAAACGAGAACGGTTTATTTGATTTAGGAATACTAGAACAATTATCAAAACAAAAACAGCAACACAAATAAAGATTAATTTTTCACGTGATTTTGAAATTATTTTTTCTTGATACTTTTTCTCTTGATTTGCTAAAGCTAAATTCTTTTCAAACTTATTAATATCAAATTTTGCTTTTGCGGCTTCTATTTCTTTATTCTTTTCTTTTTCAAAAACCTTATCTCTGTATTGGTTGTATTTTTTTAAGGCAATATATGCTCTTTTATAATCATTAGTTTTAAAAAAAACATTTGCATATTCTTTATATGCAATGGTTCCCTCAAAGTACATGCTATCCTTATCAATAAGCGCTGTAGATTTTTCAAAGTAATAGATAGAGGAATCTATCTCATTTTTTTGGGAATAATATTCACCATAAAGCATATCTAACTGGGGAACAATAGTTTTATCTCTATTCATTTTGAGATATTTTTTCCCCTTATCTAAATAAACCTTAGCTTTTTCAGGTTGTTCTAAATCTAAATATGTCCAAGCAATATTAACGGTAGGCGTTATAACCTCATAAGGGATATTTAATTCGTTTGCTAATTTTATCGCTTTCAAATAATAATCAATCCCTGTAACATAATCACTTTCAGACTGTGAATATATATTTCCTAAATTATTATAAGCCCATAAAATTAATGTATCGTTTTTTATTTTAGTTGCATTTTCCAATGCTTTTTTATAATGTCTATGAGCTCTAGCTGAATCACGTAACTCTTCAAAGGCTATACCTAAATTGTTATGTGCATGATACGTATATAATGAATTGTTTGCGCTTTCAGCTAATGATAACAATATCATTGCTTCTTTTATACCATCGGCATACTCATAATTATCAAAATCATTCTCGCAGGTAAGCCTAATCTTTTCAAGGCTATCTACAGAGATAACCTGATCTTGACAAAAACCGGCAAATAATGGACACAGGAAAGATAGAAATAGTAAAAATTGTCTAATCAAAACGGTAGCAACTTAAAATCGCAAAGCGAAAAATACTCTATTTTAAACAATTACACAATTGTTTTTTATGTTTTAAATTTGTTAAAAAAGTAATTTTAATATTAAAATTGAATTATGAATTTTCCTTGGCATTTATATTTAATGGGCATTCTGTATTTTATTGCAGGAATCAATCACTTTATAAAACCTAATATGTATGCAAAAATAATTCCACCATACATACCTGCACACTTTAGTATGGTATACTTAAGTGGAATTGCAGAAATTTTATTAGGGATTGGTGTATGCTTTACAGCAACTAAAAATTATGCAATTTATGGTATTATAACAATGCTTATACTTTTTTTTACGGTACATTTTTATATGCTTTCCTCTCCCGAAGCTGGAGCTGGCTTACCTAAATGGCTTCTAATTTTAAGGATTCCCCTACAATTATTATTAATTTGGTGGGCATGGTATTATTTAAGGTTTTAGTATGAACGAATATTTTAATCTTCCACAGTCCCAATTAATTTACGACCCTCATTTTTTGAATAGTAAATGTGCCGACTTACTTTTTCAAAAACTTTATTCTGAAACTAATTGGATTCAAGAACCTATTAAAATTTTCGGAAAAGAAATGATGCAACCAAGACTCACATATCTTTTTGGTGAAAAGTCTTATTCGTATTCTAATATTAAAATGGAACCTCATCCTTTTCCGGAAAAGCTTAGTGAATTAAAAACAAAAATTGAAGCAATTACTCATACTAAATTCAATATTTGTTTAGCTAATTTATATCGAACGGGGCAAGATAGTATGGGATGGCATAGTGATGATGAAAAAGAATTAGGTAAAAACCCAATAATTGCTTCTATAAGTTTAGGTGGCGAGCGAGTTTTCCATCTTCAGCACAAAACAAAAAAAGAGCTAAAACAAAAAATTGTTTTAGCTCACGGTAGTTTATTAATAATGAAAGGAGAAACACAACATTTCTGGAAACATCAGCTCCCAAAAACTAAAAAGAAAATTTCTCCAAGAATCAATTTAACATTTAGAAAAATTATAAATTAATTATAAATTTCGTTTAAAACTTTAGCTAACCGAATTCCTCCTTTTTGCAATTGTTGTCTTACTGTAGGAAACCATTGGTACATATATTTATAACTAAGGTCATTATTTGCTGCAACATCTTTATAAAGTATTTCTGCTAAACCCCTACTTTCATAAACCCAATCTAATAAATCACCCTTTTTTATTTCTTTAATCTCACTTTTAGTTAATTTATCTTTGTTTTCAGCAAGTTCAGTATAACTCATTTGGTAAGAATCTATCATTTTGCTATCCCAAACACTATGTATATTGGTTTTTTTTCCGAACCATTCTACAGTTACTTTATTTCCTCCCAAATCGTCTGCATGGCCTACATGAAAAGGCTGATGAAGATCTCCCATTAAATGAACCAACATTTTTAAATAGAATTGCTTATCTACTTTACTAGCTTTTTTATCTTTTAAAACTTCAATACATTTTGTAATTCCTGTTACTAAATCTCCTTTTTCACTAGCAGTTTCTGGGTTGTATTCAGTTGCTTCCGGATCGATATTCACATAATGCCAAGCACTGTATCTGTGATAATTACGATCACTTTTTATATCATCACCATAATTAGCAACAAAAGCTAAAGAATGCCCATCTAATAATTTATTTATAGCTTTCTGTGTACGCTTATTTAAATAGTCTTGCGCAATTTCCCCTGTAGTTCGGTGACCTGTTTTACCCCAATCTAAATCGTTAGCAAAACCACTATTAGCTAATAAAAAAGTAACAAATACAATAAGTAATCTTTTCATTTTATTTCAATTTTGAAGCAAATATAATCAAGCTTAAGTAATTTAAATGTTAAAGATTATTGATAATTCATTTTATATCAATATATTAATAATATTAATTTGATATCACATAAAATATAAAAAAAAATGACTCAAGAAAAATCTTCATCTCCGTCGAATGGCTATTTTATGCTATTCATTTTTATACTCTTATTTTTTGGCGGCATCTTTGGCCTTATCATTTTTAAAAACGCTTTTCTTATTTTAGGAATTTTAGCCGCATTAATTATATTACCAGGCTTTATTTTGGTAAATCCAAATGAATCACGAGTACTTTTACTATTTGGTGATTATCGCGGAACGGTTAAAAAAAACGGCTTATTTTGGACTAATCCTTTGTATACCAAAAAGAAAATTTCGTTACGTGCCAGAAATTTTGATAGTGAACGATTAAAAGTGAACGACAAACTGGGAAATCCAGTAATGATTAGCACCATTTTAGTTTGGCGTGTTCGAGATACTTACAAGGCTTCTTTTGATGTTGATAATTTCGAAAACTTTGTTGTGGTTCAAACCGATGCTGCCGTTAGAAAATTAGCCAGCATGTATCCTTACGATAATTTTGCTGATGAAGGTTTAGATGAAGATATTACGTTAAGAAGTAGTATGAACGAAGTCAGTGACGCACTTGAAAAGGAATTAGAAGAACGTCTAGAGATTGCCGGAATCGAAGTTCTAGAAGCCCGTATAGGTTATTTAGCCTACGCTAACGAAATTGCCAGCGCAATGCTTAAAAGGCAACAAGCAACAGCTATTGTTGCTGCCAGACATAAAATTGTGGAAGGAGCTGTAAGTATGGTTGAAATGGCTTTAGATGAATTAGGCAAAAAAGAGATTGTGCATTTAGATGAAGAGCGACGTGCTGCTATGGTAAGCAACTTAATGGTTATTTTATGTGGAGATAAAGATGCTTCTCCTGTGGTTAATGCAGGAACATTAAATCATTAATAATTTAAAATTTTGAAAAGATCACTATCCATAATATCGATTTTTAGTTTCAATTTTTTTCTCGCTTAATTTGAAGATAAAATGCAGAAGTAACCAAATTTGTTTGAGAAATTAAGAATAACAATTTATAAAATATAAGTATAAATACGATCATAAAGGAGAAATTAAAAAAATGGATATTCCGATTTTAATTGTAAATGATACTAAAGATCTTCAGGTAAATATTAATGATGCTAAAACCTAAAAAGCTGTGGAAAATGAGGCTGAATTATTACTTTTGAAAAATATGAATTCATATTTTAAAGTCTGAAGCTGAAACAAAGAAAAACGAAGATGAAGAATTAGAATTGCATCCGGAATTAGTACTGGAGCTTACAAAATTCATTCAGGAATTATAAAATATGGCTAAGAAAAAAGCATTTGCACTACGAGTAGATGAAGACATGCTAAAAGCTGTTGAAAAATGGGCTTCCGATGAGTTTAGAAGCACCAATGGGCAGATTGAGTGGATGCTTAACAAATGTTTACAAAAAGCAAACAGACATCCTAAAAATAAAAACAAAGAAAACTAATGGAATACAAAATTGTCTTTTCAGACATCGATGGCACCCTCCTAAACAAAGAAAGAGAGCTTTCACCATTCACTATAAAAATAATTAAAGAAGTAAAAAAACAACTTCCTATTGTACTTATTTCTGCAAGAATGCCTCAGGCAATGCATCATCTTCAAGAACAACTTGATATTAGAGAATTGCCAATTATCGCGTATAACGGTGGACTTATTTTAGTGAATGATAAACCAATAAACTCTGTCGAAATTCCTCTTGATACTTTAAAAAAGATACATAATTTTAATTCAAAAAATAAGCTAGATCTCCACTTGAGTTTGTACTATCATGATGAATGGTATGTACCTGAATTTGATTTTTGGGCAGAACGTGAAGAAAACAATACCAAGATTAGTCCACAGGTAAAACCTAACGCTGAGGTGATCGAGAAATGGACTTCTGAAAGTAAAGCACCACATAAAATTATGGCGATGGGAGACGAAGAAAAAATCGACCAACTAAGCGACTTTCTAAAGAATAACTTTTCCGAAGAATTAAACTTTTACCGTTCTAATAAAAATTATCTTGAAATTGCTGATAAAAAAATCTCAAAATTCTCTGCGATCCAACATTTATTAGAAAATCATTATAAACTAACCACCGAAGATACCATTGCGTTTGGCGATAATTATAATGATGTAGAAATGGTAGGTGGTGTAGGAATGGGAATTGCAGTATCTAATGCAAGGCAAGAAGTAAAAGATGTTGCTACTCAAGTTACCGGACATGGAAAAGAAGACGGCGTTGCGCAAAGTCTTCAGAAATTATTTTCTCTATAAGAGTATCAGTATAGCAAAAATTAATACTAAACTATCAAAACCCTGATTATAACTCAGGGTTTTGTTTTTTATCCTGTATGAAACTTCGTATAATGAACAAAATGATACAAATCAAAATTATTAGAAGTAAAACAAAAATTAGTGGGGAAAATTTAATTTGTATTTTAACCTCCAAAAGCCAATTATATGGAAGATACACCTATTTTTACTAACGACGCGGTTGTTTTAGGATTGCTAATGCTATCGCTTGGTTTTGTTTTTTATACCTCATCAATTAAAACTGGCTTTTGGGCAAAATTTTATAAAATTGTTCCTGGAGTTTTAATGTGTTATTTAATTCCTGCAATTCTAAACTCCGTCGGACTTATAGAATCTTCAGTTTCTAATCTCTATTTTATAGCAAGTCGTTATTTATTACCTGCTTCGTTAGTTTTAATGACGTTGAGTATCGACTTAAAAGCTATTTTTAACTTAGGGCCAAAAGCACTTATCATGTTTTTTGCCGCCACAATTGGTATTGTAATTGGTGGACCAATCGCTATACTTTTAATTTCTGCTGTTTCTCCAGAAACTGTAGGCGGAATAGGATTCGATGCTACTTGGCGTGGTTTATCTACACTTGCCGGTAGTTGGATTGGTGGTGGTGCCAACCAAGCAGCTATGCTGGAAATATATAAATATAACCCTGAGAAATATGGAGGAATGGTTTTAGTTGATATTGTTGTAGCTAACTTATGGATGGCTGTAGTGTTATTAGGAGTCGGTAAAAGCGAACGAATCGATAATTGGCTGCAAGCCGATAACTCAGCTATTACTGAATTAAAAGATAGAGTATCTGCTTATTCTGAAAGTGTAAAACGAATTCCGACTTTACCGGATTTAATGATTATTTTAGCATTAGCTTTTGGTGCAGTTGGTATTGCACATTTTGGTGCAGATCAGATCTCTAGTTTTTTAGTAAAAACTTTCGATGTTTTTCAGGACAAAAAAAGCTCTTTAGCTTCATTTTCTTCAGAATTTTTTTGGATGATTACAATTGCAACGGCTATCGGAATTTTGCTATCTTTTACAAAATTTAAAAAATATGAAGGTGCCGGAGCCAGTAAAATAGGTAGTGTTTTTATCTATATCTTAGTAGCTACAATAGGAATGAAAATGGATCTGGGAACTGTTTTCGATAATCCTGGACTTATTGCTATTGGTCTAGTTTGGATGAGTATTCACGTTATAATTTTATTAATAACAGCTAAATTAATTAAAGCCCCTTACTTCTTTTTAGCCGTAGGAAGTCAAGCAAATGTTGGTGGTGCAGCTTCAGCTCCGGTTGTAGCCGCAGCGTTTCATCCTTCACTGGCAACTGTTGGTGTTCTTTTAGCTGTTTTTGGTTATGTAGTGGGAACATATGGAGCTATTCTTTGTACTATTTTGATGCAAATGGCTGCTAGTAGTTAGTAAATTTTAGATATTTGTAAGATATTTGTTAAGCCTAACCGAAATTATTATTTATGAAAAAATTTAGCCTATTTTTAGTTACCGTTTTAACTATAATTGCTTGTTCAAAAAAAGAAACAAATCTTAAAGTTTCCGGTACTATAAAAGGACTTAAAAAAGGAACTCTTTATTTGCAAAAAATTGAAGATACTTCATTAGTAAATGTTGATTCTATTGCTGTAAACGGAGATTCTAATTTTCTATTAGAAACCAATATAGAAAGTCCACAGGTTATGTATTTATATTTAGATAAAATAGATAATTCAAAATTTGATGATCGGTTGGATTTTTTTGCTGATGAAGGTGAAGTAAAAATAACTACTAATTTAGAAAAATTTGAAACCGATGCTAAAATTACAGGCTCTGTTAATCAAGATAAATTAGTGGAATATCGTAAAATGATAAAACGCTTTAATGAAACAAACCTAGATATCATTAAAGAAAATTTTGAAGCTCAAAAAGCAAAAGATACACAACGAATTGCAGAATTAGATCAACAATACGAAAACCTCTTAAAACGGAAATATCTTTATACCGTTAATTTTGCTATAAACCATAAAGATTTAGAAGTTGCTCCATATTTAGCACTTTCTGAAGTTTTTGATGCTAATATTAAATATTTAGATACTATTTACAACTCGTTAAATAAAGACGTAAAAAAATCGAAATACGGTAAACAATTAAAACTTTTTTTAAAAGAGCGACGTGAAGAAAAAGAATTAGCAGAAAAAGTAGAAGACGAAAACTAAGAATCACTTCTTTTATAAATACTATTTAAAAGCCGCAAATATGCGGCTTTATTTTTTCCATAATCCTAACATTTTAGGCTATTTACAGATAAAGGTTTAAGATATTATTAGTACCGGTTCGGTTTTCTTTTGGTTAACTTCGGAAGAAAAAAATTTTATATATGATAGCAAAACCGAATCCAGACGAAAAATACGATCTTATATGTATTGGTGGTGGGATAATGAGTGCCACTTTAGCATTAATGACAAAAATTATAGATCCAAAAGCTAAAATTATAATTTTTGAACGCTTAAAGAAAGTATCCCAAGAGAGTACAGAAGCTTGGAATAATTCGGGAACGGGACATTCTGCGTTTTGCGAACTTAACTATACTCCAAAAGATAAAAATGGAGATATAGACATCTCTAAAGCAAAAGAAATTTTTCAGCAATACGAACGCTCTAAGCAATTCTGGGCATATTTAATTAAAAATGAATTACTGAAAAGTCCAAAATCATTCATCCATACTATTCCTCATCATAGCTGGGTTACAGGAAAAAATAATGTAGATTTTCTTAAGGACCGGTACAAAGCCATGAAAAACAGTTTTCAATTTGAAAACATGCAATTTACTGATGATTTTTCAAAAATGGAGCAATGGTTTCCGCTAATCATGAAAGATAGAAACCCAACTGAACCCATGGCCGCTACCCGGATGGAATTAGGAACAGGTGTAAATTTTGGAGCTTTAACAGAAGCTTATTTCGATATTTTAGAAAATGAATTTGAGGTTCCTATATTATTAAACCATGAAGTTACTGATGTAGATCCATACCGTAATGATGATTGGCTTGTAGAAGTAAACTACCGTAAAACAGATTATAAAACATATTACGATGCCGAACATGTTTTTATAGGTGCTGGTGGTGGAGCTTTACCACTACTTCAAAAAGTAGAAATAGAGGAAAAAGATGGATATGGCGGTTTTCCGGTTAGTGGGCAGTGGCTTTTTTGTAAAAATCAAGAAGTGATTAACCAACACGATGCTAAAGTATACAGTAAAGCAGGACCCGATGCTCCACCAATGTCTACCCCTCATTTAGATTCTAGATATATCGACGGAAAAAAACAACTATTATTCGGGCCTTTTGCTGGTTTTAGCACTAAATTTTTAAAAGAAGGCTCATATTTAGACTTCCCAAAATCCATAAAATTTGATAATATTCCTTCGATGTGGGGTGTGTTTTGGCACAATATTCCGCTTACAAAATATTTATTAGAGCAAATAAAAATGGATCATGAAGATCGGATGAATGAACTTAGAAAGTTCGTTAAAGATGCTCGGTCTAACGAATGGGAATTAAAAGTAGCCGGACAGCGCGTTCAGATTATTAAAAAAGATGAAGAACAAGGTGGAACTTTAGAATTTGGTACTGATGTTGTACATTCTAAAGATGGAAAAATTTCTGCTCTATTGGGCGCTTCGCCAGGAGCATCTACCGCTGTACATATAATGATTGATGTATTAAAGTTAGCTTTTCCAGAAAAATTAGCACAACCTGAAATACAAAATAAATTAGATGAAATGATTCCTTTTTGGAATCGAGATATTTCTGAAGAAAATAAAAATGAATTTAAAGAAGTTCAGCAAAAAACATCAAAATTATTAGAACTAGACGTATTACATTAATGAATAGTAATAGTAGATACTAAAATAAAAAAAATTATTCTCCTTAAATATTTAATACTCCGAAAAACTACAAAAAGACTCCTTAGAGAATATTAAGGAGTCCTTTTAATTATTCTAAAATAAACTCATTAACAATCACTTCGTTATCGAAACCATCATTATAAGTAATTTTTGTAGCAATATTAGTATCAGAATCAATAATGGATTCTATTGAATATTCTTCATTAGCTTTAAAAATGTTTTTCACACTCTGTAGAACATTTTTAGAAGTCTCTCTTGTCGCAAAAGCATTAGTTTCACCGCCTAATAAATTGTAAACTTCTTTACCAAAAGTAGCATCATAAATAAATGCTTCGGGATTTAAATATTCCGTATAGGTGTAAACATATTCTACATATCCAAACTGATTTGCACTCAACTTATTAGAATTCTGATCATACGTTGAAATAACTGTATTATTATCTGAATAATACGGACCATTGGCTTCGTAATAAACTAGATCTCCTTCTTTTGAAAGAATATATTTATACGTTTCTGAATCTTCTATATATTCATCATTAATTTCATTTTTAGTAAAAGAATTATTGTAGATAGTATCATTGGCATAAGTATAAACAGATTTATAATAGTTGTCATCATAATCATCTTCAGAAAAATATACGTAACTTTTTAATCGGCCTTCATTATCGTAGCTAAATTCATAACTACCTAGAACTTTATTGTCTTGTTCCTTCATGAATTTTAAAATTTTCCCATCTGTATCATATTGATATTGTATTGTTGATGTATCTACTGAAACAGTTTCATTATTATAATTTATTCTATAATTATAATAAACGCTTTCTATTATTTTATTATTTTTTAAATGTGATACCATAGAATCACTAACCTTCAAGGATCCATCATAATTTCTATAATAGGTTGCCGATATCCATTTACGTATTTTAATATCTTGGTTAGAAGTTTCTGTTATCTCGTTTTCATCTGAAGAGCAACTCTGTAAAAAAAAGAAAGGCAACATTAAAAATACGAGAAAGTAATTTTTTTTCATTTCAATTGGTTTAAATATAAAAAATTAGACATAAAAAAACTCCTTAGAAATTCTAAGGAGTTTTTTGTTTGAGCCGATGGAGGGACTCGAACCCACGACCTGCTGATTACAAATCAGCTGCTCTAGCCAGCTGAGCTACATCGGCAATAAATATGTTTATAAAGCATTTACCTTTTGTACAAGTGCTTCTGCTTTAGCTCCAAATTCTTTTTCTACAGCTTTAAAATGTTGTTTTTTATTTTCAACATCTTTTTGATTTATTTGCACAATTAAAGCATCAAAATCAGCTATAGCTTCATCTACAATGGCTTCCGTCTTTGCAGGATCTTCATCAGGATGAGTTTCTTGATGAATATAAGCAGCTTCTATAATGTCTCCAAAAACATTATTCATATCCCGCTTTAACAGTCGTTTACTTGCCATAATTGGTATAATTTTCGGGTGCAAATTTAAATCATTTTCCCGAATTAAAAACTATTTTTTTATCTTTTTTTCTATAACACACTCATTTTTTTATTCACCCCTATATGTAACAAAATTACGTTGGCTTTCGTAAAGTGTTACTGTCAATTCTAAATCATCTCGCAATTTTTCCCGTAATTTATTCCAAATTACAATGGCTATATTTTCTGCTGTAGGATTACGATCTTTAAATTCCGGAACTTCAATATTTAGATTTTTATGATCAAACGGCAATTCTACATCTTCATAGATAACGTCTTTTAATCGTTTCAAATTTATTACAAATCCTGTTTTAGGATCTACATCTCCGCAAACCGAAACAGTAAGGTCGTAATTATGCCCATGATAATGGGGGTTGCTACATTTACCAAATACTTCAAAATTCTTCTCGTCTGTCCATTCTTTTATAAAAAGACGGTGAGCAGCATTGAAGTGTGCTTTTCTGTGAACAGTTGCTTTCATTCTGAAATATGTTTGTAATACTTATCAAAAATGATTTTAAACCATTCTGTATAAAGTTTAGGATTTTCTTGAATATCGTTTTTAACCGCCTCTAAATTCATCCATTTCCAATTATTTACCTCATCCAGATTCGGTTTAGGCTGCTCATCGTAGTAACCAATCAAAATATGGTCAAACTCATGCTCAGTAAGTCCATTATCGAAGGGTGCTTTATAAATAAACGAAATGGTATCTTTTAGTTCGGTAGTAAACCCCATTTCTTCCATTAATCGGCGCTTCCCAGCTTCAATATTAGTTTCCCCTTCTCGTTGGTGGCTACAACAGGTATTGGTCCATAATCCAGGAGTATGATATTTTTCTAATGCACGTTGCTGAAGCATTAACTCTCCCTTTTTATTGAATACAAAAACCGAAAATGCACGATGTAATAATCCTTTTTCGTGCGCTTCAATTTTTTCCATTAAGCCTATTTGCTCGTCTTTTTCGTTAACTAGTATTACCTGATCTGTTCCCATCATACAATTTAGAGCTTCAAATGTACAAAATAGCATTCATCTTAAAAATTGCTATTTTACGACTATTATCAATAATAATCATTCATTCTTAATTTATCGCTATAGCACACCTTTAAAATTCAGTAAAATAATAGTATTTTTGCGCCTTAAATTTCGGTGAATGAAAACTTTTCAGAAAGAATTAAGACGTAGAAGAACTTTTGGTATTATATCGCATCCCGATGCCGGGAAAACAACACTTACAGAAAAACTATTATTATTTGGAGGAGCTATACAGGAAGCTGGTGCTGTAAAATCTAATAAAATAAAGAAAGGAGCTACTAGTGACTTTATGGAAATAGAGCGCCAACGTGGTATTTCGGTAGCAACTTCAGTTTTAGCCTTCGAATACAAAGACATCAAAATTAATATTTTGGATACTCCTGGGCATAAAGATTTTGCTGAAGATACTTTTAGAACTTTAACCGCAGTTGACAGTGTTATTGTAGTTATCGACGTAGCAAAAGGGGTTGAGGAACAAACTGAAAAATTGGTAGAAGTTTGCCGAATGCGAAATATCCCAATGATCGTTTTCATTAATAAATTAGATCGCGAAGGTAAAGACGCATTCGAATTATTAGATGAAATAGAACAAAAGCTAAATCTTACCGTAACGCCACTTTCTTACCCAATAGGAATGGGATACGATTTTAAAGGGATTTATAATATTTGGGAGAAAAATGTAAACCTTTTTACTGGAGATCCACGTAAGGATATAGAAGATACTATTGAAATTTCAGATTTAAATTCTTCAGAATTAGATGATCTTATCGGAAATGATCCAGCGAACGAGTTAAGGGAAGAACTAGAGCTAGCACAAGGCGTATATCCAGAATTTGATAAAAAAGCATATTTAGAGGGAAGATTACAACCTGTCTTTTTTGGTTCTGCTTTAAATAACTTCGGAGTTCGTGAGTTATTAGATTGCTTCATTAATATTGCTCCGCCTCCACGTCCAAAAGAAAGTGATGTTCGCGTTGTAGAACCAGCTGAAAATAAATTTACAGGATTTGTTTTTAAGATTCATGCCAATATGGATCCTAAACACCGAGACCGATTAGCCTTTATTAAAATTGTTTCTGGAAAGTTTGAACGAAATAAGAACTATTTACACGTTCGCCATAATAAAAACTTAAAATTCTCGAGCCCTAATGCCTTTTTTGCGGAGAAGAAAGAAATAGTTGATACCTCTTACGCAGGGGATATTGTTGGTTTACACGATACCGGAAACTTTAAAATTGGAGATACATTAACGGAAGGAGAAGTTTTAAATTATCGTGGTGTGCCAAGTTTCTCTCCAGAACATTTTAGATACATTAATAATGCCGACCCTATGAAATCTAAGCAATTAGAAAAAGGAGTCGATCAGCTAATGGATGAAGGTGTTGCGCAGTTATTTACATTAGAATTAAATGGTCGAAAAATTATTGGAACCGTTGGTGCTCTTCAATTTGAAGTAATTCAGTATCGTTTAGAGCACGAATATGGTGCTAAGTGTACGTATGAAAACCTAAATGTTTTTAAAGCCACCTGGGTAGAAGCCGAAGATGAAAAAAGTGAAGAGTTTAAAGACTTTAAACGTGTAAAAGCAAAATTCTTAGCAAAAGACAAACAAGGCCAGTTAGTATTTTTAGCTGATTCGCAGTTCTCTTTACAAATGACACAGCAAAAATATCCATCAATTAAATTTCATTTTACTTCGGAATTTTGAAATTGCGACTAGGGTCATCTTTAGCATACTCTACAAAAGCAAACCTAAACTTAACTCAGCAACCCATTTGTTTAATTACATGATGAGAGCCTGCATTAAGTTATGAATGACTTAAAATAAATTGAAGTAATTAGGAAACTTAAGTTGAAAAACCTAAGAATAGCTGTTTATTTACTATATTTTCGGCATAAAGTTGAATTATGGAAAGTATCGACAAGTTTGTCGCTGATTTTGCCTCTGCAGTTTGGGGATTACCACTGGTAATTTTACTAATTGGTGGCGGGATTTTTTTATTGATCTATTCTAAATTTCTTCCTTTTCGATATTTAGGGCATTCTATTGATCTTTTAAAAGGAAAGTACGATGATCCCAATGATCCGGGTGAGATTAGTCATTTTCAGGCTTTAGCTACGGCTTTAAGTAGTACTGTTGGCATGGGTAATATTGCCGGTGTTGCGGTTGCAATCGCTGTTGGAGGCCCGGGCGCAGTTTTTTGGCTTTGGGTGAGCGCTATTGTAGGAATGGCAACTAAATTTTTCACTAATACTCTGGCGGTAATGTATCGCGGTAAGGATTCTGAAGGAAAAATACAGGGTGGTGTGATGTACTTTATAATGGAAGGCCTTGGCCGAAATTGGAAATTCTTAGCTATATTTTTTAGCGTCGCAGGATTGGTTGGAGCGCTACCAATCTTCAATGTAAATCAACTTACCAAAGCAATCAATTCAATTTTACTAGAGCCTAATGGTATTGCTACAGGAAATATATCTAACTTTTCTATTGGTATTGTTTTAACCATAATTACTTCAATCGTTGTTTTAGGCGGTTTATATCGTATAAGCCGTACGGTTTCAAAATTGGTTCCGGCGATGGTGGTATTGTACTTTCTATCTGTAGTAGCTATACTAGTCATTAATTTTGAACAACTACCGCAGTATCTTTCTTTAATTTTTACCGATGCCTTTGCTGCAAATAATTATAAAGGAGATCCGCTTTTTGGCGGACTTTTAGGCGGTTTAATCCTGCTAGGTATACGTAGAGGTGCTTTTTCTAATGAAGCGGGTATTGGGACAGCTACAATGGCTCACGGCGCCAGTAAAACTTCACAGCCCATTCGAGAAGGAATGGTTGCGATGTTGGGACCAGCGATAGATACACTAATCGTTTGTACGCTAACTGCGCTTACCATTTTAGTAACCGGTGTTTGGCAAACCAGTGAAGCTAGCGGTGTTGCTTTAACAGCTAAAGCTTTTGGAGATTCTATCCCTGTTGTTGGATCTTATTTACTACTCATCTGTATTGCTGCTTTTAGTATATCCTCGCTGTTTTCTTATTCTTACTATGGAACGAAATGCCTTTCATTTTTAATTGGAGCAAAACATAAACACTGGTATAACTATTTTTACATTATCAGTATTATGCTTGGCGCCACAACAGAACAAAGCATCATACTGAATTTAATTGATGGATTTTTTGCGCTTATGGCCATACCTACCATGATATCTACATTAATCTTAGCACCTAGAGTGATGAAGCAGGCCAAAATATATTTTAAAAAATACGGTTAAAATGCTAGTTTTTTTTAATCCATCTTGAATATATCCACCTTTTTTCCGGTTAGCTTTTCCAGAAGAGCGGTCTTACGCAATACCCCCCAAATTTCTAATTCAGGATCACTGTGTGTATTGATAAGTAAATTAATTTTATCGGCAGTATTGTTGATTTCCAGTCGCTCAACATTTTGATAATGGCTCCTATCCAAACCATCAGCAACCCTTAGTATCGCAGAAAGCTTTTTAACTCGACGGCGCAATTTTTTACTTAGTTTTTTATAGGGCTTATGACGTTTATGAGGTGCCGATTTTCGATGGTATCGCGCTACATTTGCCATGATATTTATCTCATCTTCCTGAAAGCCTAACAAATCTGAAAATCTGATTAAATAAAGTGCATGTTTATGGTGCTTTCGATACGAGATGTAATAACCGATATCATGCATCAAGCTTGCATATTCCAGCAGTTCCCTATCACCTTCTTCTAGGCTCAAATCTTCCCTTAATTCATCGAAAAGTTGCAATGCAAATTTAGTTACGTGCTGAGAATGTGCTTTGATCCAATTACATTTGCGCAATAATTCGAATACACTCCTACGCCGCGGATCTTCAAAGCTTGCGACAAGATCCAAATGCAGCTCCTCTTTTTTCTGCTCGATATAATTTAGAATCATTCCCTCCCGTAAGGCACCTTCAGAGATTTTGATGTTTTCAATATCGCACTTATTTACTAAGTATTTTAATAGCACCATACCTGGATTGATGATATCAACCCGCTTTTCTTCCAATTTTTTTTCTTTTAATCTTCCTTTTTCATCTAATTTGATAAATTCCTTGTAGAAATCAAGAAAGGAATCTGATTCAAAATTAAGTTCGTTCAGTGTTCTTTTAGCTGTAATATCATTTCTACCGGCTACCATTTCCGCAATATTCTCCATAGTTCCCGAAGATCCGATAATTGTTTTCACTCCGTGTTCTTTGGCTAATTTTACTACCTCTGCTAATTTATCTTTATAATGATCTTTTAACTTATGGACATTATTCTTTTTAATGGGATCTGAATCTACGAAGGTAGCCGCCATCCTTGCTACACCAAGCTTCAAACTATTATAGTAGACAAAATCATCGCGATTGCCGATAATAAATTCAACACTACCACCACCGATATCTATCATTAGCACCATTTCATCCTCAATAACTACATTATGCTTTATAGCAAGACCAATCATATCAGCTTCCATTTTACCAGATATAGCTCGAATCCTTATGCCTATTTCATCTCCTGCTTCCTTAATAAAATCACCTCCGTTTTTAGCTTCTCTAATTGCACTTGTGGCATAAGCCAAAATATTCTCTACATTATGGCTATCGCATAAAAATTTAATCCTTTTTAAAGCCTCCAAGCCACGATCCATGGCCTGCCTACTCAATCTATCTTCAAGTCCTTTATCAGCAAGGCTTACCATTTCTTTTAATTTATTTACGGTACGAAAGCTACCATCAGGGTAAATATCTACCAGTACTGCATGAAAAGAATTTGTTCCAAGATCTATAGCAGCTATTCTTTTAGTAGGCTGGGATTGTGTTTTCTGATTGGACATATTTTTATTTAAGGATAATGAAATAATTACGTTAGCTTCCTAAAGTTAAACAAATATTGGTTATTAGCATTAAAAGAAAAAACCCATAGTCTAAGACTATGGGTTTATATTATCGCTTTACTCGATTATCGAGATTAAAAGCTTCTATTCTTGTCTCAAAATAAAAAATAATTTTCTAATAACACTTCGAATAATTACCTTGAAGTAGTTGTTTACTTGTAGCATTATTTTTTAAGCTTGGCCAGTAGGACCAAAATTTAAAGGTATTGGAGCCTTCTCTTGTTCTTTAATTTCTCCATGTGCTTTTTCAAAACGTTCTACATTATCTGCCAATGCACTTAAAAAACGTTTTGCATGCTGCGGCGTTAAAATAATTCTAGATTTTACTTTACTCTTAGGTTTCCCCGGCATAATATTTACAAAATCAATAACAAATTCTGAAGCTGAATGATTAATAATTGCCAGGTTGGAATAGGTTCCTTCAGCTACTTGTTCGTCTAATTCTATATTTATTTGTCCGGAATTTTCTTTTTTTTCTTCGCTCATTATAAATTATTTAAATTTAAAAATACAAAAAAATCCCGTCGCCGATATGCTCGAGACGGGATTTTAAATATATTGCTTTTAGCTAAATCTAACTATATTAGTTATAATTAACTTCTTGCTTTTGTTGAAGCATTTCGTCAAATTCTTCTTTAGAACCAACAATAATACTTTCATAATCTCTTAGACCTGTACCTGCAGGGATTCTATGTCCTACGATTACATTTTCTTTAAGACCTTCTAAGCTATCTATTTTTCCACTTACAGCTGCTTCATTCAATACTTTTGTAGTTTCCTGGAAGGAAGCTGCAGAAATAAATGATTTTGTTTGAAGCGATGCTCTTGTAATTCCCTGAAGAACTGGTGTTGCAGTTGCTGCAACAACATCTTTAGCAGTAGCCAAGTTTTTATCTTCCCTTCTAAGTGCAGAATTTTCATCCCGTAAATCTCTAGGAGATATAATTTGACCTGGTTTTAAATTATCAGAATCTCCAGCGTCTTCAATTACTTTCATTCCAAAGATTTTATCGTTTTGTTCGATAAAATCAGATTTATGAATCAATTGGTTTTCTAAGAAAATAGTATCACCTGGATCAACAATACGTACTTTTTGCATCATTTGGCGAACTACAACTTCAAAGTGCTTATCGTTAATTTTCACACCCTGTAGTCGATATACTTCTTGTACTTCGTTTACCAAATATTGTTGTACTGCGTTTGGTCCTTTAATATTCAAAATATCCTCAGGAGTAATAGAACCATCAGATAATGGCATACCCGCACGAACATAATCGTTCTCTTGTACTAGAATCTGATTAGAAAGTTTAACTAAATACTTTTTAACTTCTCCTAGCTTAGATTCTACAATAATTTCTCGGTTACCACGCTTGATTTTCCCAAAAGATACAACACCATCAATTGCTGAAACTACAGCTGGATTTGATGGGTTACGAGCTTCGAAAAGCTCGGTTACTCTTGGAAGACCACCGGTAATATCACCCGCTTTAGATGATTTACGAGGAATTTTTACAAGAATCTTTCCAATACCGATTTTCTCGTTATTGTCTACCATAAGGTGAGCTCCTACCGGAAGGTTATAAGAACGAATAACTTCATCCTGTTTACCTAAAATGTGTAAAGTAGGAATCAATTTTTTATTACGAGATTCAGAAATTACTTTCTCTTGGAAACCAGTTTGTTCATCAATCTCTACTTGATAAGTAACACCTTGATCTATATTTTCGTATTTAATTTTTCCAGCAAACTCTGAAATAATTACACCGTTATATGGATCCCACTGACAAATAGTAGTTCCTTCCTTTATTTCTGTTCCAGTTTCTACAAAAATCTCTGAACCGTAAGGTATGTTGTAAGTACTTAAAACAACACCTGTCTTTTTATCTTTTATCTTAGCTTCTGCTGTACGTGAAATTACAATATCTGACTTGTCGCCACTAGGAGTTTCTCCTTTAACAACTTTAAGATCTTCAATTTCAATAACACCATCAAACTTAGATAAATGTTTATTTTCTTCTGAAATGTTACCTGCAATACCACCAACGTGGAATGTACGTAATGTAAGCTGTGTACCAGGCTCTCCAATAGACTGAGCAGCAACTACACCTACAGCTTCACCACGTTGTACCAATTTATTAGTAGATAAGTTTCTACCATAACATTTTACACAAATACCACGTTTTGCTTCACATGTTAATGGTGAACGTACTTCTAAACTTTCAATCGGTGCTCCGTTAATAACTTCTACTATATCTTCTGTTATTTCTTCGCCAGCAGCTATAATTAATTCATCTGTAGTTGGATGGTAAACATCATTTAAAGAAATACGTCCTAAAATTCTTTCACCTAAAGACTCTACAATTTCTTCGTTTTTCTTTAATGCTTTTACTTCTACTCCACGTAATGTTCCACAATCTTCTTCATTCACAATTACATCCTGTGAAACATCTACCAAACGACGCGTTAAATAACCTGCATCAGCAGTTTTTAATGCGGTATCGGCAAGACCTTTACGAGCACCGTGAGTCGAGATAAAGTATTCAAGAATTGAAAGACCTTCTTTAAAGTTAGAAAGAATTGGATTTTCAATAATTTCACCTCCACCAGAGTTCGATTTTTTAGGCTTAGCCATCAAACCACGCATACCGGTTAACTGACGAATCTGTTCTTTAGATCCACGAGCACCAGAATCAAGCATCATGAATACCGAGTTAAATCCTTGCTTATCTTCACGAATACGCTTCATTGCTAATTCGGTAAGGCTGGCATTTGTTGATGTCCAGATATCAATAACCTGATTATAACGCTCATTATTTGTAATAAGCCCCATATTATAGTTACCGATAATACCTTCTACTTGCTCATTGGCTTCATCAATCATTCCTTGTTTTTCCGCAGGAATAATAATATCACCTAAACTGAAAGATAATCCACCACGGAATGCAAATCCATAACCAAGAGATTTAATTTTATCTAAGAATTCTGATGTTTCAGGAACACTTGTAATTCTTAAAATTTTACCGATAATTTCACGAAGCGATTTTTTGGTCAATACTTCATTAATATATCCGGCAACCTCTGGTACAGTTTCATTAAATAAAACTCTACCTACTGTACTATCAATAATTTGATAAACTAGCTTTCCTTCGTCATTATAATCTTTTGCTCTAATCTTTATTGGAGCATTTAAATCTACTCGTTTCTGATTGTAAGCAATAACTACTTCCTCAGCAGAATAGAATGTAAGTCCTTCTCCTGCAACTTTTTCTTCTTCTGTAGATTTTTTAAGTTTGGTCATATAATACAGACCCAATACCATATCCTGAGAAGGTACAGTAATAGGAGAACCATTTGCAGGGTTCAAGATATTATGAGAAGCCAACATTAATAATTGAGCTTCTAAAATAGCTTCTGGACCTAACGGTAAGTGAACCGCCATTTGATCCCCATCAAAATCAGCATTAAATGCCGTACATGCTAATGGGTGTAATTGTATTGCTTTACCTTCGATTAGTTTAGGTTGAAATGCCTGAATACCTAGACGGTGAAGCGTAGGAGCACGGTTAAGTAATACAGGATGTCCTTTAAGAACATTTTCTAAAATATCCCATACAACAGGCTCTTTTTTGTCTATTATTTTCTTAGCAGATTTTACTGTTTTTACAATTCCTCTTTCAATTAATTTTCTAATTACGAAAGGTTTGTAAAGCTCAGCCGCCATATTTTTTGGAAGACCACACTCGAACATTTTCAATTCAGGCCCTACAACAATTACTGAACGCGCTGAATAATCTACACGCTTACCAAGTAAGTTTTGACGAAAACGCCCTTGTTTACCTTTCAATGAATCTGAAAGAGATTTAAGAGGACGGTTAGAATCAGTTTTTACTGCTGAAGATTTTCTTGTGTTGTCTAATAATGAATCTACAGATTCCTGAAGCATACGTTTTTCATTACGTAAAATTACTTCCGGAGCCTTAATTTCCATTAAACGCTTCAAACGGTTGTTACGGATGATTACCCTTCTGTAAAGATCGTTAAGATCTGAAGTAGCAAAACGCCCACCATCTAAAGGCACAAGAGGTCTTAATTCTGGTGGAATAACCGGGATTACTTTCATAATCATCCATTCCGGTAAATTCTCACGGTTTTTGTTTGCATCACGAAGTGATTCTACAACTTGTAAACGCTTTAAAGCTTCTGTTTTACGTTGTTTTGAAGTTTCGTTATTTGCTTTATGTCTTAATTCGTATGAAAGCTCATCTAAATCGATTCTTTTAAGAATCTCAATTAGACACTCTGCTCCCATTTTAGCGATAAATTTATTTGGATCGCTATCTTCTAAATATTGATTTTCTTGAGGAAGCTCATCTAATATATCTAAATATTCTTCTTCAGTTAAGAAATCCATTTTCTTTAAATGCTCTCCA
The DNA here is from genome assembly GCF_048269745.1 of Zunongwangia sp. Classification (NCBI taxonomy): domain Bacteria; kingdom Pseudomonadati; phylum Bacteroidota; class Flavobacteriia; order Flavobacteriales; family Flavobacteriaceae; genus Zunongwangia; species Zunongwangia sp. Next base: position 79,152 of record NZ_JBLXIB010000011.1, on the reverse strand, counting down.
TTCTCATTCTTAGCGTTACCAGGTTGTATTACTACATAACGTTCGTAGTAAATAATCATGTCTAATTTCTTAGACGGTAAACCTAATAAATAACCTATTTTGTTAGGTAAAGAACGGAAATACCAGATATGAGCTACAGGAACTACCAAATTGATATGCCCAACGCGATCTCTACGAACTTTCTTTTCTGTAACTTCTACACCACAACGATCACAAACAATTCCTTTGTATCGTATTCTTTTATATTTTCCACAGGCACATTCATAATCCTTTACAGGACCAAAAATACGCTCACAGAACAATCCGTCACGCTCTGGTTTATGCGTACGATAATTGATAGTTTCCGGTTTTAAAACTTCACCACGAGATTCTGCTAAGATAGACTCTGGAGAAGCTAAACCGATAGAGATTTTATTAAATCTCTGTACTGTATTCTTATCATTATTTCTAGCCATAATAAATGCTGCTATCTAATTATATTGATAATACTGAAATTCGGAATACCTTTTTAAAGGCATTCCGAGAAACAGCTTTTTATTCTTCTAATCTTAAATCCAGTCCTAAACCTTTTAACTCATGCATTAATACATTGAAAGATTCAGGTAATCCTGGTTCTGGCATAGGCTCTCCTTTTACGATACTCTCGTAAGTTTTAGCCCTTCCTATCACATCATCAGATTTAACTGTTAAGATTTCACGTAAGGTACTTGAAGCACCATATGCCTCAAGAGCCCAAACCTCCATCTCACCAAAACGCTGACCACCAAACTGAGCTTTACCACCTAGAGGCTGCTGAGTAATAAGAGAGTATGGTCCTATTGAACGAGCATGCATCTTATCATCAATCATGTGACCTAGTTTAAGCATGTAGATAACACCTACAGTAGCTCTTTGGTCAAAACGGTCTCCAGTACCACCATCATAAAGGTAAGTATGTCCAAATCTTGGAATTCCAGCTTCATCGGTTAACTCATTAATTTGCTCTAAAGTAGCACCATCAAAAATTGGAGTAGCATACTTTTTACCAAGTTTCAATCCAGCCCATCCTAATACAGTTTCGTAAATCTGACCGATGTTCATACGAGAAGGTACTCCAAGTGGATTCAATACAATATCTACCGGTGTTCCATCCTCTAAGAACGGCATATCTTCCTGACGAACAATACGAGCAACAATACCTTTGTTACCGTGACGCCCTGCCATTTTATCTCCTACTTTTAATTTACGTTTTTTTGCAATGTAAACCTTAGCAAGTTTCAAAATACCAGAAGGAAGCTCATCTCCTACGGAAATTGTAAATTTCTCTCTTCTTAAGTTCCCTTGAAGATCGTTCTCTTTAATTTTATAGTTGTGTAAAAGATCGGCAACCAATGCATTTGTGTGATCATCTGTAGTCCATACGCCTTGTGTTAAGTGTGTATAATCATCTACAGAATTTAACATTTTAAGAGTATATTTTTTACCTTTTGGTAAAACTTCTTCTCCTAAATCATTTTGAACACCTTGTGCAGTTTTCCCACCTACAATAGCAAAAAGCTTATCAATTAACTGAGATTTTAAAACCGAAAATTTAGCTTCGTATTTTTTATCTAAAGCAGCTACTTGCTCTTTATCTTGTGCTCTTTTACGTTTATCTTTTATTGCTCTAGCAAAAAGTTTCTTATTAATTACAACTCCACTTAAAGATGGAGAAGCTTTTAATGAAGCATCTTTTACATCTCCAGCTTTATCACCAAAAATAGCTCGCAATAATTTTTCTTCTGGAGTTGGATCACTTTCTCCTTTTGGAGTAATTTTCCCAATTAAAATATCACCAGGTTTAACTTCAGCACCTACACGGATCATTCCGTTTTCATCCAACTCTTTAGTAGCGTCTTCAGAAACATTTGGAATATCGTTAGTAAGCTCTTCGTTACCTAATTTAGTATCTCTAACTTCTAAAGAGTATTCATCAATGTGTACAGATGTAAAAATATCATCTCTAACTACTTTTTCAGAAATTACAATCGCATCCTCAAAGTTATACCCTTTCCAAGGCATAAAGGCTACTTTCATATTTCGCCCTAAAGCTAATTCACCTTTTTCTGTTGCATAACCTTCACAAAGCACTTGACCTCTTTCAACTCTATCACCAACACTTACAATTGGTTTTAGGTTAATAGAAGTACCTTGGTTGGTTTTTCTAAACTTAATAAGGTTGTAAGTTACAGAATCAGTATCAAAACTTACCATACGCTGCTCGTCAGTACGATCGTATTTTATGGTAATTTTTTGAGCATCTACATACTCTACTTCACCAGCACCTTCAGCATTAATTAATACTCGAGAATCTGTTGCAACTCTTCTTTCAAGACCTGTTCCAACAATTGGAGAATCTGAACGTAATAAAGGAACTGCTTGACGCATCATGTTAGACCCCATCAATGCACGGTTCGCATCATCATGTTCCAAGAATGGAATAAGTGAAGCAGAAATTGACGAAATTTGGTTAGGTGCAACATCTGTATAATCGATTTCTTTAGGATCTACTACCGGGAAGTCACCTTCCATCCGAGCAATTACTTTTTCAGAATCCATTGTTCCATCTTCTCGTAATGGAATATTGGCTTGACTTATTTTCTTACCTTCTTCTTCTTCAGCACTTAAATAGAAAGGTTCTTCATTTACATTGATTTTTCCTTCTGAAACTGTTCTATAAGGTGTTTCGATAAAGCCCATTCCATTAACTTTGGCATAAACTGAAAGTGATGAAATAAGACCAATGTTTGGACCTTCAGGGGTTTCAATAGGACATAATCTTCCGTAGTGAGTATAGTGAACATCACGTACCTCAAAACCTGCTCTTTCTCTAGAAAGACCACCAGGTCCTAATGCTGAAAGACGACGTTTATGTGTAATCTCTGCTAATGGATTTGTTTGATCCATAAACTGAGAAAGCTGATTGGTACCAAAGAATGAATTAATAACGGAAGATAAAGTTTTAGCGTTAATAAGATCGATAGGAGTAAATACCTCGTTATCTCTAACATTCATTCTCTCACGGATAGTACGAGCCATACGTGCAAGACCAACACCAAATTGTTGTGATAATTGCTCCCCTACAGTTCTAACACGACGGTTAGATAAGTGATCAATATCATCAATTTCAGCTTTTGAGTTAATTAACTCAATTAAATATTTTATAATAGTAATAATATCTTCTTTGGTAAGCACTTGCTTATCCATTCCAATATCAAGACCTAATTTTTTATTCATTCTGTAACGACCAACTTCACCTAAGCTATAACGTTGGTCTGAAAAGAATAATTTATCGATAATTCCACGAGCAGTTTCTTCATCTGGCGGTTCTGCATTACGAAGCTGACGGTAGATATGCTCTACTGCTTCTTTCTCTGAGTTCGTTGGATCTTTCTGCAATGTATTGTGAATAATTGCATAATCTCCAGTAGAATTATCTTCTTTATGTAATAGAATTGTTTTAGTACCAGTTTCTAAAATCTCTTCAATATGATCTTTATCTAACTCGGTATCTCTATCTAAAACTATTTCGTTACGTTCAATAGAAACTACTTCTCCTGTATCTTCATCTACAAAATCTTCATACCATGTATTAAGTACACGGGCAGCTAGTTTTCTACCTAAAACTTTTTTCAATCCGCTTTTAGAAACTTTTACTTCCTCTGCAAGGTCAAAAATTTCTAAGATATCTTTATCTCTTTCAAAACCGATGGCTCTGAAAAGAGTAGTTACGGGTAATTTTTTCTTTCTATCGATATAAGCATACATTACGCTATTAATATCGGTAGCAAATTCAATCCAAGAACCTTTAAAAGGAATTACTCTGGCTGAATATAATTTAGTTCCATTTGCATGGAAAGATTGTCCAAAGAAAACACCAGGAGAACGGTGTAATTGTGATACAACAACACGCTCTGCTCCGTTTATAACAAAAGTACCACTTGGGGTCATGTAAGGTATAGTTCCAAGATAAACATCTTGAACTATAGTTTCAAAATCTTCGTGCTCTGGATCGGTACAATACAATTTCAACCTAGCCTTAAGAGGAACACTATAGGTAAGCCCTCTTTCAATACACTCTTGGATAGAGTATCTTGGCGGATCTACAAAATAATCTAAAAACTCTAATACAAATTGATTACGGGTATCCGTAATTGGGAAATTCTCAAGGAAGGTATTGTAAAGTCCTTCATTTCCACGCTCTTCTGATTTTGTTTCTAATTGAAAGAAATCCTGAAAAGACTTTATCTGAATATCCAAAAAATCTGGATAATCAGGCATATTCTTTACAGAAGAGAAACTCAACCTTTCAGTTTGCTTTGCTAACATCAATGGACGGATTATAATTAAAATAAAAAATGGTCGCGAAATAGCATTAGCTATATATACGCAAAAGGGTTTAGACCTTTAGGATTGTATCCTAAGGTCTAAACCTAAATAATATTGCTTTGTCAAGCTTATTTAAGCTCAACCTCAGCTCCAGCTTCTTCTAATTGAGTTTTTAAAGCTTCTGCTTCGTCTTTAGCTATTCCTTCTTTAACAGCTTTAGGAGCTCCATCTACTAATTCTTTAGCATCTTTAAGACCTAGTCCTGTTAATTCTTTCACTAATTTAACTACAGCAAGTTTAGAACCTCCTGGAGCTTTAAGAATTACATCAAATTCTGTTTGCTCTTCTTCAGCATCTTCACCACCAGCAGCAGCTCCACCAGCTACAGCTACAGCAGCAGCAGCAGGCTCGATACCGTATTCTTCTTTTAATATATCAGCTAACTCATTTACTTCTTTAACCGTTAAGTTAACTAACTGTTCTGCGAATTCTTTTAAATCTGCCATTTTCTATCGTTTTAAAAAAGTTTTGTAAAATTTATTATTAAAAAGTGCGTATTAATCTTCTTTTTCAGAAAGTGTTTTTAAAATACCTGCAAGTTTACCACCACTAGATTTAAGTGCAGAAACAACGTTTTTAGCAGGTGATTGAAGTAATCCAATGATATCTCCAATAACTTCCTCTTTAGATTTGATATTAGAAAGTGTTTCTAAATAATCATCTCCAACATAGATAGCTTCATCTACGAAAGCACCTTTTAGAAGTGGTTTATCATTTTTCTTTCTGAATTCCTTGATTACTTTAGCTGGAGCATTACCAGTTTCAGCAATCATTATTGAGGTATTGCCTTTTAAAGTAGACGGAAGTTCACCGAAATCTTTATCAGTAGCTTCCATAGCTTTAGCAAGCAATGTATTTTTAACTACAGCCAGCTTTACATTTGCTTTAAAACAAGCTCTACGTAAATTAGAAGTTGTTCCAGCATCTAAACCTGAGATATCTGCTAAATAGATAATTGAAGTTTCAGCTAACTGGGCAGTTAAATCTTTTATTACTTTTGATTTTTCTTCTCTTGTCATAATACCTTATTATTGCTCAGTAAACCTTTTTGTATCTATAGCTATACCAGGACCCATTGTGCTAGCCAAATATATACTTGAAATATACACTCCTTTAGCTGCCTGAGGTTTTAGCTTTACAAGCGTAGTTAATAATTCTTTTGCATTTCCAGCAATTTTATCAGCATCAAAAGATACTTTTGCAATTCCTGCATGTACAATACCAGTTTTATCAACTTTAAAATCGATTTTACCAGCTTTTACATCTGCAACAGCTTTAGCGATATCCATAGTTACTGTACCAGTCTTTGGGTTAGGCATTAAACCTCTTGGCCCAAGAACACGTCCTAAAGGTCCAAGTTTTCCCATAACACTAGGCATAGTAATAATCACATCTACGTCTGTCCAGCCTCCTTTTATTTTTTCAAGGTATTCATCTAGCCCAACATAATCTGCTCCTGCATTCTTAGCTTCTTCTTCCTTATCTGGAGTAACCAAAGCTAATACTTTTACATCTTTACCAGTTCCGTGAGGTAATGTTACTACCCCTCTAACCATTTGGTTAGCCTTACGAGGATCTACATTCAAACGAACCGCCAAATCCACAGAAGCATCAAAGTTTTCTTTAGATATTTCTTTCACTAACGCTGAAGCTTCTGCTACAGAATAAAGTTTACCTTTCTCTAATTTCGACTGAGCTTCTTTTTGCTTTTTAGTCAATTTTGCCATTTTCTCTAAATCTTTTTGGATTAAAACGGTGCATCACCTTTTACGGTAATTCCCATTGAACGTGCTGTACCTGCAACCATTTTCATAGCAGATTCAACTGTAAAAGCATTCAAATCTTGCATTTTATCTTCAGCTATAGCTTTTACATCATCCCAAGATACACTCGCAACTTTTTTTCGGTTAGGCTCGCCTGATCCTTTTTTGGTTTTTGCTGCTTCCATTAACTGTACTGCTGCTGGTGGTGTTTTAATAACAAAATCAAAAGATTTGTCTGAATACACCGTAATTGCTACAGGCAATACTTTTCCTTGTTTGTCTTGAGTTCTACCATTGAATTGTTTACAAAATTCCATGATATTCACTCCGGCAGCACCCAAAGCAGGTCCAACTGGTGGTGAAGGGTTAGCAGCACCTCCGCGAACTTGTAGTTTTACAACTTTACTTACTTCTTTTGCCATTTTTTAAATTTTTAGGGACAGTTTTATTAGAGTGGAAGCTTTAAAAAAACCATCAAAAAAATTAGTAACAATTATACTTTTTCAACTTGCATATAGCTCAATTCCAACGGTGTTTTACGACCGAAAATTTTCACCATAACTTCAAGTTTACGCTTTTCTTCGTTTACTTTTTCTACAGTTCCATTAAAACCGTTAAAAGGACCATCGATCACTTTTATAGTTTCACCAACTGTAAAAGGAATAGCTACATTCTCTGTTTTAACAGATAATTCATCAACTTTCCCTAACATTCTATTTACTTCAGATTGCCTTAAAGGAACAGGATCTCCTCCTTTTGTTTCCCCTAAAAATCCTATAACTCCATTAATTCCTTTTATGATGTGTGGTACTTCACCTCCAATATTAGCTTGAATCATGATATACCCAGGAAAGAAAACACGCTCTTTATTTATTTTTTTCCCATTCCGAATTTGAACAACTTTTTCAGTAGGCACTAACACCTGAGCTATCCAATCTTCCATCCCTAAATGAGAAATTTCACGCTCTATATATTCTTTGACTTTATTCTCTTGACCACTAACGGCACGAACAACATACCATTTTTTATCTTTACCTTCTGCCATTACCTAATTAAGATTTTACCCATTCAAAATATCTTTCAATAACGGAATGAAATAAACTATCCACACCCCATATAGCTAAAGAAAATAAAATTGAGAAGACTGCTACTATAATTGTCAACCTCTGAGCTTCAGGCCAACTTGTCCAGGTAACATGGTTTCTTAATTCGTTATAAGATTCTGATATGTAATTAACAATTCCTGCCATTTTTCAATAGTATTAGCACGGGTTGAGAGGCTCGAACTCCCGACACCTGGTTTTGGAGACCAGTGCTCTACCAACTGAGCTAAACCCGTATGAAAAAGTGTCCTTTTTAATCAGGACACTTTTAATTTATTTATAAACTATAATTAGTCTAAAATTTCAGTAACCTGTCCAGCACCTACAGTTCTACCACCTTCACGGATAGCGAAACGTAAACCAACATTCATTGCGATTGCTTGAATCAAATCTACAGTAATTGTAAGGTTATCACCTGGCATTACCATTTCGATTCCATCAGGAAGACTGATAGTACCAGTCACGTCAGTTGTACGTACGTAAAATTGAGGACGATAGTTGTTATGGAATGGAGTATGACGTCCACCTTCTTCTTTTTTAAGGATATAAACCTCCGCCTTAAATTTAGCATGAGGAGTTACAGACCCAGGCTTAGTAATTACCATACCTCTAGAAATCTGAGTTTTCTCAATACCTCTTAAAAGAAGACCTACATTATCACCAGCTTCACCTCTATCTAATATTTTACGGAACATTTCTACTCCAGTAATAGTAGAGTTCAATTTACCAGCTCCCATACCAATAATCTCTACAGGATCTCCAGTATTAGCAACACCAGTTTCAATACGACCAGTTGCTACTGTACCACGACCAGTAATAGAAAATACATCTTCCACAGGTAAAAGGAAATCTTTTTCAACATCACGTTGAGGCAATTCGATCCAGCTATCTACAGCTTCCATAAGATCTAAAACAGACTTAGTCCATTTATCATCTCCTTCAAGAGCTCCTAATGCAGAACCTGAAATCACAGGACCATTATCACCATCATACTCGTAAAAAGAAAGCAAATCTCTAACTTCCATTTCTACTAATTCCAATAACTCCTCATCATCTACCAAGTCAACTTTATTCAAGAAAACTACAATTCTAGGAATACCAACCTGACGACCAAGAAGTATATGCTCACGTGTTTGCGGCATAGGACCATCAGTCGCAGCAACAACTAAAATAGCGCCATCCATCTGAGCTGCTCCAGTTACCATATTTTTCACATAATCGGCGTGACCAGGACAGTCAACGTGAGCGTAGTGACGGTTTGCTGTAGCATATTCTACGTGAGAAGAGTTAATTGTAATACCTCTCTCTTTTTCTTCAGGTGCGTTATCAATTTGATCAAAAGCACTAGCTTCTGAATACCCAGCATCTGCCAATACTTTTGTTATCGCTGCAGTTAAAGTAGTTTTTCCGTGATCTACGTGCCCAATAGTACCAATATTAAGGTGCGGTTTGGAACGATCATAAGTTTCCTTTGCCATAATTAATACTTATTTAATCTTAGTTATATATTAGTGTTCAATTTTACACAAACAAGAGCCAACGACGAGATTTGAACTCGTGACCTCTTCCTTACCAAGGAAACGCTCTACCCCTGAGCTACGTCGGCCGTTAAACGAAACCACCATAAACATAAAAAACCATAAGCCAAATTAAGCTTACGGATATTCTAAATTTAAAGTAATTTAAAAGAGCGGGAGACCGGGTTCGAACCGGCGACATTCAGCTTGGAAGGCTGACGCTCTACCAACTGAGCTACTCCCGCTTATAATTAAATTTTTATTCTAATCTGTGGGGAGAGCAGGATTCGAACCTGCGAAGGTAAAACCAACAGATTTACAGTCTGTCCTCGTTGGCCGCTTGAGTATCTCCCCTTTTTAATTTTTCAGAATTACAACACCATTATTTCATAGAACTAAAACCCGAAGGCTAGCCTTATGATGGTATTTTTTCCGGATGCAAATTAAAGCATTTTTATAACACCATCCAAAGCTTTTTTGAATTTTTTTTAATTTAATTTTAAATCAAATTAAAAGCTTCCGGATTCAATATTTCAAAGAGCCGATGGAGGGACTCGAACCCACGACCTGCTGATTACAAATCAGCTGCTCTAGCCAGCTGAGCTACATCGGCAACACTTTCAATAAAAAAGCCCGCTATTTCTAACGGACTGCAAATGTATACAAAATATTCCTTTCACAAAATATTTCTCCAACTTTTTTTCATCAAGAAACAACTTTCTGTTTTTCTTTCTTTTTTATCAATTGTCTCTGCAAAGACTTAACAGACTCATCCACACACTCTTCGAACTTCTTACAAGTCTTTTTCACTATTAAATCATCACCTGGAATACTCAATAAAATTTCTGTAATTTTATTTTCTTTCTCACTAGTTTTTTGGACTTTTAAATAAACATCTGCGTAAACTACCTTACTATAAAAGTTCTCTAATTTATCTAATTTCTTCTGAATAAAATCAACAAGTTGTTGATCAGCTTTAAAATTTACAGACTGCACATTTACTTTCATAAGACTAAAATTTAATTAAATAAAGGGCTCATAATCATTTTTTATTACCTCGAGGATGCAATTTATTATAAACATTTTTTAAAGCAGCCATATTAGTATGGGTATAAACTTGTGTGGCGGCCAAACTTGTATGTCCTAATAATTCTTTTACAGCGTTTAAATCTGCACCTCGATTTAATAAATGCGTTGCAAATGAGTGCCTTAATATATGTGGACTCTTTTTTAATTTAACAGACGCTTTACTAAAATAACGATTTATTAACCTATAAACAAAACTTTCATTGAGTTTTGCTCCTTTATTCGTTAAAATTAAATATCCAGCTGCTTCAGAATCAATAATCACAGTATCCCGAACTTTTAGGTAATCTTTTAATGTTTGTACTACTTGAGTAATTATTGGAATAATTCGTTCTTTATTTCTTTTACCTAATACCTTTAAAGTACCAGAACTAAAATCTACCGAATCTAACTTTAGATTTATTAATTCTGACCGCCGTATTCCTGTAGCATAAAATAATTCAATCACTAAGCGATCACGTATTTCTTTAAAAGTTGTTCCTGTTAATTCTTCAAAAACAAGCAACATTTCTTTTTCTGAAAAAGGAACTTGAATTTTTTTTGGAATTTTTAAAGAGCGATGCTTGAGTAGCGGTGAATGTTCTACACTCTCCACCTTTTCTAAAAACTTATAAAATGCCTTTAGAGAAGCTATTTTTCTATTTATAGTTCGGTTTGAATACTTGTTATCCGATAAAAACACAATCCATTGTCGTATTTCTGAATAAGAAACCTCAGTAAGTGAATCTGTTTCAAACTCTTCAAGAAGGTAGTTTTGAAATGAAAGAATATCATCGGTATACGCTTTAGTAGTATGCGTAGAATAATTTTTCTCTAAGCGTAGATAATCTATAAATTGAGTAATAAGCATAAAAAAACTGTTGACTCACAAAGTTAGTAAACTTAGCTAGCCAACAGTTATATGTTTTACAAAAGCTATTAAAACTTTTGAACTTCCTCTATATTCTATTAAAGAAAGGATTGAAAGATTTAGATATCTTCCTGATCTCTTAAATGCTGAATATATTGCGCTTTTTGGACTTGCGCTCTACGTTCAACAGACGGCTTTGTAAAATGCTGACCGCCTCTTAGCCTTTTCATAACTCCTGTTTTATCAAACTTTCGTTTGAAACGCTTAAGCGCTCTATCTATATTCTCTCCGTCTTTAACTGGTATAATTAACATAGCGTAACCTCCTTTCTTTAAAAATTAGGCTGCAAAAATATATATTTTATTCTTTACAGCAATACTAAATTCTACTTTTATTTAATAAAATTATATTTATTAGTAATTTATGTAGCTGGCTTATATTCTTTTTTATCTAAAACCATTTTTGCTATAATCTCTCTTAATATTTCAGAAGTACCTCCTCCTATCGGACCTAAACGACTATCTCTATACATTCTAGCTAATGGGTAATCTTCCATGTACCCATAGCCTCCTAAAAGCTGCAAACAATCGTAGATTACACTATCTGCAATTTTAGTGCTTAATAATTTAGACATGCTCGCTTCTTTAACTACATATTCGCCATCATTTAAACGTTTTGAAATAGTGTAATTAAATTCTTTTACCATTGTCACTTCACTAGCCAAATCGGCTACTTTATGGCGAAGTGCTTGGAACTGCTTTATTTTCTTCCCGAAAGCTTCTCGCTCATTCATGTAATTAATAGCATAATCTAAGGCAAATTCAGCACGAGCATGAGCATTAATCCCCATTATCAAGCGTTCCATAGCAAAATGTTGCATAACATAGTAAAAGCCTTTATCTTCCTCTCCTATTAAATTTTCAGTAGGTACTTTTACATTATCAAAAGCTATTTCAGCAGTATCAGATGCTCTCCATCCCAACTTATTTAATTTAGTAGCATTAATTCCTTCCTGATTAGCATCTACAATAAAAACACTCATACCTTTATTTTTAAGCCCTGGCGAAGTTTTAGCTACAACTACCATATAATCGGCATATACACCATTTGTGATAAATGTTTTTGAACCGTTTAATATATAATAATCGCCTTCTTTAACAGCTGTAGTTTGCATATTGGCAACGTCAGAGCCGCCTACAGGTTCCGAAACACATAAACATCCTATCTTCTCCCCTGCTATACTTGGCTCTAAATATTTCTTTTTTAAATTTTCGTCTGCCTCTGCTTTAACATGCGTCATCGCCAAATAAGCATGAGCCCATATAGCAGCAGCAAATCCACCAGAATTTATTTTTTGTAACTCTTCTAAAAAAATTACAGTGTAAAAAAAGTCGAGATTTAATCCTCCATAATTTTCAGATTGCATAATCCCGAAATACCCCATTTCTCCAAATTTCTTCCAGATAAAACGTTCTATTTTACCGGTTTCTTCCCATTTATCGATATGTGGTACTACCTCTTTTTGTAGAAATTCTTTAAAACTTGCTCTAAAAAGATTGTGCTCTTCTGTAAAATACATGTTGCTCATTAAGTATTATATATTATAAGCGTATGGCTCTTAATTGAAAAATACCGCTAAATTAAATTCATTTTTTAGAAATAGCATCACAAAAACAACTAAAATTACGATGTCATTTTTATTTTCTAAAAATTATTCAATATATAAATAAAGCTGAATCGCTTCTATTTTTGAAGCAGGAAAAGAATCGATTTTCGATAATTCTTCAAAGGATTTTATGCCTTCGTGCAATTTTCTAAAAGTAATTACCGATTTTGCTAATTCATAATCAAAATATGGAATTTCGGCTAAATCAATTAGACTAATCGTATTTAAATTTTGTTTTTGAAAATCAGTTTTAAAAACATCAAATTTAGTAATTAAACGCTTTCTTGTTTCTGAATTTAATCCGTAAATCTCTTTAAACTGAATTGCACCTCTAAAACCACCTAGTTTGTTTCGATAGCGTATAATTCGAGCTGAAAGCTTATCTCCTATACCTTTAACTTTTTTTAAATCTTGAATTGTCGCGGTATTAATATCTAATTTTTTCGATTTTGAATTGACTTTTTTAGGAACCACTTTTCGCACCCAATCTGGAAACTTAAAATAAGGAATTAATAGTTGAAGTAAAGAATCTGATATTTGAGTTACTTGCTGAAAATCTTCAGCTGAATTTATCCATTTTCCCTTATCGCGGAATACTTTTAAACGATCTATTTCAGTCAAAGACAAGCCTAAACGATACGCTTTGTAATCGGTTAAAAAATTAGGATTAAAAGGAAATATAGTATCCTTTTTTTGTTGTTGAAGTAAATGAATACTATCTAAATCCTTCTGGAATTTTTCAACTTCCGGGTTAGAAGTATTAGAATAGGTCTCTGTATTTTGAAATGGGTAGAAAAAATAAAGAATTTGAATTATAATAATGAGTACTATTAAAACAAAAATCCCATTCCGTTCACTGTTATTGAAAACGAAATGGGATTTTAAAAATTTCATTATTTATATCTTATTGCATAGTCACCTTTGGCTTCCCGTCTTTAGTAAATAATTGTCCAGATTTTAATAATCTAAGGTATTCACGAAGATCGTTTCTAACTTCTCCACTCATAATATAAAGACCTATAATATTAGGAAAAGACATTGATAAAATCATCATATCAGAAAAATCTAATACAGCGCCTAAACTAATTGAGGCACCAATAACTACAAATACTAAAAAGAAAACTTTATACACTAATTCTGTTTTTTTACTTTTTCCGAAAAGGAACGTCCAAGCTCTCATTCCGTAATAAGACCAAGAAATCATTGTTGAAAAAGCAAATAAGAAAACAGCTACTGAAAGCACATAAGGGAACCAATCTATAACACTAGCAAATGCATCTGAAGTTAATTGAGTTCCTCCCACTCCTTCTACTTCATGCATGCCGGTAAAAATAAGAACCAATGCAGTTAAAGTACATACCACAACCGTATCGATAAATGGCTCTAATAAAGCAACAAAACCTTCAGAAGGTGGATTGTTAGTTTTTACCACACTATGTGCGATTGCTGCTGAACCTACACCAGCTTCATTAGAGAAAGCTGCACGTTGGAAACCAACAATTAAAACTCCAATTACCCCACCTTTTAAAGCAGAAGGACTAAATGCTCCATCCCAAATTGCTGAAAAAGCAGGACCTATATTTTCAATATTAATTCCGATAACTATAAAAGCACCAATAATATATACTGCAGCCATTACCGGAACAATCTTTCCTGTTACTTTAGCAATACTATTAATACCGCCAATAATTACTACCCCCACAAGTACGGCTAGTATTATACCAAACCAAAATCCATTTCCTTGAAGTAAAGGAAACTGACCTGATAAAATCTCGAAGGATTGATTAGCTTGGAACATATTACCTCCTCCAAAAGAAGCTCCCACTCCTAAAACGGCAAAAAATCCTGCTAAGAAACGACCTAAACTCTTCATGTTTCGTTTCTCTAAACCATAACGTAAATAATTCATAGGACCACCAAAAACACGGCCTTCAGAATTTATATGTCTATACTTAACACCTAATGTACATTCTACAAACTTAGAAGACATTCCCAACAATCCAGCAATAATCATCCAGAAGGTAGCACCTGCACCACCTAAAGATACGGCAACCGCAACCCCGGCAATATTTCCTAACCCTACTGTAGCAGAAACTGCAGTAGCTAAGGCTTGGAAGTGAGTAATTGTACCTGGAGCACTTGGATCATCATATTTCCCTTTTGCTAACTCAAAAGCATGCTTAAATCCTCTTATATTAATAAAGCCCATTTTTATAGTAAAAAATGTTGCTCCAAATACTAACCAAATTACAATAAATGGAATTGGATGAGTTTGTGGATCTCCATTAGGATGAGTTAAAATAACTGGTTCATCATATTCTATCTGAGCTAAAAAGTGAGCACCTGTTTCAATTAAATCTTCAGTGTTTTGATAATCATAAATAGTTCCTCCTTCTTTAACTAAATAATCTAATTTACCTGAGGCATCCGCGTAAACAGGTCTATCTTCTTGTTTTGTTGAAGAAACAATAGCTATTTCCTCTCCTTTATCAACATGAGCACCTTCTTTTACTAACCATTTTTTTAGAACAAACTTTTCTTCAGCATCAGCTGACCATCCTGGAGTATCTATTTTTTTCACATCAGAATACACAATAGGATCATAAATCCCAATTGCTGCAAATGGATCCCAAAAAAGAACATTGGTTAAACCTTGTACTAAAGGAGTAAAAATCCCATTAAATTTTTCTGTAATTGCTTTGGCCTTAACTTTAGCTTCAGCTGTAGCTGTATTTCCTTTACTATCTAAAACTTTAACTGTGTAAGGAACACCCTCTGTCAAGTTTTCAGCTCTAGAAGATTTTAAAGATGTACCTTGGTTAGACCACTGATATGTATAAGGTGGTGTCCCGCCTTTAACACTTACATCAATGAAACCATCATTAATTAGGTTTGAAGGATTTCCAACTTTTGTTTTTAATTCCAATTCTTGTGCTTGGAGTAATGCTATAGGAATAAGCATTAAAAATGAAAGTAAGTACTTTCTCATAAATTAACTGTATCAATTAAAATTTAGATTTATTTTTAACGCGAAGCAAGATGCTAATTTTTTAGCCTATATCAAACTTTAAGGCGTTAAAATGCAAACATAATGTTAATAAAAACATTAATTTTATAACTCACCCCCTATTTCAAAGGGGTATTCTTGTAATTTTTTACAAATCGAACACAGAAGTTCTTTTGGTATACACCAAGTCTTTTAACTTTAACCAAAATGCTAGTGTTAGATATATTCCGAATCCAATTCCGAATGTAAAAAAGGTGACATAAATAAAAAATAAACGAATACTCTTTGCTCGCATTCCGATTTTATCTGCTAAACGAGAAGACACATAAAAACCATGTCGTTCCAAAAAGTACCTTAATTTGTATATTTCCTTTTTCACACCCCAAATATAGCTAATATTTCCCTTTAATAAAGCTAAATCCTAAATTACAGCTAAAACAGCGGTTTTTATCACAAAAATTTATTTTTAAATTTAATAATCCTTGAGAATGTAACGCATTCTTAAAAACACTAGGCTTTAATTTTTGATATTGTTTTACTACACTATTATTTTCGATAGGTATAGATTGTGCTAATCTCAAAAAGTCTTCATTGTAGCCTATAACTTTTTGTTTTTGATATACATACTGTAAAGGAATAACCGCATTTATCAACACTAGATTTATAAAATTTGAAGATAATTGTTTTGTCCTCTTATTATGTACACTCTTAAACGTATTATGAGTTTCCCAAAAAGAAGGTAATTTAATCACAAACAGTTTCTTTAATTCTTTTACTGATGAAGAGTTCATGAAATTATTAAAAAGAGCATTATTTTGAGTGTATAAACAAGCTAATTGCACTAAACGAATAGTCGGGAAGTTATTTGGGCGTAATCTAAAAAACACGGGTTTTATAGCCGCTTTATGTAGTATTTTATATTTTTTCAGTAGATAATCAAATTCATTTTTTAGTGCTAAATAATAAGAATCTGTATTTTCTATATCATCTAGAAAACCTGCCTGACCTAATAAAAGTGCTTCTAATTGAAAAGTACTGTTTTTCAGTTTCTGAATTTTTTCAAAACCGATGCTCTCTACAATACTGGTAAAGGATTGTCCGTTTTTATTAAGTCCGAAACTCTTTGCTAACATATAAAACAAAACCGCATTCCAATTATTATTAGAGCGTTGCAAAAGCTCTTGTATTAGCTTCGATTTCTCTTCTAACCTATCTATATACAAACGGGTTAACCAGCTTTGAATTAAGAATTCATCGAAATTGGAAAAATACTCCTGACAATTAATCCATTTTTGATTTTTCTGAAATAAAAAATTATACTTTTCAAGTACTTTAGATGGGATTCGATTATGGAGCTCCAAAGTAGGAATTACCTCTTCATTTTTTCTGAAAATTTCTGCATCATGTTCATAAACTACATGTAATATAACATTGTCGTAATTAATATCGGTATGATGATTATGAGCATACCAATCTGAACTTTTTAAATGAATCTCCACATTTCCAGCCCATTGTTGATCATCAATAACTATACGAGCATTGAAAAAGTCCGGACCTTCATCTACATTTTTTAATCCTGAAGATAAAACTGAAAGAGTTTCAGCATGAGTAGTTTTAAGATTCATTTTCTCAAAATGCTGAAATTGCCATACATACTGTAAGAAATCTTCTTTCATAGTTAAATATACTGAAGATTTCGGAATTCACAACTAATTACTTATTAGGCAACTTATTACGAACATTATCTACTATTGCATCTACCCAATATTTATACATTAGCTCACTTGGATGCAAATCATCTACTGCTATTAAATCTGAATTGTTTTTTGCCTTTCTGCTAATAGGTGTAATATTATAGAAATCAACATTAAATTCAGAAGCAACTTGGCGTATAACATCATTAAAAGCATCAATATCTCGTCCCATTTTATCACTATGTGCCATACCAAACGGTGTTACTCTATAATCTGGAATACTTAAAACAAAGACACCTTTTTCCATGGTCTTGCAATGATTAATCGCTTTTCTAAAAATTTCATGCAGCTCTTCTTCAAACTCTGACAAGGGCTTATTCTGATATTGATTATTAACGCCTATTAATATAGAAACAATGTCAAAATCTCGTTGAACATTTATTTCCGAATTTACAGCTGCAATTAAATCTGCTGTTGTCCAGCCCGTATTTGCTATGATTTTTGGAGCTGCCATTCGGTAACCATCAGCTCGTAAGTTTTCTGTAAGTTGTACAGGCCAACTTTGTGAATAGGTTACACTTTCTCCTATTGTGTATGAATCTCCTAGGGCTAAATAGCTGAATTCTGCATTTGTATCCATTTCCTTATTAGATTGACTTACTGTTCTTCCTGAACCACAACTTATACTAATTACGGCAAAAGCTATAAGTAATAAAAAAGAATAAAATAATTTCATAAGCTTAACTTTTAGAATGCTTTCTATAAACAAATTACTAAAGGATTTTTATCGTTTTAATAATTATTAATATTCAAAAATAAATGATTTTATAGCTCTTATGAGATAAGGGATTCTTAAAATATAATACTACACAGTGATAAAGCTAGAGTTACTTCATTTTCAATGCAACCTCCCATTTTATTATAAATTGATGTTTTAAATTATTTTTAAAATATAAAAGGGATTCCAAATTTAGAACCCCTTTTTATATAATATTACTTACTGATTAATACAGTATCGATCTTCAATTAACTATGTCTTTTATTATATAGAAAATATATTGAATATTGTACTATTTTTAGTTGGCTACTGAATAAAAATTAATCGGCATTTTCATATTTAGGATTAATAAAAATCTCACCATTTCTAAGGCGCTTCAAATAGTCTTTTAAATCTGCACGAACTTCTGAAGACATAACATAAAGACCAATAATATTAGGAAAAGACATCGCTAAAATCATCATATCCGAAAAACTAAGAACGGCTCCTAAACTTACAGATGCCCCTACAACTACAAAAAGTAAAAACATAATTTTATAAATTAATTCTGATTTTTTACTTCTTCCAAATAGATACGTCCAAGATCGCATTCCGTAATAAGACCAAGAAACCATAGTTGAAAAAGCAAAGAGAAAAACAGCAAATGCTAATACGGCCGGAAACCAAGAAATTACGCTACCAAAAGCATCGGCAGTTAACTCTACTCCTCCCATTCCATCTACTTCATGCATTCCTGTAAAAATTAATACTAAAGCTGTCATTGTACAAACAACCATAGTATCTATAAATGGTTCAACTAAAGAGGTATACCCATCTGCTATAGGGTTTTTAGTTTTGGAAGCACTGTGTGCAATAGCAGCTGAACCAACTCCTGCTTCACTAGAAAACGCAGCTCTTTGTAAACCTACAATAAGTACGCCTATAAAACCACCTTTCATTGCACTAGCAGAAAATGCTCCATCGAAAATTGCATGAAATGCATTTCCTATGTTTTCAATATTAGTTCCTATTACTACAAAACATCCTAAAATATAAACTATTGCCATAAACGGAACTACTTTTCCGGTTACCTTAGCAATACTTTTTATTCCTCCGATAATAACTACACCAACTAAAACAGCAAACCCAATTCCAAACCAAAATCCATTTCCTTCTAAAAATGGAATTTGATCGGATACAATTTTAAAAGCTTGATTGGATTGAATCATATTCCCCCCGCCAAAAGAAGCACCAACACCTAATACTGCAAATAAAATTGCCAGGGTTTTACCAAGTCCTTTCATATTTCTTTTTTCAAGACCATATCGCAAATAATTCATTGGGCCTCCAAAAATTCGTCCTTCTTTATTAATATGTCTATATTTAACACCTAAGGTACATTCAACAAATTTTAAAGACATCGCAAAAAATCCGGCTATGAACATCCAAAATGTAGCTCCTGCCCCTCCTAAAGAAATTGCTACTGCTACACCTGCAATATTCCCTAAACCTACAGTAGCCGAAACTGCTGTTGCCATAGCTTGAAAGTGAGTAATTCTACCGGGAGCATCAGGATTATCATACTTTCCTTTAGCTAGATCTATGGAATGGGTAAATCCCCTAACGTTAATAAAACCAAGGCGTATAGTAAAAAAGATGCTTCCTAGAATAAGCCAAATTACAATAAAAGGAATACTATTTTTTTTAACGTCGCCATTAGGATGCAAAACAGGCTGCGGGCTGTTGTAAATAATATTGGCTAACTGATGAGCATTTTGTTCAATTACATCAGTTTTATCTTCTGGATCAAAAATTACTCCTCCTTTAGCTACAACATGTTTTAAAGTTCCTTGTGCAGGGGCATAAACAGGAATATTCTTTTCTGACCCTTTCTGAACAACTGCTATTTTTTCATCTTTTTTGATCTCTTTGCCTTCTGGAACCAACCAGTTTTTAAGCGTATATTTTTGATCGGTTTTTGCATCAAAATCAGGAATAAGAACTGGTCTTTCCTCTGTATACACTACAGGATCGTAAACCCCTAATGGTTCGAATGGATCCCAAAATAAAATACCTTCTAAAAAATCTACAGCTGGTTGCACACGACTATTTACTACCTCAGTAATCGATTTTGCTTTAATTTTGAAAGATTTTTTTACTTCATTTCCTTTAGCATCACTTACAATCACCTGCTGCTCTAGACCTTCAATAAGTCCATTTGCACTACTTGCATCTAAAGGTGTTTGTTTCTGGCTCCACTTGTATTTATAAGGTGGTGTCCCTCCTTTTACCTTTACCGTAGCTTCTGCATCATTAATTTCTTGGGTTGGATTACTAGTTGCTACACTAACTTCCATATGGGAAGAATCGTTCTGAGCAATTATTATTGAAGGAATACAGATTTGTAAGAATACAAAAAAGACGATGTATTTTTTTATCATAAATTATGGTATTAAATTAATAGTCTTTTAATATTATTATAGCCATAGGCTACTAAAAAGATGTCGATAAAACAAAAAAAGTAGTTAACAATCTCTATTTTTCACATAAAGTCATGGGCTTTCATCCATTCATCATTATAAATTTTCCCAACGTAGCGGCTTCCATGATCATGAAAAAGCACCACCACAACATCCTCTTTAGAAAAGTTACTTTTTAGTTGTAATAAACCTTTAACCGCTGCACCAGCAGAGTTGCCTAAAAAGAAACCTTCTTCTTTAGCTAACCTTCTAGTGTATACAGCTGCATCTTTATCGGTTACCTTCGTAAATCCATCGATTACATCAAAATCTACATTTTTAGGTAAAATATCTTCCCCTATACCTTCTGTTGTATACGGATAAATTTCATTTTCATCAAATTCTCTAGTTTCATGATATTTTTTAAAAACTGATCCATAGGTATCGATTCCCCAAATTTTTATGTTTGGATTTTGCTCTTTTAAAAATCGGCCAACTCCAGAAATTGTTCCACCGGTACCAACTCCTGCTACAAAATGTGTGACTTTACCATCTGTTTGTTCCCAAATTTCTGGCCCTGTACTTTCGTAATGAGCCTTAGAATTGGCTAAATTATCGTACTGATTTACATACCATGAATTGGGTGTTTCTTCTGCCATTTTACGAGCTACAGAATAATAACTTTGCGGATCGTCAGCTGCAACATTTGTTGGGCAAACTACTACCTCGCAACCTACCGCTTTCAAAATATCCATTTTCTCCTTGCTTTGCTTATCAGACAATACACAAACCATCTTATAGCCCTTTACAATAGCTGCTAAAGCTAATCCCATTCCGGTGTTTCCACTAGTCCCTTCTATTATTGTTCCACCCTTATTTATTAATCCTTTTTCTTCTGCCTCCTCCACCATTTTAAGAGCCATTCTATCTTTTACTGAATTGCCGGGATTAAATGTTTCATATTTGGCTAATACTAATGCTTCAATTTCACTTGTTAATACATTCATTTTCACCAAAGGAGTGTTCCCTATGGTACCCAATATGTTCTCTACGTATTTCATAATATTTTTTTGACAGGGTAAGTTATGAATTCAACGACAAGAAAGTGTTTAAAAAAAATTAAAACTAAAGTCGATTTTTTAGAAAGATTTGTATTTTTTTTTCCAGTTTTTCATTTTAATTTTGCAAAAAATTTAAGCTATGAAGAACTTCATTTTACAACAAATGATTTTTGTTTGTATCCTTACTTTACTGGCTACTGGTGCTTGTAAAAACGATAAAGAAGCTAAAGAACAAAAATCTACAACTGAATGGCAACAGAAATCTTCAGAAAAAAAATGGGATCAAAATGCTAGTTACCAAGTAACACTTCCCTGCGAAGATTGTAGTGGTATTATTGTTAAATTACAATTGAAGGAAGACGGAACTTACCGGCTAATTAAAAATTATAATGACAATAATAAAGAAGCAGGAGAAATTAAAATGGAAACGGGAAACTACCATTGGAATGAAGATGGAACTATTTTAAAACTTGCCAACGATAGTTTTAAAGTTTCTGAGAATATACTAAAATGGATAAATCCTACTGTCAAACGCATAAAAAAAGATGATAAATCTAATGAATATACGTTACGCCAAATTTCAAAAGATTCTATTAATAGTTAGTTGAATTTTATAGCTTTCACCGGAGATATTTTAGAAATAATCAAAGACGGAACTAGCAACATTAGCATACAAAGTAAAATTGTACCAATATTTACAGCCAATATATAATCCCAATTTAAATAGATTGGGACTTCACTTACATAGTAATTTGTGGGATCTAGCGGAATTAATTTGTAATACTTTTGAATAGACAATAAACCTAAACCGATTAGATTCCCCCAAAACAATCCTAATAAAATTAAATAACCGGCATTATAAAGAAATATCTTTCTAATTGACCAATCTGTAGTTCCTAAAGCTTTAAACAAACCTATCATTTGTGTTCTTTCCAGTATTAAAACTAATAATGCTGTTATCATGTTTATACCGGAAACTAATATCATAATTCCGATAATTAGCGCAATATTAAAATCGAATAGAGAAAGCCATTCAAAAATGCCATAATATTTTTGTGAAATATTCTGAGCATCTAAAAAAGATCCGGTATTTAAATATACCTCTTTCCATTTTTCGGTTAACTGATCAAAATCGTCAATAAAAACTTCAAAGTTTCCCACTTGATTATCTTCCCACCCATTTAACTTTTGAATATGCCTTAAATCCGTAATCACATACAATTCATCAAATTCTTGAAAACCGGAATTATAAATTCCTACAATTTTAAAACCTCTTACTAAAGGCCTTTCTCGACCTTCTCGTAAAAAATAAGTAGGTATTTTATCGCCTAATTTCAATTGTAATCGATTGGCTAAATACTGAGAAATAAGAACCTCATCGTTTAATTTTGAATTAAAATTCGGCAGTCTACCCTCTACTAAAAAGTCCTTAAAATAGGACCAATTATAATCTAGGCCTACTCCTTTTACAATAACACCCTCAAAATCGGTTGCAGTACGTATAATTCCTGCTTTAGTAGCTACTGCCTGAACATGAGAAATACCCTCTACTGATTTAAAATCGGGATAAAAATCCTGATTTTTATCAATTGGTTCTAAGGTTACTTCACTGCTATTATTATCGTAATTACTAATTACGATATGCCCATTAAACGCAGCGATTTTTTCGCGGATTTTTTGTTGTAATCCTAAACCAGTAGCAAAAGAAACTAACATCATAATAACACTTATAGCAATAGCAGTAATTGCTATTTTTATTATAGGTGCGGAAATGCTACTTTTATATTTTTTAGCGCTAACTAGGCGCTTAACTACAAAAAATTCGAAATTCAAGATGCTTAACTATATTATTAGGTTTTTCAAAAGTACATTTTTATTCAGTCTTATAGCAATTCTTTCCTGTGGAAACACGAATTCTAAGTCCGAAAAAAAAGATAAAAAAATTAATGAATCTCAGTTAGCTATTTCAAAAAAAGAAAAGGAAATTGAAGTTGGTGCCAATCAAACCGAACAATATTTACCTTTATTACAGCATAAAAGAGTAGGTTTATTAGGCAATCAATCTTCATTACTTAAACAAAAAAATGGTAACTATATTCATCTTGTAGATTCGCTGCTTGCTTTACAAGTCGATTTAAAAAAAGTATTTGCACCAGAACATGGCTTTAGAGGAAATGCAGATGCTGGTGAAATAATAGCAAACGGAAAAGATCCGAAAACAGGACTACCCGTAATCTCCCTCTACGGAAGTCATAAAAAACCAACACCAGAACAATTAAAAGATATTGATATTCTTATTTTCGATTTACAAGATGTAGGCGCACGTTTTTACACCTATATCTCTTCGTTGCATTATGTTATGGAAGCTTGCGCAGAAAATAATATTCCGCTTTTAGTTTTCGACCGACCAAATCCTAATGAACATTATATAGACGGACCAATATTAGAAAAAAAATATAAAAGTTTTGTCGGAATGCATCCAGTTCCTATTGTACATGGAATGACGATTGGTGAATATGCGCAAATGATAAATGGTGAAGGCTGGCTAAAAAATCACATAAAATGTGATTTAAAAATCATTAAAATGAATAATTACACACATCATAAAAAATATAGTTTACCAGTAAAACCTTCTCCAAATTTACCGAACGATAAAGCTATAAACCTTTATCCTAGTTTATGTTTTTTTGAAGGAACTACTATTAATGCAGGCCGTGGCACCAATAAACAATTTCAAGTTTACGGTTCTCCTTTCTTAAATCCAGATTTATTTCCATACAGTTACACTCCAAAATCGATGCATGGAGCTAAACATCCAAAACATCTTGGAGTAAAATGTTATGGTGAAGATTTAAGCACTACTGCATTTTTAGATAAAATAAATCTGAAATGGCTTATTAAAGCTTACAAAAACACTAACAACAAATCGAATTTCTTTACTAACTTCTTCATCAAATTAGCAGGAACAAAAAAATTACAAGAACAAATCGAAAATGGATTAACAGCAGAAAAAATTCGAAAAAGTTGGCAGCCCGGACTTGAAAAGTTTAAAGAAAAGCGCCAAGGCTATTTATTGTATCCTTAAAAAGAAACTAAACTTTAATTCTTCGTTTCATCTCTTCTACTATATTATAAGCAGCAGGGCAAATTGCCGTATTTTTTATAGTAAGATTCGATATTTTGTGGAAGTCTTTTCGGTCGGTATGTGGATATTCTCGACAAGCTTTTGGACGTACATCATAAATTAAACAGTAATTATCGTGGCCTAAAAATGTACAAGGTACTTGTTGTAATACATAGTCTTTATCCTCATCAATCCGTAAATATTTATCGATAAATTGTTGCGGTTTCAATTTCAAAAATTTACTAATCCGTTCAATATCTTTATTCGTAAATAAAGGTCCGGTAGTTTTGCAGCAATTTGCACAATCTAAACAATTGATTCTGGAAAATTCTTCTTCATGCATATCCTGCATTTGTAGATCAAGATCCTTAGGTGTTTTTTTCTTTAGCTTAGAAAAAAACTTTTTATTTTCCTTCTGCTTATCTTTGGCCATTCCTGGCAGAGCTTTTAAAATTTCCTGCATGGGACAAATATATAAAGATTATGAAGGAAAATGATATTTTCGGAAAAGCGATGAAAGCCTTTTATTACGAAAAGGACACCACACCTATTACTGTACATTCTCCAGATTTCGATGATGATGAAATTGCTGTAGAATACCTGTTTCGGGATTATCCTGATATGCCAGTTGTAGAACAATCGGCTTTAAAACTAGCGAAAGGCTCAATACTCGATGTTGGTTGTGGTGCAGGAAGTCATGCGTTGTATCTTCAAAAAAAGGGATATTCAGTTAAAGCTATAGATACCTCTGAAGGAGCCATAGAAATTGCTAAAAAACGAGGGGTTAAAAACGCTGAAGTAAAAGATTTTTATTCTGAAACGCAACAATTCGATACGCTATTATTTTTAATGAACGGCACCGGAATTATTGGTAATTTAATTAATACCGATAATTTTTTTCAAAGCTGTAAAGAGTTACTAAAACCCGGAGGACAAATTTTAATCGATTCTTCAGATCTTCATTTTTTAATTGATGATGAAGACTCATTACCTACTACCGAAGATAATTATATAGGTGAAATAGATTTCAGTTTGAGTTATAAAAACGAAAGATCAACTCTTTTTCCCTGGCTATATTTAGATTATAAATTATTGAAATTAGCTGCTGAAAAAAATAAATTCACCTGTACTTGTATTACAGAAGGATCACATTATGAATATCTAGCTCGCTTAACGCCAAAAATTTTATAAATTTACCGAAATATATTCAACATATTGATAATGAAAAAAATATACTTTCGTTTTTTACTAGTTTTTTTTACTATTACAATTGCTTCGTGCTCTAGTGATAGTTCTCCAGAAATACCAGTAATTAATAAATCCCTCAACAAGAAAAGTCTAGGAGATTCAGCTAACGATTTATTAAGCGATGCTAATTACACCTCATTAAATTTAGAGATTGTTTTTGTTAGTGGTTTTGCGCCTACCCAGCGTGCTATTGAAAATTTAAAAACTTTTCTAGAAGAACGCACTTATAAACCTGACGGAATTAATATAACCTATAAAGAAGTTGCTTCTTCTGAAAATGCTCCTTTCAATTCTAATGAAGTTATTGATATTGAAGATTCTGAACGAGAATTCTACAATACAGGAGATGATATTAGTGTATATATCTATTTTGCTGATGGAAGCAATGAAGATGATACAGAAAATCGATTTATTTTAGGTTCTGCTTACCGAAACACATCAATGGTTATTTATAAAGAAACTATAAACAATTACTCTAATCGTATAAATGCTCCTGACATAAGTGTTATTGAAACAGCTGTACTTACTCATGAATTTGGGCATTTATTCGGCTTAGTAAATATAGGGTCTGATCCACAATCTGATCATGAAGACCCGGATAGTGAGCACCACTGCACAGAAGAAAATTGTTTAATGCGAGCTTCGCTTGAATTTGGTGGATCTATAATTGATGAAATACGAGGAACACCTCCAGTTTTAGGACCACTTTGTATTGAAGATTTACGCGCTAACGGAGGAAAATAAATCAATAGTTAACGCAATAAAAAAGGCTTCTTATTTTTATAAGAAGCCTTTTTTGTTATATATTTTCAATTAATTTATGATTTATGATTGTTTATTTTTTTAGATTTTAAACGAGCTAAAGCAATTAGAGAAATTAATTCAAAAGAAAAACCAAAACCATAGATACTACCCATTAAAAAATTATAATCGGTAAAATGACTTAAAAATGTAGCCATTACTATCGAAAATAAACCTACAACTAATAAAATTATAGCTTGATTTTTATTAGGATTTTGAAGTAAACTCATGATTTTTTAATTAGCAACTTCACTTATAAATTTAATACGGAATAATCGAATTTCCTCATCATCATAGTCGCCATCAAATTCTTCTAAAGCATCGGCTACTTTATCTGTTTCTGCTTCTAAAAAATACTCCTGGAGTTCTTCTTGCTGATCTTCATCTAAAACATCCTCAAGATAATAATCGATGTTAAGTTTTGTTCCGCTATAAACAATGGCTTCCATTTCTTTTATAAAATCAGACATCGACATTCCCTTAGCTGAAGCAATATCATCTAATGGTAATTTTCTATCGACACTCTGAATTATATATAGTTTTAAAGCACTATTAGCTCCGGTTGATTTAACAACTAAATCATCAGGTCTAACAATTTCATTTTCTTCTACATATTTAGCAATAAAATTCACGAATTCTTTTCCGTATTTCTTTGCTTTTCCTTCACCTACACCGTGAATAGTACTTAATTCTTTAAGATCTACCGGATATTTAAGCGCCATATCTTCTAAAGAAGGATCCTGAAATACCACAAAAGGTGGAACTCCTTGTTTTTTAGCAACTTTTTTACGAAGATCTTTTAACATTCCTATTAATCGACTATCTACTCCGCTAGACGATTTTGCAACTACTTTTACAGATTCTGTATTTTCATCAAAAATATGATCCTCTGTCATGCTAAATGAAACCGGATTTTCAAGATATTGCTCTCCTTTTTGGGTTAATTTAATAACACCATAGGTTTCAATATCTTTACGCAAATATCCAACTACCAAAGCCTGACGTATTAAAGCCATCCAATAATTATCATTTTTATCTTTCCCTTTTCCAAATAATGGATTTTGATCTGTTTTATGAGAAAGTATTAATGCATTGGTTTTACCTACAAGCGTTTTTACAACTTCTTTGGCTTTATATAATTGTCCTGTTTCTTTAACTATTTGGATTAAAAGTTCTAGCTGTTCTTTAGCTTCATGCTGTTTTTTAGGATTTTGAACATTATCATCCATAGAAGCACCATCTCCTGTATTTTCATCAAAATCTTCTCCAAAATAATGAAGAATATATTTACGCCTAGAGATCGAAGTTTCAGCATAAGCTACAACATCTTGCAATAGTGCATGGCCTACTTCTTGCTCTGCTATAGGTTTACCACTCATAAACTTCTCTAGCTTTTCTATATCTTTATAAGAATAGAATGCTAAACAATGACCTTCTCCTCCATCTCGACCGGCTCGTCCTGTTTCTTGATAATAGCTTTCTATGCTTTTAGGTATATCATGATGAATCACAAACCGTACATCAGGCTTATCGATTCCCATACCAAATGCTATTGTAGCAACAACAACATCTACATCTTCCATCAAGAACATATCTTGATGTTTAGATCTTGTTTTAGCATCTAGCCCTGCATGATAAGGTATAGCATTAATACCATTTACTTGGAGTGTTTGTGCTAACTCTTCTACCTTTTTACGACTTAAACAATAAATAATACCACTTTTACCATCGTTTTGTTTTACAAAACGGATAATATCTGCATCTACGTTTTTAGTTTTAGGTCGTACCTCATAATATAAGTTAGGTCTGTTAAAGCTAGCTTTATATGTTGTCGCTTTAGGTATTCCTAAGTTTTTAAGAATATCTTCCTGAACTTTAGGAGTAGCTGTAGCTGTAAGCGCAATAATTGGAATATTACTCCCTATACGCTCTATAATATTTTTTAAATTACGATATTCCGGTCTAAAATCGTGACCCCACTCACTAATGCAATGTGCTTCATCAATCGCTAAAAAGGAAATTTTCTGTTGCTTTAAAAACTCAACATAATCCTCTTTAGTTAAAGATTCTGGCGCTACATATAATAATTTAGTTACACCATTAGTAATATCTTCTTTCACTCTTTTAACTTCCGTTTTATTAAGTGAAGAATTTAATACATGTGCCACTCCGTAATCTGAAGAGATACCTCGTAAAGCATCTACTTGATTTTTCATAAGAGCGATAAGTGGTGAAACTACAATTGCCGTTCCTTCTTGTATTAGAGCTGGAAGTTGGTAGCATAACGACTTACCCCCTCCTGTTGGCATAACCACAAAGGTATTTTCTCTTTTTACAATACTATTAATAACGTCTTCCTGAAGACCTTTAAATTGGCTAAAGCCAAAGTATTTCTTCAGTTCTTTATGTAAATCAAATTCCGTCAAACCCATTCAATTGTGTTACAATTTTACATACATTTGCAAATTAAATATAAGTATTTCTTTAGTATCTGCAACTTATAATAATAGCAAATTTGAAACTTCATCAAAAAATTTTAAAAGTAGCAAAAAAAACAATTGCTACCGAAGCCGAAGCTATCGCAAATTTAGAACATCTTATTGATTCTGAGTTTGCAAAAGCTATAGAATCTATTTATAATTCAAAAGGTAGGCTAATTGTTACGGGGATAGGCAAAAGTGCCGTAATCGGGAACAAAATTGTAGCCACTCTAAATTCTACAGGAACACCTGCTGTTTTTATGCACGCAGCTGATGCTATTCATGGAGATTTAGGTATTGTTCAAAAAGAAGATATTGTGTTATGCATTAGTAAAAGTGGGAATAGTCCGGAAATTAAAGTATTGGTTCCTTTTATTAAAGAATTCCACAACTTGTTAATTGCAATTACCGCAAACAAAGAATCTTTTCTAGGCCAAGAATCCGACTATGTATTAAATTCGTATGTAGAGAAAGAGGCTTGCCCTAATAACTTAGCACCAACCACCAGTACAACGGCACAATTAGTTATAGGAGATGCCTTAGCTATATGCTTATTAGAGTTGAAAGGATTTTCTAGCAAAGATTTTGCAAAATACCATCCCGGTGGTAGTTTAGGAAAAAAATTATATTTGCGAGTTAAGGACATTACAAAACAAAACTCAAAACCAGTAGTTTTACCTAATACTAAAATAACTGAAGTTCTTGTTGTTATGTCTGAAAATATGTTAGGCGTAACAGCTGTTGTAGAAAATGATATTATCATAGGTATTATTACTGATGGAGATATACGGAGAATGCTTAAAAATAATGAAAGTTTTAAAGATTTAACGGCAAAAGAGATTATGTCTAATTCTCCGAAAACAATTGATGAAGATGCATTAGCAACCGAAGCATTAGACATTATGGAAACTTACAAAATAACGCAGCTTTTAGCAGTAAAAAATAAACAGTATACTGGTGTAGTACATTTACATAATTTAATTAGAGAAGGAATATTATAATGAAACGTATAGAATCTCCAGAACCACAAGATCAAGAAATGTCTTTTTTAGACCATCTTGAAGAACTTCGTTGGCATATTATCAGGTCTCTTCTTGCTGTAGTAATAGCAGCCGGAGGTGCTTTTCTTGCTAAAGGTTTTATTTTTGATTTCTTACTATTTGGTCCGAGTAAAGGAGATTTCTGGTCGTATCACATGCTTTGCAAAATATCGCAATTAGTAGGAATAGACGGAGGTTTTTGTGCTGAAGAATTACCATTCACTATACAAAGTAGAACAATGGGAGGGCAATTCTCTGCTCACGTTTGGACTTCTATTACAGCAGGCTTTATAATTGCATTTCCTTATGTTATATATGAAGTATGGAAATTTGTATCTCCCGCTATGCATAGCAAAGAGCGTAAGCATGCTAAAGGCTTTATTATTATAAGCTCTATTCTGTTCTTTATGGGAGTTTTATTTGGCTATTATGTAGTGACGCCACTATCAATTAACTTTTTAGGAAAATACCAAGTCAGTGAAATTGTACTTAACGAATTCGATTTAAGCAGTTATATTAGTTTAGTAAGAGCATCTGTACTGGCTACAGGATTAATTTTCGAACTTCCTATTCTTATTTATTTCTTAACTAAAGTTGGGGTAGTTACTCCCGATTTCTTAAAAACTTACCGAAAATATGCATTAATTGTAGTGCTTATAATTTCGGCTATTATAACCCCACCCGATATTGTTAGCCAAATAATTGTGGCTGTCCCCGTTCTTATTTTATATGAAGTAAGCATTATAATATCGAAAATTATTTATAAAAAAGAATCCTCAGAAAAAAATTAGCTATGAGTAATCAGGTAGACGAATTCAATTCGTACCGTGCAAAAATGAATGATAAAATTCTAGGCGAAAATAATAAAGTGCTGAAAAGAATTTTTAATTTAGATACTAATGCTTTTACAGAAGGAGCATTAGATAAAAAAACTAAAGAATTATTAGGTCTAGTAGCTTCTGTTGTTTTAAGATGTGACGATTGTGTCCGTTATCACTTAGAAAGTAGCTACAAAGAAGGTTTAAAGCGAGAAGAAATAATGGAAACCCTTAGTATTGGTACATTAATTGGTGGTACTATTGTAATACCACATCTTCGACGAGCTTACGAATTTTGGGAAACTTTAGAAGAAACTCAAGAAAGAGAAGAAAAATAAAATCCTACATCTTTAAAAAGTAGACAAAAAAGTCATTACATGATATTACGAGCCGACAATCTTATAAAAATTTACAAAGGAAGAAAAGTTGTAAAAGGGGTTTCTGTTGAAGTGAAACAAGGAGAAATTGTAGGACTTCTAGGACCTAATGGAGCAGGTAAAACCACTTCATTTTATATGATTGTTGGACTTATAAAACCAAACGGCGGTAGCATCTACCTAGATAAAACCAATATTACCGATTATGCAATGTATAAAAGAGCACAATATGGTATTGGTTATCTTGCACAAGAAGCTTCGGTTTTTAGAAAACTAAGTATTGAAGATAATATTATGAGTGTTTTAGAACTTACTAAACTTTCTAAAAAAGAACGTCACCTAAAAATGGAATCTCTAATTGAAGAATTTGGCTTAAATCATATTCGAAAAAATAGAGGTGATTTATTAAGTGGTGGGGAGCGCCGTAGAACAGAAATTGCTAGAGCACTAGCTACAGACCCTAAATTTATTTTGTTAGATGAGCCCTTTGCCGGCGTAGATCCGGTAGCGGTTGAAGATATACAACGTATTGTTGCACAACTAAAGGACAAAGATATCGGTATTCTTATTACCGACCACAACGTACAAGAAACACTTGCTATTACCGATAGAACTTATTTAATGTTTGAAGGAAGTATTCTAAAACACGGTATTCCTGAAGAGTTAGCGGAAGATGAAATGGTTAGAAAAGTGTATCTAGGACAAAATTTTGAGCTTCGTAAAAAGAAAATTTTTAAATAAAATATAATTTATTTTTTTGGCTACTTCATAAAAACAAAGGTTTAATATGGCTTCAATTCTATTAAAAAAGTAAAATTGAAGCCATTTTATTTTAGCAGAAATAAACTGTTTTAACAGCATAACTATTTCGATTTGACTATTAAAGAGAGTAATACATAACTTAAAATAATAAGTGGTATAGCTAAAAACTGAAAAAGAATCAGGAAGACAGCGCACAAAGCAATAAATATATATCGTACCTCATTCCCCTTAAATCCCCACTGCTTAAACTTTAATGCAAACAATGGAAGTTCAGCATTCAGCATAACTACACTTAGTATAGTAAGACCAATTAAAAACCATTCATTTAAAATAATATCCGTAGCAAAACTTCCAGATTGATACGTTAAAATTAATGGTAAACTTAGTATTAATAATGCATTGGCTGGTGTTGGCAAACCAATGAACGAATCGGTTTGACGATCGTCTACATTAAATTTAGCCAACCGAAAACCAGAGCCTAAAATAATAAGTAAACCAAAAATAGCAACTGGATTAAAATCAAAATCAAACCAATTACTATCTCCAGACCATTCTGTTATTGCATCTGCTCCTGGTAATGCCGAATTTAAAAGTTGAAACATTACAATACCGGGCACTACCCCACTAGTAACAACATCTGCTAAAGAATCTAATTGTAACCCAACTTCACTTTTCACATTTAAAGCACGTGCTGCAAGTCCATCAAAAAAATCGAAAAAGATACCTAAACAAACAAAAAAAGCAGCACCTATTAAATTGCCCTGAACGGCTAAAATAGTAGCGATACTACCGCTTAATAAATTTAATAATGTAATACAATTGGGTATGTGTTTTTTCATCGGTTTAGTTCTGTTTGCAAAAAAGCTAAATTTAATTAAATACTTTGCGACTACTAATAAAATTTACTTAAAAGATTTTTCGTTAGAGTTTCTTACTTTTGAATTTCAAAAACCGAAAGTCTCATGAAAAACTTTGCTTTAGCTTTATTTAGTGGAATATTATTGGCTTTCGGATGGCCTACCTATGGCTTTCCTTTACTCTTATTTATAGGATTTGTACCTCTTCTACTTTCTGAATTTAAAATAAGAAATTCAAACGCTAAACATAAAAAATGGAAAGTATTTGGGCATGCTTATCTTACTTTCTTTATATGGAATTTAATAGCTACCTATTGGATCTATTTTTCTACTCCCTTTGGAGGAGCTTTTGCCATTTTAGCCAATTCGCTTTTAATGAGTATCGTTTTTCTACTCTACCATATTATTGCAAAAAGAACCAATTTTAGAGCTTCGTCTAGCTTTTTTACAAGCATCTGGATTGTTTTTGAAAAAATACATTTAAACTGGGATTTTTCTTGGCCTTGGTTAAATTTAGGAAACGGATTTTCGGAATATATAAATTGGGTTCAGTGGTACGAATATACAGGAACTTTTGGTGGCACTCTATGGATTTTATTAGTTAATTTTATGCTTTTTAAAGCTGTTCTATCTTATGCAGAATTTAAAGAAAAAGCCATAGTATACCAATCATTATTAAAATCTGTTTTATTTATTGGTTTGCCTATTTTGGTATCGTACGTTATTTTATGGAATTACCAGATGCCCACTCAAAAATTAGAAGCATTAATTCTGCAACCTAATATAAACCCCTATACCGAAAAATATAACACAACCGATACTAGGATTGGCGATTTATTATTAAAAATGAGTCGAGAAAACAAGACTGATTCTACCGAAATTATTTTAGCACCCGAAACTGTTTTTGCAGATGGAACAATATTATCAAGATTCACAAATTCTGAAGCTGATTATTACGGTAAACAAATAGTCCGTGGAAATCCAAAACTTTCATTTTTAAGTGGTATTTCTTTTTATGAACGTTTTTCAGATCCAGACAAAGTAAATGCTCAAAGTAACCAATTAGGACCTAATGATTGGTTTAACGATTATAATTCGGCTTTTTTAATTAATAATAATCACAAAAACCAGTTTTATCACAAATCTAAATTAGTTGTTGGTGTTGAAAACTTCCCTTATCAGAAGCTTTTAAAACCACTTTTAGGAGATATTATGATTGATCTTGGCGGAACGGTAGCTAAAAAAACTACACAACCTAATCGAGCTGTATTTAAACTGCACGACACTATTACTACTGCTCCTATTATTTGTTATGAATCTATTTATGGAGAATATGTAACTCATTATGTACAAAATGGGGCTAATTTTTTGAGCATTATTACTAATGATGCTTGGTGGGGAGATACAGAAGGGCATAGGCAACATGCTAGTTACGCAAAATTACGAGCTGTTGAAACAAGGCGCAGTGTTGCAAGAAGTGCAAATACGGGTATATCTGAAATTATTAATCCTTTAGGAGAAATTACCGGTAAATTGGCTTATGCAGAACGAGGAACCTTAAAAGGTGATATTATATTGAATACTTCTGAAACTTTTTATACAAAATTTGGAGATTATATAGCTAGAATATGTCAATTTCTAGCTGTTTTCATCTTTCTATTTACTATCGTTGGTTTTAAAAGAAGTAAATATTCTTTATAACTAACTGGTTATTGCCCACGCATAGATAATACAGTACTCAATGTTTTTAAAACAATATTCAAATCTATAAAAATTCCTCTGTGTTTTATATAATATAAATCGTATTGTAATTTTTCTAAGGCTCCAGCTTCTTCTGCGCTATAATCAGCTTTTACTTGAGCCCAACCGGTAAGTCCGGGTTTTATAACATGCCGAATATTATAAAACGGAATCTTTTGGGAAAGTTGTTCTACAAAAAATGGACGTTCAGGACGAGGTCCAATTAAACTCATTTCTCCTTTCAGCAAATTTAAAAACTGTGGAATTTCATCGATTCTGGCTTTTCGCATAAATTTACCAAAAGGAGTTGTTCGGAAATCATTTTTTTGAGCATACCGAGGCCCATTAGTTTCAGCATTTTTAACCATAGTCCGAAACTTTATTATTTTAAATAATTTTCCATTTTTACCCACTCGCTCCTGAGTATAAAATATACTACCTCTATTTCCTATTAAATCGCCTAAAGCAATAAAAGGAAGTAAACAGAGCCCTACAATAATTCCTATAATTGAAAAAAAGATATCAAAACAACGTGACGAGTATAAATAAAATTTATTCTGATTACTCCTATTAAACGGAAAATATCTATAAAAATCGTGATCTACATGCTGAACAGGTACGCGAGCGGTAATCTCCTCATAAGCAAGCATAAAATCTCTTATAGGAAATCCTCTATGAAGCAAAGCACTTAATTCTTGATATAAAGGAAGCATTAATCCTTCTTTGTAACCGCTTGCTACAACGATCTCTTTTATAGAATAGTCATCAACAGCTTTTTGTAATTCGCCTACTTTTAATTTTATCAAATTATTACGAGTATTACTACCTACTTCCTGGTCTGTATTTACAAAACCTATAATCTCATAATTTGGATCAGCTTTTTTAAAAGATTCTACAATTAAGTCAATATCAAAACTATCCCCAACAACAATAACTCGCTTATTAAATCTGGGAGAAGAAATTAAAAAAATATACGCAGCACGCCATAACAAAAGCGTTCCTAAAATAGTTAAGAAAAAATATAAAATTTGAAATCTATTACTTGGTAAACTTGGACTTAAGATGGGAGTTAATATGAAAAATAAAACCGTTAATGATGAAGTTAACAGTGTATTCTTCAAAATTAAATCAAATTTACTAGCCACTTGTAAATCATACATTTCAAAAATATGAGCAAATATGTTTAAATAAGCTATGAACATAACCGTCCAATACCAAAATTCTTTTTCAATTCTGAAATAGGAAAAATCAGTAAATACTTGTAACAAATACAATGCTAACAATACCCATAAAATATCGAAAGTTCTCAGTAATACTTTTCGTTCAGAAATTTCAAAATGTAATAATGGTTTTTGCATATATTCTAAAAGATAATTAAGCTAAAATTTTATGCCAAGCATTTTTCACTTCTTCCCAATCAAAATTAGCTACTTTTTCACGGGCTTTTTTAACTAATTGCTGTGCTTTTTCGGGTTGTTCAATTATAAATAAAACCTGTTGTAAACAAGCTTCTTCATCGTTATTTTTAAATAATAATCCATCTTTCCCATCCTCTATTAAAAAAGGAATTCCTCCTACTTTAGAGCTTACTATTGGCAGTCCTAATGCCATGGCTTCAATAACACTAATTGGAGTATTATCTATTGTTGTTGTATTTAAAAAAATATCGGATTTTTCTGATAATTTATGCCATTCGGGTTTTGATAATTTTCCGGTAAAAATAACTGGAAGATTTTTATCTGCTACGTATTTACGGCAAACAGCTAAGGCGCCATCTTTATCAGGTCCGACCATTGTTAATGTTGCTTCTGGATAATCAATTTTTAATTTCTCCAATACTTTAATAGCCAACATCGGATTATAAAATTCTTGGAAAGCGCGTACCCACAATAAAGAAGCTGAAAAAAATTTTCTTTCAGTAAAAGAATAATTTTTTAATGGTATACTATTCGGAATATATATTAAATTAGGTACATAATTATTGAATTTTGATTGTAAAAACAATGAGGGAACTACATTTACATAAGCATTTTTAAAAATTTTACGATTTCTCTTAAATCGTAATCGCCTTTCAAGATCTCCTCCATGTAAAATATGTATATAAGGAATTTTAAGTAGTAAACACATTTTAGCTACACTATAGGCATAAATAAAATTTTGAGTACTATAGGTATCAATTAAAACAAAAGTTTGTGTGTTTTTAAATAGTTGCAGTGTATGCCAAAGCATATCCAAAAATCGAAGACCTTTATTTTTTTTGTCGGAAGCAACTGTTACTACAAATCCTTCTTTTTCTAATAAGCTAGGCATTATATCGGCTGAAGTAGGCGTAAAACCATGTTTTTCTAAGCGATTCCCTATGTACAATAAGTTTTTCAATCTATAGATTCTAAAAAATTAATCCAACAATTTTTAATGGTCTCCCAACTAAAACTTTCAGCTTTTTCACGAGCAGTTTCTGAAATTTTTTGTGCTATTTTAGGATATTGAATAAGAGTCTCTACCGCTTTCACCATTGCATTTACATCACCATTATTAACCAGGATTCCATCTTTATTATTGAGAATTAATTTAGGCATTCCCCCTACATCTGTTGAAATTACGGGTAAACCTAATGCCATCGATTCAATAACACTTAAAGGCGTATTATCTACAGTTGTTGTATTTATAAAAAAATCATATTCTTTTGACAATTCGGCCCAAGCTCTCTTTTTCAACTTGCCTGTAAAAGTTACATTCAAATTATATTTTATAGCATAATTTTTACAAACAGCCATAGTTCCATCTTTTTCAGGCCCCACCATACACAATGAAGCATCTGGGAATTTTCGCATTAAATCTTCTATAACTTTTAGTGCCATCTTTGGATTATAACGATCCTGAAAACGCCGAACCCACAATAATTTTGGTTTAAAATTTTCTCTTTTAAAATAAGGAAACTTATTAAGATTTATAGAATTCGGAATTATCATAAGATTCGTAAAATCTCTATTTTTAAATTCTTGATATAGAAACTTTGAAGGAGCTATATTCATATAAGCATTTCCAAACAAATTAGCACTAAACTTAGCTGAATTTTTTAATCGATCGGGTAAATTTCCGCCATGTAAAATAGGTACATACGGTATAGAAAAATATTGACACAATTTTGCTACAGTATACGCATAATAAAAGTTAGTGGCCCCGTATGTGTCTATTAAAACAATATCAGTTGTTTTATAGTTATTGATAATAAGGCCTAACATTTCTGAAAGCCGTAAAACTTTATTTTCCTTACCTGAAGCTGTTTGAACCGAATATCCTTCTTCCCTTAACATTTTACTAAGAAAAGAAATATAGGTAGCGGTGAAACTAGTTGACCGCAAGTCGTTTCCTATATAGAGTATTCTTTTTATCATCTACAATATAAATTAAAGATAGGCCATAAATAAATTCCGGAAGTGCAATTCGCATTGCCGAATGATTAATGGTAATAAACCAAAAAGCCAAAAACGCTAAAAAAAAGTAGTTATTTTCAAACTTAAACCAAAATATTAAGGGTACTGAAATTAAAATTAATAAGTTAATAACTCCTAACATACCATGTTCCGATAACATACGGCTAATTTCATTATGAGTGGCAATACTAATACCTAATTCCTCTTTTCGATATTCTTTTCCCTTTCCTACACCTATTCCTAATAAAGGGTGGGTATAAAAAGCATGAAGTTCAGTTTCAATTAGTTCAGCTCTCCCTGTTGTAATATCACTTTTTAAACGTCCGGCACGATCTCGGTTAGTATATCTATTTTCGATTAATCCTCCTGTTTGTACTAACGTAAAAAACCAAACCAGCACACCTGCCCCTAGTAACAAACCCATTTTTTGAAGCATTTTACCTCTATTTACACCATCTTGTTTATAATAAAATAGAATGACAAAACATAAAATACAAACCACTCCGGTAATTACGCCTCCTCTAGAGAAAGTAATTATTGCACGATAAGCCATTAACCCCAATAAAATAGTATCTATTAAGTTCAATAATTTATCTCTTACTGTAAATAAACGAGTGACTAATAAGAAAAAACCCAAACCAAAAACGGTAGAAACCTGGTTGGGTCCATAACCTCCTGTAGCAGCATAATTTGCTCCTACATTAATTAAAGAATCTTTTAAACTCGGCGTATAGAGGTACAGATAAAACATATTTGAGATCAGGGGCATTAAAAGCATAAGAATGACCTTTTGATAATCTCTTTTTTGAATTTTCTTATAATAACAATACAAAGAAACTACTCCCAAGCACACTGGTCCACTTAAATTAAATGCAATTAACTTTCTAAATTCTGCTTGATATCCTAAATTAAAAGAAGCTATTAAAATTCCTGGGAATAATAGTAACAAATACAACCAATAAGGGATCGTTCTTGAAGATGTTCCTTTGAAAAACATGCCCACAAGCAGATATACAATTATCATATACTTTCCTGTTTCATAAAAAACAAGTCCGTTTGTCATTCTAAAGTATACCTCAGCTCCGGCAAGATAAGCAGCAGCCATTAAGGCTTCATTATTTTTATTCTTTTTTTGGAGAATATAGATCAACCAGAACAATAAAATTCCATTAGTAAACAAAACAGAAATCGGCCTATACAAATAAATAGCGAATGCCATTGCTATATGTAGCAATAGAAAAGATATGTATTGCTTTCTATTTTGTTTAAAAGTTACTTGCACGCTTTATAAAACTTCAATATTTGATTTATAATTTCTTCGGAGCCAAATTTTGATCGTATTCTTTCTTGTAATAATCGAGCGTTTTTTTTTCTTGCTTCTTCATTATTTACATAATAATTTATAGATTCTAATAGCGACTTTTCATCATTAGACTCTATAAGCTTTCCATAGCTACCGATTACTTTCCGACAGTCTCCCACATCAGTACAAATTACTGGTAAACCTGCCATTCCGTATTCTAATAAAGCCAAAGGTAAACCTTCTGATTTTGAAACTAATAGTCCAATCGTTGCTTGTTTTAAAATACTTTTAGTTATTACCTGAGAATTGTAAAAATAAACATGATTTGTATTATTTATCAATGCTAATACTTCAGCATTATATATTGTATTAAATGTTTTTCCGAATAGGTGAAGGCTTACATTATACCTATTTTTTAATTTATCGAAAGCTTGCAACAGAAAAAGATGATTTTTTTGAGGTCTTATGTTTGCTATACAAATTATTTTCTCCTTTTCATTGCCTTTTAAAAGAAGATTAGATTCTCCTAAATTTCTTAACTCAACAAAGTTATTAATTTGGGCAACATGCTTACTAAATAATTCCCTTTCTCCCCATTCCTTTAATTTATTATTAACTGCAATTATTCCATTAAAAAAATTAGAACAAATTTTTAAAATAAATTTATGAGGTCTATTTTCTAAAAACTCACTATTTCCATAATGATCATGCCAAATTAGTACTAACTTAGGTATTACCATTTTTAATAAACTCGCAATAAAATAGGAACTACCATGTGCATGAATATGCGAAATTTTGTTTAATCTCGTAAATTTAATTAGCTTTGAAAAGGCTCTAATATCCCAAGTATTCTTTCTGTCTAAAAATAAATAATTAGAATAAATACTAATATCTTCCTTCAAAATTCCTTCTTTTCTGGTAACGACTAAAAAAGAAATTACCTTCCGCTCTTGATTTAAGGAATTAAATAAATTTACAGACATTCGTTCAGCTCCACCTGCATCTAATGAATCTATAATCTGCAATACTCTCATAAAATTTTCTGTATTTCAGATTCAAAATACTCCAATGTATATTTAGTAGACCATTCGGCAGCATTTTTGGACATTCTGCTAAATTGTTCAGGACTTCTAATTACTTTAATTATTTCATCAATATTTTTCTCAAAATTGTGATTCAGTAAAATCCCTCTTTCTCCATTATTTAGCATCCAAGGTACACAAGAAACCGGAGTTGTAATAGGAACACAGCTAAAAAACATTGCCTCTGCTACCGCCTTGGGCCAACCTTCACTTTTTGAAGGTAATATTGAAAAATGAGCTTTACAATATTCTTCTTTCAATTCTTCTAAAGATATCCCAGCGCATATTTTCACATAGCCATCAAGTTTCTTTTGTTTAACGTAATCCAAAAGACTCTGCTTCAAAATACCTTCCCCAAATATTTTAAGGTTTATAGCATGATGACCTTTCTTCTTTAATGCTTCAACAATTTTAATAGCCAATAATGGCTGTTTTCCATCAACCAAACTCCCTACAAAAATAAAATTTATTTTTTCTCCAAGTTTCTTGGGTTTAAGATCTATTATTTCTTTTTTGGAAAAAGATGCGGTAAAAAAAGGAATGATATTATTTGTTTGATTCGGCCATTCACCATATACTAGTACTTTTGTATTTCGGCTTAAAAATGTATTTGAAATTATCCATTTTTGCAGCTTGTAAGTCAATGGTTGCTTCGAATTGGGATCCCAATTACCAGCATATTTTACTGTTTTTGATTTGAAAGGAAAAAATATCTGAATTACACTTCCTAACAACCCCATATTACCAGGACAACGTAAATGAATATGATCGGCAGATTTCATTCCTTTAAAAAGCTTAAAAATAATAAAA
This sequence comes from Zunongwangia sp., assembly GCF_048269745.1. Classification (NCBI taxonomy): domain Bacteria; kingdom Pseudomonadati; phylum Bacteroidota; class Flavobacteriia; order Flavobacteriales; family Flavobacteriaceae; genus Zunongwangia; species Zunongwangia sp. The sequence continues at coordinate 37,903 of NZ_JBLXIB010000011.1, read as the reverse complement.
GGAAGCTTTATAAATGTTGCTAGAGTGTTTGTTAAAGATGTTATTTGGAAAGCAGGAACATCAGTAAAATTTAATAGATCTTGACTATAAGCTATTTCTATATTCGAGGATGATTTTTTAACTAAAGGGGCAATAACCTCTGCATGGTCCACACATTGTAACCACATATTCATTTCTCGAATATAAGGCGCATAACCAAAATATTGGCCATTTTTACAGGTATGCCGTACATGAGTGATGATTAAAAAATTCAAAATAAATAGTTCTTGATTTTATCTATAACTTTAGTAGGAGATAAATGTTTTTCCCAATATTTTTTAGAGTTAACCTCCAAGCTTTCTCTATAAGCAGCATTTTTCTGAATAAATTGGATCGCTTCAGAAAGTTCATCTAAATGTTGAATATAATGTATTATTCTTTCGTTTTTATCTGGAAGCTTATTAAAACTTGGAGTCGATATTATCGCTTTACCTAAAGCAAAAAACTCGGCAAGCTTCCAACCATGGCAATCCTCAACTGCTGGAGTATTAAAAACAAGTAATGACTTTTTAATTTTGTCTATATATTCGGATAGAGAAATTCTAGGCGTTAAAACTTCATGATATCCCAAATTATCATGATCAGATCGATCTGCAAAGCCTCCCTCAAAATTAATTTTTTCCAACTTTTGGCAAGCTTTTATAAATTTATATCGGGCTTCATTCGTTCTTTTTTCTTTTTTCCATATAGAACTTATAAAGTAAACGTAATCAGAGTTTAAAGAATAATCTTCATGGTATCTCTTATATCTTTCTCGTTTTAATTGTCTCCAATAAGCAGCAAAAAATTCCTTTTTATTATGAATATATGCTTTACCTAAGAAGTAATTTGATAAAGAATAATAAACACTTTGAGGATAGTTCCATATTTGAATACCAAAACTAGGTCCTATATTAAGCACCTTTTCGGGATAGTGGTGGTTATTATTTACATTTACTTTGGCATAAACATCACACCATTTTAACCAATTATCTCTAACATTGCAAGAATCGTAAGCATCTATTATTATCTTTTTTGATTTTTCGTTATTCTGTAAAATTAGCGCACACGATTTTATTCCGAAATTTGGAAATCTATCCAAATTAAAAATAACATTTCTTTTTCCAAAGTTTTTATATAAACCCTGGATATAGAAAGCGTAATAATGAACATCTGTTAAAACATAAATAAAAACCTTCATGATTTACTTCTGCTAGAAATTAACAATCCGTAAAACCTCCCCATAGCTTCCGTAAAAGCTTCCTTTTGTTTAGAAGTATTGAAAACATTTCCAAATCTAACTAGTGCTAATAAAATTGATATTATATAAAATTTCAATTTAACTGATAATTTTGGATTTAGATATTTTAAGCGCCAAACATATTTACCATTCTGGCTGACCATTTTACCATATTTAAACTGGTTAGGACGTCCAGATGGCTCATGGTGATGATATAGTTTTGCCGCAGTATTTACATATAACGGTCCCAATTTAGCTACTTTTAAACAAAAATCCAGATCTTCATATAAGCCATAACCTTCAAAATAGTCTGAAAACTTAAGTCTTTTGGTCACAGGAGCTTTAAAACTCATAGCACAGCCCATAAAATATTCTACTGGATAGGTTTTTCCGGAAGGTGGTAAAAAGCCAATAGAAAATCCATGAGAAAATTCAGGCATTATTCCCGGATGCCTATCGCTCAACAAATTTAATTTCTTACGTAACACATTTCTACTGCCCAATTTTCTTTTCCAACCATCGAATTCAAATTCATTAAAGTCAGTGCTATCGTTTTCTAATTTTTCCCAAGCTATATGTTCTTCAATAATATAACCGCCTACACCTAGAGCATCTGGATAATTCTCATAAGTTTCCATCAGCTTTTCAAAATAATCGGGTTGTAGCACCACATCGTCATCTAAAAAACAGATAATCAAACTATCTCGACTTATTTTTTCTATTCCAAAATTTCTTTGCCTGGTTAAACCTCGATCTTTTTCAGCAACTAAATAGTATTCAATATTTCTAAAATTATATTCTGCAATCAGATTTTTACTTTCTAGATTTGTGGAACCATCTACAATAATGATCTCATAAGGATATAATTTTTGTTCGCCTATAGATCTTAGTAACTTTAAAAGTGCATAAGGCCGCTGGTAAGTACAAATAATTAGTGAAAAAGAATGCATCTATGAATTGGCTTTTAAAAGTTTATCAGCCCAGGTTTCACTTATTTCCCATCTCTTTTGCATTTCTTTTCTATATCTAATAGGATTTTTTATAGATTGAGCTCTATAAAACTTAATCCATAAAATTGTTTTATAACCTAATATCTGTTTTTTCGTATAATTACGTTTTACATAAGCCATAATGGTAGGTGAAGGTTTTGGTGAAGGATTAGCGTTTGCCCAAGGTTTATCAATTTTCTGCCGGAACCCTCCCCTAGGGGCTTTTAAATGAGTAATTTCTAAATTAGGCATAAAAATGATATCAATACCTTTTTTTCGCAATTGCATGCCGAAATCTAAATCTTCCCCATATCCAAATTCAAAGCTAAGATGAAATAGATTATTTTCTATAGTCGAAGATTTTAAAATGGCGAGCCCTGAACCAAAAGCACCCCATTGTTTGATTTTAATATATTTATTTGATATATTTTTTTCATTCAAATTAACAGCATCTGCTCCCCATAATTCAATTGATCCAATAATATTATTTAAGAGATCATGCTGTAATCTTACATCATCATCACATAGAAAAACCCAATCTGAAACTACTCTGCTTAATGCTAAATTTCTGGCCTTACAAGCTCCTGCTTGCCTTGTAAAAGTATGATCAATTATAAACGGCCATTCCTCCTCCTTAAAGTCAAAATCACTTTTTGAATTTTCTTCTGGATTTTGTTCGACAATAATTACCTTAGTTGGTAAAAAACTTTGCTTCTTTAAATCTTCTAAAACATTCAATAAATGAGAAGGCCTTCCAATTGTTGGAATGATAACATCAATACTATCAAATTGGACATTTTTTGAAGACTTTATTTTAAAATCAGAAAAATCAATTTCAAGTCCAAAAAAACTTTTGCTCGATAAATGTACTAGTTGCTTAACTACATTTTCTTTTCCATATTTCCTTAAACACCAAAATAGAATGCCCCCCCTGTACTTTTTATAAAATTGAAATACAAATCTGAAAAGTTGAGAACGCGTGGATCTGTATATTAAGCCCGCACTTTTTTGATACGAAAGTTGTGGTGCATGATAGCAGAAAAGTCCATTTTGTTGACCAATTTTAGCTATAGCATTTAACAGATAATCAAAATTATGGATTTTATCGAAAGATGATAGAAATCGAGAGGCTACTTTACCTTTAATCCCTCCTAAATCACTACTCATTAACCAGGTAGGATACTTTACTTCTCTATTGATATTAATAAATGGAAAATCATCAATATAACCTATATCATCACTAAAAAAAGTAGTTTCAATGGAATAAGAAGCCATAATAAGATCATGATGAAATACCTTTTTAAAACCTGCCTCTGATAGTTGACTCTCAAACTTTTCTTCTACCCATACAATTAACTCTTCAGGATAATCTTTTGCAACTTTCCAAAACGAAGATATAAGATTATTAGAGGTAATCTGCAAATAGATACCATTTCTAATAATACTACATAGCTTTTTCCCTTTTTGATGTACTAGAACTATCATCTATCTTTAGCATTTATAATTTCTTCATAAAATTCTATATTTTCTAGTGTTTTTTTCTCAATATCAAAATGGCTCTCCACTTTTAACCTTGCATTCGATTGAATTTTTTTACGGAAAATATCATCGCTAAAAATATGCATAATATGATCTGAGAAACTTTCGTGATCATCAGGATAAGCCATTAATCCATTAACACCATTATCAATAATTTCCTTAGCCCAGCCTATATTTGTATTTACTACTGCTTTTTTTAAGGCCATGGATTCGATAGTAACCATTCCTAAGGTTTCCGCATAAGAGGGAAATATACAAACATGTGATTCTTTAATATTTTCCTGTACCAAATGATAAGGTATTTTGCCCAAATAGGTTACATTTTTTATAGCACTTCCAAATTGCTTTTTAAGTAATCCCCATGTAGAGGGTAGACCTGTTTCTATATCGGGCGCATCACTCCCAATTATTATTAACCTCGTTTCAGGAAATTTTAAAATTATTTTTTGCAAAATAAATGGAAGCTCTAAAACACCTTTTTTTCGAATTAAAGTACCTATATATAAAATTTGAAAATTTTTAAAATTCTCGGATTCAGGATTATTGAAGTCATTAAGTCGTAAACCATAATGTATGGTTCTAATCTCCTTATTTTTAATTCTGAATATTTCTTTGGAAAGCTGGGCTGAAAAACCCGTAGGGGCAATAAAAGCATTTGCCGCACTAACCGCTAACTTTTCAAATAAAAAATTTTTCCATTTCTGCTTACGATTTTCCAGATGGCAGAAATAGGCATCACTACCATGAAAACGCATCACGACGGGCACAGGAAAACTCATAAATGCCGAAATCCCCGTCCAATCGGGAACTTCTATGAGCTGAATATCATCATCTTGTATTTTTTTATTTACAAATTGATTGATTTTTTTTCTTGTTTTATAAAAGCCAAAACTATCTGATTTAAAATTCAGGCTATAAATTTTCATATTAGTCTCCACTATCTCAAAGTATTTTTCCTGTCCATATACGAAAACGGATACTTCAAATTTGGTTTTTAAAGATTGAACCAAGTTATATACACTTGTTCCAAGACCTCCATCATGACCAAATGCCAAATGTGGATAATGACTTACTATGAAACCTATATGCTTTAACTTAATCATCTAATCAATCTTTTAAGCTGAACTTTAATACTCTTTTTTATATTTCTTTTACACATCAGAAATTGAAAATTAAATCCTCCAAATTTTTTAAACCGCCCTGCTATTACATAAATATCCTCAATTTCAGACTTTAAGCTTGATTCTTCGGTAAATTTACCAATTTTAATTTTTTTCACCTTTTTCGATAATTTTAGTATGTTAAAAAAAAAGCCAAAGTCATAATCTTCTGTAAATTCTTTTCGATCAAATATACCAGATACATTATTTATCTTATGTGAGGTATAAATATTCAAGTTTGAATGAAGAATACTACAATAATAGATAACAATTGGAGATATAATATAATTTGGTTTTAAAAATAATTTCTGTTTAATACCTTCTCCATCATTTAAATAGAAGTAATAGTTCATCATGGCTTTTTCTACGCTTGTCCTATCATTATATTCTATATTTAAAAATTTTAGTGGTATTTTATCCTTTTCAAAATTGTATTTATTCCACCTATCAGGATAAAAATCCTTGTCATTAGATTCAATGCTTTTATCTCCTCGGAAATTTTGAAATGGAGCTACAACAATAGATGATGCACTTTCACCTAACCAAGCAGACCACCAAGAAAAAGTAGAATTACTTATTATAAAATGATCACATTTTGTACCTAAATATAGTTGTTCTATAACAGATAAATTATCCCCAAAATGTGCATTATTCAAAAAGGAAAAATGATACTTACAATAACTGATGTCATCACTTAATATGACTAAATTTTTTTCTATCCAATCGGGGAAAAAATTATAAAGAGCATTAAGATAATATTTAATAGGAGTTTGATAATAATCAGGATGTCTAACAAAATCTCCTCGCCGGATGGAAATTAAAATGGTAGGTTTTTCAAAAACAATTTTGAACAAAGTGTCAATCTTATTTTTAAGCTTCGTATTAAATTCAAAATAATGCTTAACTAAGTCTTTTTGAAAATACTTTTCTGATTGTAACCATCCCTCCAAATCATAATCCTTGTGAGTCTCCAAATCCCAATCATGAAACTCATACATAGTTTCTAAAACATGTTTAAAATTGTAATTTTTACTATCAATTTTTGGTAAATGATTCTTGAAAAAAGACTGGTATTCCCATTCTTCAAACCCAAATTCATGATCATTTTCAATAGCAATTCCTATTGTAGAGGCAATTTGAAATAGCTGATTTCCTAAATTACCTTTACGACCTAATTTACCAAAAGTAATCATACTAGCGATCTATTATTTGCGCCGTAACTTGCCAAATTTCTTTCGATGCCTGCATTGGATTTTCTCCACCTATAATTTTAAACCATTCTTTAGCAAATTTTACTATAGGTTCAGGATCTTGAAGCATTTGCTGTAATATCGGTTTAAACTGATTTTTATTTGTAACCCAACCTACTGCATTAGCAGGCATCGATCTAAAATGTACATATTTATAATTTTGCCCAATATCTCTGATCCCTTTTTTCAATTGTGGTTGCTCATAATTGATATATATACAAGGTTTGTTATGAATGGCAAAATCGAAAACCATAGAAGAACAAATATTCACCACAAGTTCTGAATATTCACAAACTGTTGATAACAATGAAAAATCGTAAGGTTCAGGAAGAATAGTATTCCATTGTTTGCCCATTGCTTTCCAAGCCGGGGCTATTTCCGTAATTTCCTGTTTGTACTTTTCTATAATTTCTTGATACCTCCCCGTATGATCTACCGGTGCTTTCCTAAATATAATTCCTAAATTATACCCTTCTTCGTTAAGATTCTTTACAGCAACAGCTAAATCTTCTAAATAATATTGGTCTAACGGAGAAGTAGTTGTATCGTCACCTGAAAAACAAATATATTTTTTGGTTTCATTCAACCCATAATCTGCAAAAAATTTAGCTCTGGGTATCATTAAATCTGAGTTAAAATGAGGCTCAAATTGTGGAGTACCAGTCACAATAACCTGATTCTCTTTTAGAAATGGATAATACTTCAGTATTTCAGCTTTCATCAAATCGCTCCACACAAAATAATAATCGCTTTCTACCACTAACATCGCTTTAGGCACATTATCCCAACTATAAATAAATGTAGCCGTTGGAATTCCTAAATCTTTAGCAGCTAATAATGCGCTTATTGCTTGAGTAGAACGCTGACTGGTACATAATATTAAATCAGGCTTATGCTTTTCTAGTTGCTTTTTACAATACTCATATTTAGGATTTTTACGTTCTAATTTTGCTATTTTCTTTTTTATTGAACCTATTCCTTTTGGGGAATTATATTTGGCAATTAAAAGCTTGGTTACTATGCTGCGAGTGGCTTTTTTAGTGGTATGATATTGAAAAGGAAATTTATAGGTTTTATAAACCGAATCTTTAAATTCTTTTTGCCATAAATTAAGCTCTATTCGTTTTCGCGCTCTGGAATAAATAGGTGTTAATGGATGTAAATTATCGGATGCTATTTTAACTTCATGTAGTCCTAATTTTTCGTGTAATGGAAAAACACTATTATTCCAATACACTACATCTATTCCTAATTCCTCACCGAAATTGTTAAAATTAGTGTACGCGAAATTACGTAAGCCTACACCATCCGGTAAAAAAACAAAAACTTTTTTTTTAGCCATTAATTTTTTCTGAATTTCAATTTCTCACGCTGAACCGCTTCTATATCTAAAATATCTTTTTCTTTAAAGGTTAAGGACTGGTAAACGGCATTTAAATCTCGTTTTAATTTACGCATCCCCGAAGGTTCTAACGAAGCTGCATGATCGGTTCCCTTCAAAGTTCTATCTAACGTATAATGCCGTTCCACTACATTGGCTCCTAAGGTAAATGCGGCTACATCTACTGCAATTCCTAAATGATGACCCGAAAACCCAATATGCTTTACTTTATCTTCATAAAGTTGTTTCATTCTTGCGATTTCCAATAAACACACGTCTTCAAATGGAACCGGATAACCAGAGGTACAATTGTATATTACTAAATCTTGATTTCTACCCTTTTCAGTGAAAAAGTCAACTAAATCTCCTATTTCGTTTTTAGTGGTCATTCCTGTTGAAATATGAATTTCGCCGGAATAATTTTCGCACAACCAATTCAACATCTCATAATGATTATTACAAGCCGAGGGAATTTTAATAAAATCAGGTTGCAAGCTGGCAATTTCTTGAGCGGAGGATAAATCCCAAACTGAAGTAGAATAGGTAATTTCCATTTCTTCACAAAAAGATTTTAATTCTTGATGTTGCGCTACCGAAAATTCTAAAAATTCACGATGTTCACCATACGTATCGCCATATGCATTTACCGGATTAGGGTGTGGTGCATTATACTGACTTTCAGTCAGCAACTCTTTATTATTCCGTTTCTGAAATTTCACAGCATCTACCTTGCAAAATATTTTAGCTATTTTAATAAGCTCTTTTGCAATTTCCATATCGCCTTTGTGGTTACATCCAATTTCGGCAATTACGTAAGGTTTTTTATAAGTATTCAAAATCTTGTATTGTATTTTTGTATAAATTGAGCTACTTCTCGAATAGCACCCTCTCCTGATTTTTTTGCCAAATTTACGTCGGCAATTCGTTTAATTTCATCCATAGCATTTGCAGGAGCAAAAGACCAACCTGCACGGCACATATTAGTCATATCGTTAACATCGTCTCCTACGTACGCCAAACTGTTCATCTCTAAATCATTTTTCATGCAATAATCTTGAAGCATTCCGAATTTATCTTTTGCTCCTAAGAACACGGTATCGATCTTGAGCTTTTTCATTCTTGCAGCAACCAGAGCAGAATTTTCTGATGTCATTACCATTACTTTTACTTGGTGTTGACGCAAAATTTCTAAGCCCATACCATCACGCATATCGAAAGATTTCGCTAATTCTCCATTTTCAGAAAACAAAACCTTTCCATCAGTAAAAACCCCATCTACATCTAATACCAAATGAGTGATTTTACTATTAACTTTCTGTTTTCTTAAGTCGGTTGCCAAAAGATTTTCCATAGTAATCCAATCGGCTTCGCTATCAATTTCAGTATATGAAACTTCCGGCATTTCAAACGGAACTATGTTTCCACTTATTCGGTTTTGGCTAGTTTGAAGGGCATTTTTTGTAGTACAATACACAGCACCATTTTCAACTAACAAGCCTTCGAAATCTTGCCTTCTTGGTCTATTTTTATAATCATAATTCAACGATTTACCGTTATGATTCCAGATAAAACGATGGGTTTTCACTACGCTTAATGAAGCATCGGCTCCTTCTTCAATTTTTGATATTCCGTTATTAATGGCATCCGATTTTGTAAACGGGGAAGTAGCTTGCAATAAACAAAATACATCAAAATTATAGTTTACAGACTCACAATAATTTAATATTGCCATTTCGGTAGAAGCCGTATCGGTAGCCGTATTTTCGGGACGTAAAATTACTTTTACTTTTGAAGACCACTGAAATTGATTTTCGATAAATTCAATAACTTCATTATCGTCAGTAAACACAATTACCTCATCTAGTTTCGAAAAGATAGCTTCGGTTAAGACCCAACAAAATAAAGGTCTACCAAGCATTTTACGCTTATTTTTACAGGGAATACCTTTAGAACCTTTCCGTAATGGAATAAAACCTACTGCCTTCATTAACATGTTAATTATAGTGTTTAGTAATAGGTATAAAATTATAACTATACTTCAAAAATCATACTAAAAGTATTAAAGGATCTTACCCTCTAAATGCTTTAAAATCCTTTTACACCTTTAGTTTTTAAAAATAGTACACATTCTAGCTTATTTTTATCAGGAACAGTGTTATAATATATTATAGGGTCTATGGCTCCAAAGATAGCTTTATATTATAGAAGCTTCAAACGATTATATCATTTCGTATATTTATACCATACTTTTTTTAAAATTCAATTACTTATACCTAAATCTAGTTCAATAGAATTGTATCTATTGATAACCTTTTCCCGAATAAAATTTCTTTCGATTGATGGAATGATATTTTCCCTATTAAAAATAATAGCATTATTTATTAGCTTGGAACTACCGGTCGCTTTAAGTATTAATTCGCTTATCGATTTCGTATCATTAGGGTTTTCTATTAATAATCCATTGAAATTATGCCGTATGATTTCTGATGTTGCTCCCCCTGGATTTGATTGAATTGGAAAAACATCCATTATTATCGCTTCATAAAGTGTATTCGGCATACCGTCAGAAATACTATTGCCTATATAAATAGCAGCATTCCCCATTAATTTAATTATAAGTTGATGTGAAATTTGTCCATAAACATCAATTTCTTTTCTATTAAATAAAGTTTGGATATAATTTAGGGTAACTTCTGAACAACCAAATACAATTATTTTCCAATCACAAATCTTTGACTTAATTAGCGATAAGGCCTTTAAAACGGTATGACTTCTACCAAAAACACCGTGATTCCCTTTTACTATTATAGTCTTATGATCTTTTCGTTTATTAAAATTAATTTCTTGTCGCAGCTCTTGTGTTAAAAACCCACCACGCCCAGGAAACACACCTAAAAATTTACCTTTAAAACCATGTTTTAATGATTGTTTGTATTCTCTATTACAATCCGTAAAAAGATAATCAATTATGCTGCAAAGAGAGTCCAGCAATTTCAATTCACTTTTAATAGAGGAATAATAAAAAATATCACTACCCCAAGAAGAGCAAATCCATTTCAGTTGTCTCCGTTTCATAACGGAAATTAATGGAATAGCAGCAGATTGAAAATTAAAGCTATGAACTATATCAGGTTGTACTTGCTCTATTACACTATCCATCATCTTTTCTAGCTTCACTTCATTGAACCTACTTATCACAGAGTACACTTTCGGAAAATTACCTTTTAACAGATGACGAGCAGGAAAATCCCATTTATAACGCCATCCTACAAACTGATGGACAAAATCAATTTTTTTTACCTTATTCCCGGAGTCATAGACATCCAACCAATAAATTTCATGATGAGTTCCCTCTAATTGGCTTATCCAATTAAAGAAGTGGGCTGAAGCCATTGATACCGCTAAAATTTTCAATATAAAAAAATTCTAAATTATAGGTTGTATTTTTAAGAACACCTTTTCTTCTTTCCAATCTATCTTATACTCATATACATATTTATAATGATGAAAGATCAAAAACTCCAAGATATAATTATTAAGTTCGTTGATACTAAAATAATCTTTATACTTTTTACCTAACTTTTTTTTTACGGCATTTTTAATTTTTTCCCGAGAAGGCACCTTTTCAATTATAATATTAGCCTTTTCATTCCTCATCTTAACATTAAAAAGAACTGCTTTTACCTTTGAACTCTCTGGTGTGATTTTTAACCTAGAAACCTGAATTGAATCATTAATACCTTTATTTGGGATTACCCCCCATTCATAATTTTGATTAGCACTTACAACCATATTTTTTTGCTTTTGCAGCATATATTGATGATTAATTTGCTCTAAAAAAGAATGATAAGGAAAAAGACTTTTTTTGCTTCGATAAAGTTTTGGGTGCCACTGATGCTTGATCAAAATTTCCTGATCATAAAAATAAATCGAATACCCTGCATTTTTTAATCGCAGATGAACATCGGTATCTTCTGCGCCCCAACCGTGATAAAATTCGTCATAACCCCCAATAGACTTTAATGCATCTAATTCAAATAAGCTTATCCCTGTTGCACCTAAACTACTCTTAAATGCTACTTTTAAATTATTGAAATCTAATTTTTTTTCAGTTTCAATTTTGTTTAAAAAACCAGTTTGAAGGTAAAACATACCAAACTTCTGGTATATATCTTGACATTTTGAAATCAGATTTGGATGAAAAATCATATCAATGTCTGCAATTAAGACCAGTTTACTGTTACTCTTTTTTAAGCCTATATTTATGGCTTTACTTTTATTCCACAATTGCCCACAGGCAGGCACAAAAATGTAGTCTAAAAAATCATATAATTTTACAAGCCTCTCAATCTCAACTGTAAATGTATCTGAGCTACCATAATTTATCAAAAAAACCCTAAACGCCTTATCGGTTTGCATTTTTAATGATGCTAAACAGCGTTTTACAATTTCCAAATCACGATTCCGATATGTAAGTACAAGGCTAAGCATTAAAAACTTTAATTAAAGAATAAAAATATAATTTGGTGAATTTGATTTCTCCGTGAAAAAGAACTAATTTTAAATATTCACAAAATGCTCCTATATAATTTCCCTCTCTATTATAAGCTAATATTAAAGATTTTTTCTTTTTTTGAATGGATTTTTTAAAATTTTCTTGTCCTTTTTCAAAGCCTAATTCTTTTCTCAAATTCTCTAAAATAAACATATCGGTTTTGAATACATTACTTAATTTCTTTCTCAATTTGAAAGATTCTCCTACCTCAACTCTATAAACTGCAAAGTATTCATCAAAAAAAAATATTTTACTACCATCCGATACTATATATAGATATATCGGCCAATCTCCGTAAGGTAAATTAAAAAACCAAGAAGGTAAATTTTTTAAAATTTCTGAATTTTTAAATAATACAGTGACTGAAGGAATAAAATTATTCATCACTAAATCGGTAAAATCGAAATTATTTCTTTCAAAATTCATCGATTTTTCACTTATTTTTCCGCTAGAATATAATCTTCGACATTTACCAAACACTATCGAATAATCATTATTTTTATCTAAAAAATCAACTTGTTTCTGTAATTTATCCAAATCCGTCCAATAATCACCCCCATCACAAATCGCTATATATTTACCAGTCAAAGACTTAGAAGTTTCTATAAAATTATTGATTAAGCCTATATTTTTATCGTGAGTTATTAACTTAATTCTGTTTCCATATTTATTTTGATAATTTTTACAAATCTTCAGAGTATCATCTGTACTTGCATCATTACCTATTACTAATTGGAATCTAAAATTTGTTTTTTGATTCACCACCCCTTCTATAGCTTGTGCTATTAGACTTTGCTAATTATAGGTTAACATGAAAACACTTACAATAATTTCTGAATTCATTAAAAGTATTTATATAGTTTAGCTATACCTTTTCGTTCATCTTCAAAAGAATAATTCAGCAAATTAATATCTTGCTGAAATAATTTTTCAGCAAGATTTTTATTAGTTTCTGTAAAAAATCTGGAATAATGCTTTCTTTTATTTTTCCTTTTATTGAGATGCAGACTAAAATGATCCTTAATTTTCATTTGTTTTAATAAAAACTCAAAATTACTTTCTAAGGATTCAAACCGACCTATAAAATCTAATTGATAATCCCCATTTGTATCAAAAAAAGATGTTTGAGGATATAAATGATCTCCCCTATAATGTAAAGTTCCCTTTTGCGTTAAGGCATTTTCAAATTTCCCTTTTTTAGTTAAATATTCATTTAAACTTCCTTTAATTTTTTGATCTTTTTGCAGCCAAAAATAGTCGGAAACAACTCGATCCCAAGGATTTCGAACAAATGTAAACTTATAATAATCAGCCCACTGGTTTTCTGTGATCAACCCCTCTTCAACCAAAAATTTCGCAGAAGCATGCTGCAAAAAGGTTTTTCGCTTTGGGCACCACCCATATAACACATTGTAATTTGGCTTATTCCAAGCTATCAGTTCATCCCCTAATAAAAATGTAGTGATACTAATTCCTGCACATTTGGGTATATGAATAAAAATACATTTATGTTTATGAGAAATCATAATATTATTTAATAATAAATTTTACCGATTTTTGCTAAAATACTATTAGGCAATCCTTTAATTTTAAAAAAAGAATCATTAACTAACTTAATTCTCATTATTCTTTTAAAAACTTTATTCTTAAGTAAAAATATTGATTTTGAAGGTTTATTTCTTTTAGAATTTATATAATTTATTTTCAAAGTCATTTTTGAAAATATTATCTCATCCATCCAATCTTCATAAACATTGCCCATATGGTATGCATAATTTTTAAATGTAGTTAGTTTCCATAGACCATTATTTTGAGCTGCCATATCTAATAAACGTTCACTGTTATTTCCCATTTTGGCAGGAATATATTTTTTTATTTCATTTAAAATTTCCTTTCTGTATGTTGCTACAAAATGGCTAGAGCCTATACAAGCCTTTACTTCGCCCTTTTCAAGGCCCAAAATATACTGTAAATAATAATGATCTTCTTTCATATTCCATCCAATACTCTGATAAAATTTTTGCATTTTCTTTGGTTCCGCTACCTTAAAAAATTGCATTCTTTTTTGTAAAAAATTATCGAATATCACATTGGTACAAAAATTAGCATACATATTAAATTGAGGTACAATACCAACTGTACCGGCCTTTGGAAAAGCATTAAAAACACGAATAGTTTCCTGTTGCCACCCAGACAAAAACATCGTATCAGCATCTGCAATGGTAACCAAATCGAAATTATGCCCTACTACACCCTTATAAATTGCATTTAATTTTCCAATATTCGAACTATTAATAAGCTCCTGAATTTTGTTTTCGCTTTTTAAAGCTGAAAGATAATTTTCAACTTCAACACAACTCCCATTATTTATAATAGAAATATAAGTGTAATCAAAATCTACCGTTTCTAATATCGATTGAAGACACTTTTTGAAGATTTTAAAAGCATCTTTAAAATAATCTTTTTGATTAGGGATATAAACCGGAATAATGATCTGATGTCCAAACCTGTCATCAGAGGTAACTTTATCTTTATTGGGATTATTTCCTTTCCGCATGAGATCAGACTAATATTTAAATTTTTCAGGCTTTTTTATCTTAAACTTCAAAACAAAGAATAAGAATTTAATGGCATAAAAAGTGTCTATAAATAAGTTCTTAGATCCATTTAAGAATGTACCAACAACGTTATTAAAGGCCTGTCTCATTTTTACTTCTTCATGCCATATTTGGTAGTTACCCAACAAATCATTTGTTTTTCGCAAATAAGATTGAGCTTTCGATCTTCTAATCTCGTAAGCAAATACAACAGGAGCAAATTCTATTTCGTAGCCTTTTTTAACTACTCTTAATGTCCAGTCTTTATCTTCAAAAGTTGGCACTTTATCATTAAACGGAATTTTCTCCCAAACTTTTTTGCTAAATGCTGAACCTGTAAATATTAATCCAGATTTATTTGGATCTTTTTCAACACCTATATTCAAAATATAATTTCGATAATCGTTGGAAGAGTGTAAACATCTTACTCCCGCCAATTTTTTGTTGTTATCGAATTTTTCTTTTATACTTTTAAA
This sequence comes from Zunongwangia sp., assembly GCF_048269745.1. NCBI lineage: Bacteria > Pseudomonadati > Bacteroidota > Flavobacteriia > Flavobacteriales > Flavobacteriaceae > Zunongwangia > Zunongwangia sp. The sequence continues at coordinate 22,698 of NZ_JBLXIB010000011.1, read as the reverse complement.
AAAATTCGGACTCACTGGATAAGAATGCGCACTGAATATCGCAATAATATCTCCTGTAGCTTTTTCAGCAGCAAAATTTGCACTACCCCCGTAAGAAAAATCTTTTATAGTCTCGAAACGAACTTTAAATTTCTCAGCTATTTTTTTACTCTCGTCTTTAGATTCGTTATCGATTACTATAATTTCATCAATAGAATCCGAATATCTACTTGTAAGATTAAACAATAAAAACTCTAAATCTTTCGCTTCATTTTTATTTCTAATTACTACAGAAATCACATCTTAAAATATTTCTTAAATAATACATATACTTTAAAAAAAAAAGTGTTTTTCACCTTCTTATTAAATTTTTTCAAAGATTCATTTTCCTGATAAGCTAAAATTGGATTTGGAAAATTTTCCTGATAAATACTCGAATTTTTGTTGTAAATATAATCATAAAGGCTAAAGTAGTATTTCGGATCTGTTTTAAACCTGTTGGACAAGCTATTTACCTCATGCTTTCGATAAAAATATAAAATCTTATCCAAATGATAAATTCTAGAATTTTCATTAAGGATTCTAATCCAAAAATCCCAATCTTCAAAAGACTTCAATTCTTCATCATATCCTTTAGCCCTTAGCCATAAATCCTTTCTGAAAATAGAACATACTATAAAACAATTTTGTAGTAGTAAAGTTTTATAGCTATATGCAGGTAACTGTAATTTTTCATTTTTTACTCCAAAAAGTTCAACATCAAAATAAATAAGATCGTAAATATCATTTTGCATTATTTTATAAGCTTCCTCGATAAGAGTTTTATGAATTTTGTCATCTGCATCCAATGGTAGAATGTAAGGCTGTTTCGCATGTTTAATTCCAAAATTTCGAGCGCTCGATGCACCTCCATTTTCTTTATAATAATATTCAAATCTAGAATCTTTCTTTATCCATTGTTCTGCAATTTCACTAGTATTATCTGTCGATCCGTCATCAATTATCAGACATTCCCATTTTTTCGCTGTCTGATTAAATACACTTTCCAGACATTCTTCTAAAAATTGTCCCTGATTATAACAGGGAATTACAATACTTAAAACAGTATCACTACATGCGATTTCTAACATTGAGAAAAATTTTACGAAAGCATCTATACAAATTATTACTTTAAATTTTTATTTATAAGTTATTGTAACTTTGAATGATTTGATTTTTTACCAAATTATAATCAAAACGATTTTTTGCTAAGTCATAATTAATTTTAAAAGCTCTATATAATAATCCTCTATCTTCCAAAATACGAGTTACTAAAAATTTAATAGATTCTATGGAAGTTGGATCATTAATTAAAAAACCATTCTTTCCATCTTCAATTATTTCCTCACTAACGCCTCCTGGATTAGATTGGATAGGAAAAGCTCCACTAATTATAGCTTCAATCATCGTATTAGCCATTCCGTCAGAAATGCTGTTACCGATATAAATAGAAGTCTTTTGCATAATTCGCAATACATCTTCCTGAATCAATGCATGTCGCGAAAATGATTCGAAAGGTAAGGACTTATCGGCAATATACCTTAAAACTTCGTTATGAGCTCCAAATACTATAACCTTATAACCTCTCTCACTGATTTTAGGTAAGATTTCTTCTAAAGCCCTTATTATCGTTAATCCTCTTCCGAATTTATGTTGATAACCTTTAACTAAAATTAGATTTCTGTTCGCATTAAAAAATTTTCCTTTTGAAGGAATATTATACCCCCCTCCTCCAGGATATGTACCAAAACTTTTTCCTTTAAACCCTAATTCTTTTGCTATCTTTTTATCGCGCTCATTATCAGCATGTAAATAATCAATCCTTTTAAGTGTCTTCGTTATTTTAATTGTTTGCTTTTTAAAATTTCTATAGTAATACAAATCACTTCCCCAACATGAGTATATCCATTTAATATGAGAATACTTCTTTTTATTTAAAACATTTAATAATGGATAAGAACATTCTTGCATTTCAAAACTATGAACGATATCTGGTTTAATCTGATTTAAAATTAGTTCAAATTTCTCTGCTTCTGTTACCTCAAGTAAGATTCTTAATTTTTGATATAAAATAGGTATTTTCTTTCTGAGAGAATATTCTCCTTTTATATAAGGGATTTTTCTCGTTTTCCATCCAGTATATTGTCTGATCCCCAATTCAGTTTGAAGCTTTCCTCTATCTAAAATATCAAACCAAAACAATTCCCAATTTTGATCTTTCAGGTTATCTATCCATCTGATAAAATGAATTGAAGGCATAGAAACAAATAAAATCTTCATTCTAACCAATTTTTTGTTAACCTATATACCCCAATTCCTTTTATTTTATGAAGACCAAAAAAATAAATAATTTCAAGAAGCTGGAACTTCATCTGATCGGTTCTAGTTATAAATTTTTCTTGAAGTAAGATTTGTTTAAGTTCCTTTAATTCTTTCCAGTTTATGCAATTAGAAAGTAAAAAGTAGTTTTTATAAAAATGATAAAATGTTTTTATCAGAGAACCTCTGTAAAGATTATATGTCTTTTCATCTTTTATTTTTTCTAATATAGGAGCTAAATTTTGATAATATCTAGCTAAAGAATTTACAATTACTTTCAAAAATGAAATACTATAGTTTGAATGTCTCTCTTCATTACGATAAAAGCAATCTTGAGCTATATTATTAATTACCAAAAAATTTTCAGTTTTATTCATTAATAATAATCTTGAAGAAAATTCAACATCCTGAAGTCTTTTAAGGCCTTCATCAAATCTTATGCCCAAAGATTCTTTTTTTATAAAAAGAGAAGTAATTTGCCAAGGAATTTCATGCCTAAGAAACATCAACAAATAACTATCTGAATTTCCCTCTTCTATATACCTATTCACTATTCTATTAGTATCACCCGGAAATTTATGAAAAACGGTCATCTTAAAAATCAAAAAATTCTTAGTGAAGTTTGCAATAGCTATATCAACTCTGGTTTCTATAGAAACAGTATGAAGAAGATCATCTGAATCTAAAAAAATTAAATAATCCCCATTGGAAAATTCTATTCCATAGTTTCTACAGGCATTTGCGCCTTTAGGTTTGTGGTTAGGACGATGACGATATTGAATCTTAGCGTCTTTTTCGCAATAGAATTCCATCAGTTCATCCGTATAATCGCTAGAGCCATCATCTATTACAATGCATTCCCAATTTTGATACGTTTGCATGATAACAGACTCCAAGGTTTCACCAATATAGTGAGCCCGGTTATAGGTTGGAATAATTATGGAAACTAAAGGATTATTCATTATTAAGGGACTAGCGATTTTATTAACTCATCAAGCCGATTTATATGTTTCTCTAAACTAAAATTATCCTGAATTCTCTTTCTAGAATTTTCTCCTATACCTCTAGCTAGATCTTTTTCACTTAAAATATGGTTTATCTTAACAGCCATAGTTTTATAATCATGTTCTTTTACTAAGAAACCATTATAACCATCAATTACGACATCGGGAATCCCGGCATGGTAGGTTGAAATAACAGGTAAGCCAGCCGCACAAGCTTCTAAAATTGCTACTGGTGTACCTTCACTATCCCCATCTTCTGCTATTACTGAATGCTGAACAAAAGCCAAACTTTCAGATAAATATGCCTGAAACTGTTCAGGAGATATAATCCCCGGTAAACTAACATTCTTCTCTAGACCAAGTGCAACACTTAAATTCTTGCAAGTATCCCAAAGCTCTCCTTTTCCTGCAATAATCAATTGAGCATTCGGAAATTCTTTTATAACCTCTGCAAAAGATAACAATAAATAATAAGGTGCTTTTTTATTTACAAAACGACCAACTGCGATAAATTGTTGGTTATTAAATAAAGGGTAGACCTTATAAAATTCAGGATTAGGACCATATGTATTTAATATAAGCTTGCTTTCTGGACAACCTATAGATAATAGATCCTGATACATTTTTTTTGAAACAGCTATTACATAGCTAGCATAATCAAAACTTTTTTTATAATTATTGTTTGCTTTAATTATTTGTTTTTTAGAAGCATCGTAGCCATGAAAATGGATTATTAATGGAATATTTAACTCCTTAATTGGCTTTAAACACATTTCAGCAGTAGTACCATATTCTGCCAATACCACATCTATTTTATTTCTTTTTAAAGAATCAATCAAAAGTTGGTTAAAGTACCAACTATATTTTTTCTTGAAAAGCTTTCTTTTTAATTTATAAAAGAGTGCCTTTGAATTTTTATTTATACTACCTTCCCCTTCGAGCCTTATATTTTTTGAATCTCCATAATAATAAAAGATATTTCCATCAAGATGATTTTTATGTGCCTGAATAAAGGTTTCTGAATACGCATTTTGCGAAGGTGATAGGATTGCAATATTCATTTTTATTTATTAGAAATTATATTGCTATCTAGTTTTTGCATTGTTTTTTTAATTTTCCTTTTTAAAATAAAATTTGCTTCAACTTTTTTATTTCTTTTTTCTTGCATCAATTTATTATCAAAAATTTCAGAAAACGAAATATAACGTATTTTAACTCCTGTACTTATCAAAAATTCATATACCTTTTTATCATTCTTCAAGAGATCTTTATAATTCGTAAATATTACATTTTTATGACCGTATAAATTTTGAATCAAAAGATTATTATAGTGCAACCAAATCTTAGAATAATGATCTACTAATTTTTGAAACTTTACTAAATAAATTAAATCTTTTAATCCAGTTATTCTAGATGGCATTTTCAAATTATGCTCTCTTAGAATCAATGAAGCAACAACGTCTTTATAATCTCTATAGACCACTAAAAAAACTGCATTTGGTATTAGTTTTTTGTAATATTCTATAAAAAGACAAGTTCTGGGTTCTTTCCAACCCCACTGCAATTTTACATTTTTATTAATTATCAATTTTTTTATCTCACCTTTTTGCTTAGATGAAAGCTTTATTTTTTTTAAATCTTCATGACCGCTAGAATGTATGTTGCATTCTTGTAAAAGTTTCATGTGAAGTTCTAAAAAATCAATATCTTCATAATATCCATTTTTATTAAATTTGGAAGCTCCGTATAACTCATCTCCTAAATTTAGTCCACATACATTTAGCCAATTTGCAGTTACAGATGTACCTGAACGGTGCATTCCTAAAATAATTACTACTTTTTTATCCACAATTTTCCCAATTATGGTTAATTAATACACCTTGCTTAACTGTAGGTAATTTTCCTGTTGAAAAAAAATCTCCACTTTCTATAGTGACCCTTTCACATTCATTTACTTCGTCCAATATTTTCTTTTTGGAAAAATCAACTGCGCGTAAATTTAGAAGATAATTTCCTTTAATAAATGGTATATTGAAAATATTACAAACGACAATATTATTACCCTTATCGAAATCAAATAAAAAATCAGTATGATAATTATTTAAAGTAGCCACAATATAACCATTACTATCTTTAAATTGTAACCTAATTTCAACATTCTTAAAATTCTTTACACAATTAAAAAAAATTTTAATTTTAAGATTCATTCCTGATTGAGGAGTAATAATTTCGTTATTATAAAAATCTTCATATTTTACCCCAGTAAATCTAAAATCATTTCCACCTAACCTTTTTTCATTTTCTAATATACTTACTCCTTTATAAGAATTTCCAGACATTAAATATTCTCTAATACAAAATTCTATATCGCCATTTAATTTTTCCTTCCCATTCTCCAAAACTATACCTCGTGTACATAAATTTTGAACACTCGCCATATTATGACTCACAAACAACACCGTTCTTCCTTCCCCGCTAGAGAGATCCTGCATTTTACCGATAGCTTTCTTTTGAAATTCAGCATCACCAACTGCTAAAACTTCATCAACAACCAAAATTTCGGGCTCTAGGTGTGCTGCTACCGCAAAACCTAAACGAACACGCATCCCACTACTATATCTTTTTACCGGTGTATCGATATACATCTCGCAACCAGAGAAAGCAATAATTTCATCGATTTTGGATTTGATTTCCGGCTTCGTCATTCCTAAAATAGCTCCATTTAAAAATATATTTTCTCTTCCAGTAAGTTCTGGATGAAAACCAGTGCCCACTTCAAGCAAGGAAGCTATTCTACCTTTAGTTTTAATACTTCCTGTAGTTGGAGAAGTAACTCTGGATAATAATTTCAGTAATGTAGATTTGCCTGCGCCATTTTTTCCTATAATCCCTAAAACTTCTCCCGGTTTTACTTCAAAATTAATATCTCGTAATGCCCAAACATAGTCTTCACTGGCTTTTGCCGAACGATCGTTGACGGCTCCCACTTTTAGATACGGATCTTCTTTTCCCCGAATTTGATGCCACCACCTGTTTAAATCGTGACTTAGCGTACCTGTTCCTACCGTCCCTAAACGGTACTGCTTCGAAATATTTTCTGCTTTTAATATCACGCTCATTATACCGTATCTATAAAATTCTTCTCCGTTTTATTAAAAATAAGTAAACCTATTATAAAAATTAACACACTCACGCCGATAGTATATAAAAAACCGATAAGGCTAAAAATTCCTTCATCTAATATCATATACCGAAATCCTTCTATTATTTGAGTAAGCGGATTCATTTTTACCAACCAGGCTAATTGCGGCATCTTCTCTTCTACCTGACTTACCGGATAAGGCACTGCTGACACGTACACCAACAATGAGGTTGCAAAACCAATCAAGACCGTTAAATCACGATATTTTGTGGTCATTGCAGAAATTATCATTCCAAACCCCAAACCCATCAATGCCATTAATAGTACATAAACAGGGAATAGTAATAAATTTGAATTGGGAGAAATAGAAAATCCTTGTAAAACAAAGTAAACATAAAATACTATTAAGATTAATAACTGAATTCCCAATTTCACTAATCCGGCAATTACTTTACTCATTGGCATGATTACTCTGGGAAAATAAACTTTCCCAAATAACGCTGCATTTTGATTAAAGGTATTTGAAGTACTGGTAAAACATTGGTTAAAATAATTCCATGCCGTTATTCCGGTTAAATTAAATAAAAAGCTTGGTACCGCTCCTGTTGGAATATTAGCAATATTATTAAATACTAATGTATAAATTACCGAAGTAAATAAAGGTTGAATAAAAAACCATAATGGTCCTAAAATAGTTTGCTTATAAACAGTTGTAATATCTCGTTTAACAAGCAATACTAATAAATCACGATACCGCCAAATCTCTTTAAAATTTAAATCGATTAACTTACGTTTGGGCGTAATCTCGTATAACCATTCATTATTCACTTTATGCATAAGATATTATTAATTGGCATTAACCAATTCTCTATTTTTGTATTTTTTTTGAAACTGATGATTGACTATTTGATAATACCAATTATTCAAAATTTTGTTTAAAACGCTTCCATGATTTTTTCAACTGATTTATTTTAGTTGGTGCAGATCCATAGCCTTTATTATATTTATTATAACCATAACCATAACCGTAGCCATAGCCGTAACCATAACCATAACCGTAACCATATTTTGCACGGTGTACAAAGTGGTTTAACACAAAACTTATATTTTTTAATTCTCCCTTATTATACTTTTGATTAATTGCTTCTAACATTCCTCGCTTCGTATAATCTTGTCTAATCATATAAATACTTGTATCTGCATATTTAACTAAACTTAAAGCATCAGCTACTAAACCAATTGGTGGCGTATCTAAAATAATATAATCATACTCTTGCTGAAGTTTTTTCATCAGCGCATCCATCTGATCGTTCATTAATAATTCGGACGGATTCGGTGGCACCGGACCTGAGGTAATTACATCCAGATATGGAATTTGACTTTTCTGAATAATTTCTTCAGAAGTAGTATCGTTAATTAAATAATTACTAATTCCTAAATCATTATCTAATTTAAAATCATCAAATATTTTTGGTTTTCGAAGATCGACCCCAACTAATATTGTTTTTCGCTGACTTAACGCAAACACGGTGGCTAAATTCATCGCACAAAAAGTTTTTCCTTCTCCTGAAACCGAAGAAGTTACTAGAAGTGTTTTGGCTCCTTCAATACCTTGCCTCTTATACATAAATTGCAAACTGGAACGTAGACCTCGAAATCCTTCTGAAATTGCCGATTTTGGATTTGAAAAAACGGCTAAATTATTTTTCAATTTACTTTTACCTATCATTCCTAAAATCGGAATTGGAGATAAACGCTCTACTTCTTGAGCATTATGAATATTAGTATTCATAAAAACTAATAAAAAAACAAATGTAAGTGGTATCACACCACCAACCATCACAGCCATTACATAGTTTAAACGTGTATTGGGGCCAATTTTACCACCGCCAATATCTTTAGCATTATCTATTACCAATACATCACTTACGTTGGCCGCTTTAATTAAACCCGCTTCGTTTCTTTTTTCAAGAAATAAATTATAAGTACTCTCGCTAATATTATATTTTCGTTGAATTTTAAGTAAATCTTGTTCTTCTTTGGGTAAGGATTTAATTTCGTTTTCAGAAAAAGCTATTTGCCGATTAATACTTTGCAATTCGTTTTCTAGCAATCCTCGTGAAGAGCTTATATTTTCTAATAAAACCGATTTTACACTATTAATTTTTCGGTCAATATCATCAAAAATAGGGGCTCCTTCTTTTAAACTATACTGATAATTACTTCGTTCTTCAGCTAATGCAATAAGTCTACTCACCGCATTTGAAATACTCCCTTCCGAAATACCTGCTACGGATGGAGCCGGAATATTCGAGTAATCTGTACGGGTTTCTAAATAGGTTTTTAGGGTTTTATAATAATTAAGTTGCCGAGAAGCATCTTCTTTTCGTACATCTAAATCGCGAAGTTTACTCGATAGTTGCTGACTTTCTGCTGAAATATCAATAATCTCATTGTTGTTTTTATAAGAATTTAATTCATCTTCAACAATTTTGAGTTCTTTAGATTTCACATTCAAACTACTATCGATAAATCGGATTGTTTTAGTTGCAAATAAATTTTTACGTTCTAACATATTATCACTCAACACCTGAACCGATCCGTTCAAATAATCTACTATTCGTGATTTATTATGACCGGTTTGGGAGAGTTCTAAAACTGAGGAACCACTAGATTCTGCTAATATTTTTACATTTCTAAATCTTGAAACAGCATTATCAAAATTCAAGAATTTTACATAAAATTTTTGCCCTTTTTTAATTGGCCGATCGTTACGGAGTACCGTTGCATTGAAAAATGGTGCAATTATCAAGTTATTGAACTCAAAATTTTTATCTAATTGAATAGCAGACGTAGCAGTAAAATTTTCTTTTTCTTTAGTTTTATAATTTTGTCTTGTATAATTTTCAGGTATCGTAGCTTGCATTGTAAAAGTTGCCGAATCGACTACCGTAATGGTAAATGGAATATTTAATGCCTGAAATTTTGACGTATCAACTTCTATGGTAAAAGGCATTGCTCCATATGCATCTATACGTTGGTATTCTCCTTCTTTTCGATAATCAACATAAAAACCGAGCTTTTCCACAACTTCTTCATTGTGAGTCCTCGATTTTAAAATTGTCATTGCCGTATTTACTTTGTCGGAAGTACCTCCCCAATTAAAAGTTAAACTTGTATTAGAAGTAAAAAACGGATTTTGATCATCTTTAATAGAAATCGAATTTGCGAGATTGTATACTGGTAATTTTCGAACATTATTGTAGTAAGCTACCCCTAAACTTATACTTACTGAAAGCAAAATAAGTTTCCAATAACTAATAACTTTTAGAACAAAGCCTTTAAAATCAAAGGTTGAACCTATATCCGATATGTGATCATCTTCTTGCGCCATGTATTATAATCGTGTAAAAAGCAATATGGTTGTGGATAATAACGAAATCACAGTACCTATGGTTCTAAAACTTTCTAGTCCTGTTGTTCCAGCTCCTAAGGCTTTTTGAGGTAATGGATCAACCATAATTAAATCGTTAGGTTGAATATAATAAAATGGATTATTGATAGCCTGTAAGCTTGTTAAATCGATTTGATGAAGTTCTTCTCCTGACGGATATTGGCGTAAAATTTTTACGTGCTCCCTATCACCCAGATCAGTAATTCCACCTGCATTAGCTATGGCTTCCATAATGGTTACTTTCTCTTTATAAATAACTTGGCTTCCTGCTCCAATTTCTCCAATAGTAGTATAACGGATACCTGCTAATTTAACTGTTACGAAAATATTAGCTTCTTTTTTAAAATAATCACGTAGTAAAAGTTGTTCTATTTTTTGTCTAATTTCTTCTGAAGTGTATCCTAATACATTTATATTACCTAAGGTGGGTACTCTAATATTCCCATGATCATCCACCGCAAAACCATCGTAATACATCCGCTCTTCTCCAGTTGCATTTAAATTTCCTTCATTAACCGGATTAAACATACCCATAATATCTTGGTCTAATGCTTTAACCCGAATACTCAATAAATCTCCTACTTGTATACGATACGGTTTATTGAGACGATGAATTTTTGCAATACTATCTATAGTCTGTTTATCTTTTTGTAGATACGAAAGCTTTTTAGTCGATATACAGGAAAATGCGGATAGACATAAAATAGTAATACAAAATAAAATAATTCTCCTCATGCAATCTTTTACATTTATCAAACAAATATAGTCCATGGGAATTAATAACAAAATTATTATCAGCTTTCTCGATATTTTACCTTTATTTGTAGTTAAATGGAACAATTGTGAATTATCTTTCAGTAGAAAATATCGCCAAATCGTATGGCGAACGTGTATTATTTACGAACATTTCTTTTGGAATTAATGAAGGCCAAAAAGTAGGTTTTGTGGCGAAAAACGGAACAGGAAAAACCTCGTTACTTAACATTTTGGCAGGGACCGATACACCCGATGAAGGTAATGTTGTCTACCGAAAAAACTTAACGACTTCTTTTTTAGATCAAGAGCCAAATTTAGACGCTCAATTAACCATTGAAGAAACTATTTTTTCTTCAGAAAATGAGACCCTTGATATTATTAAACGATATGAAGCAGCTTTAGAAAATCCTGAAGACGCCGAAGCTTACCAAAAAGCTTTCGAAGAAATGGACGCCGCACAAGCTTGGGATTTTGAAACGCAGTACAAACAAATTCTGTTTCAGTTAAAGCTAGAAAAACTCGACCAGAAAGTATCTTCGCTTTCGGGTGGACAAAAAAAGCGTTTGGCTCTAGCCAATATGCTATTGCAGAAGCCAGATTTCATAATTATGGATGAACCAACCAACCATCTTGATTTGGATATGATTGAGTGGTTGGAAGAATATTTCAGAAAAGAGAATTTCACTATTTTTATGGTTACGCACGATCGATATTTTCTAGAACGTGTTTGTAATGAAATTGTAGAGTTAGATGAAGGTCAATTATACACTTATAAAGGTAATTATTCGTATTATCTAGATAAAAAAGATGCTCGTTTAGCTTTAGAGGATACGAATACCGAAAAAGCAAAGCAACTTTTTAAAAAAGAACTCGATTGGATGCGCCGCCAACCCAAAGCTCGGACTACCAAATCAAAATCGAGAATTGATGATTTTCATGAAATTAAAGATCGAGCTTCTAAACGCCGAAAAGATCATCAAATTCAATTAGAAATAAATATGGAGCGCTTGGGCAGTAAAATGGTCGAGCTACACAATATTTCTAAAAGCTTTGAAGACAAAACACTTTTCGAAAATTTTGACTATAATTTCAATAAAGGAGAGCGGGCAGGAATAATTGGAAAAAATGGTACCGGAAAATCTACATTTTTAAATATCCTTACCGGAAAATTACAACCCGATACCGGTAAAGTTATTGTTGGGGAAACTATAAAATTCGGATATTACACACAACTTGGAATTACGGTAAAACCCGGACAAAAAGTAATTGATGTAATTCGAGAATTTGGGGATTATATTCCATTAAAAAAAGGAAGACAAATATCGGCTCAACAATTATTAGAGCGATTTTTATTTGACCGTAAAAAGCAATACGATTTTGTTGAAAAATTAAGTGGTGGAGAGAAAAAACGCCTGTACTTATGCACTGTTTTAATCCAAAATCCAAACTTTTTAATTTTAGATGAGCCTACAAACGATCTCGATATTGTAACACTCAATGTATTAGAAAGCTTTCTATTAGATTTCCCTGGATGTTTACTTGTGGTATCTCACGACCGGTATTTTATGGATAAAATTGTAGATCATTTATTTGTGTTTTCAGGTAATGAAACTATAGATAATTTCCCTGGTAATTATTCTGATTATCGCGCTTACGAAAGTAGTGCTGCTACTTCAGAACCAAACAAAGAAACTCCTAAAACCGGAAAACAAGATTGGAAAGAAGAAAGTACCGGAACAAAATTAAGTTATACTGAACAAAAAGAATATCAGAAATTAGAGAAAGAAATAGTAAAACTTGAAAAAGAAAAAGAGAAAGTTCAGCAAAAATTTTTAGAAGAGATGACCGGTGAAGAAATCGATCAAACTTCGTTAGAACTTAAAACAATTACCTATAAAATTGAAGCTAAAACGGAACGCTGGTTCGAATTAATGGAAAAAATGGAGGCTTAAATAAATATTCTTCATTTTCAATTTACTAATCTTTACAACATACCTTGCAAAACTTCAGCTTACCAAATTTATTTGTGGCTGAAGTTTTTGCTTTTATAGTACTTTCAAAAAAACCTAACGGAATACGACCATTTTCTGTTGGAAGCAATTCGCAATTATTTTTGTGTATTACTCTTACAAAGTTCAATCGCTTTTTCTTTTCGATATAATAATAATCTAAACTCATGCTGTATTGCATTTGCCGAAGAATGCACTACAAATATACGGTAAAAATTAACATTAAATTTACATCTAGAATCCAATTCTTTAGATTATAAAGCAATTAAAATAGAATATATCACACCCTTTATATTATCATATAATAAAAATTACACGGTATTTTTAACCAATATGATAATTATCATATTAAAAATTCAGAATACGTTATATTTTTATTCTACTAAAAGAAATTAATAATTAATTATAAGAATAAATACTGAGCAATTAAGAAAACGTTGTAGTGACGCTTATCTAAAGATGAATGTATCATCACTAACTGGAACTATAATTTTTAAACTTTACTGCCATGCAAGCTAAAAAAAACCCGAAAGTAAGTATCAGCCGAAATAGTATTTTCTTTTTTCAGATAGGGTTAATAATTGTACTAGGCGCTGTATATTTTGGGTTAGAGTGGAAAACCCTAGAAAAAAATGTTGCTCAAAACTATCAGGTTCAGGTAGATGAAGAATTAACGGAAGATATTCCAATTACTCAAATGAATACGCCGCCTCCTCCTCCTCCGCCACCAGCACCGGTAATTCCTGAACTTATAACAGTTGTTGATAATGAGTTAGATATAGAAGAAGATGACATAAAATCTACTGAAACTAGTCAAGATGATAAAATAGAAAATGTAAAAGAAGTAGAAGATATCAATGAAACAGGTAATGCAGAAGAAGAAGAAATTGCAGATGTTCCTTTTGTAATGGTTGAAGACGTTCCTATTTTTCCGGGCTGTGAAAATTTAAAAGACAATGATGCTCGAAAAGCTTGTATGGCTGAAAAGATCGATAGGTTTGTAAAAAAAGAATTTAACAACGAATTAGGGGCAGAATTAGGTTTGTATGGTATTAATAGAATTATCGTAGTATTCAAAATAGATAAAAATGGAAATATAACCGATATTAAAACTAGAGGGCCTCATAAAAAACTAGAAGAAGAAGCAAAACGTGTGGTAAAAAAACTTCCTAAAGTAATACCAGGCAAACAACGTAACCGGCCGGTAGGAGTTATCTATTCGCTACCTATTGTCTTTCAAATTAGAGAACCATAAACTATACTATATATATGACATAATTTAATAAGAATCCGTTTGAATTGGCCAGGCCTTTAAAAGTATCCTTTTAAAGGCCTATTTTATTTAATATATTCGTAAAAGAATAAACTTAGAATACGATTTTTTGAATTTTTGTTTCAAAAACTAACAAAAGTCATGTTTTAAAATTGTTAATAAATTTAACTTTATACCATAATAAAACAAACAGGTAAAGCCAAATTAAATTCTGTCTATTATGAAAACTATCCTCGTACCAGTAGATTTTTCTAAAGCTTCAATAAATGCTTTTAAATATGCGGTTGAGTTTGCTTCTAAAGATGCTATTCAAATTTTTGTGATACATATTAAGGAGACAGAGGAAGATGATGAAAAAGAAATACAATCTAAAATAGACGAATTACAAGAAACAGTTTGCAAACGTCCTTTAGAAATTTCAACTATTATAAAAGCAGGCGACCTTAATGAAGAAATGATTAAGATTCAGAAAAGGGAAAAAATTGACCTTATTATAATGGGAACTAAAGGTGCAAGAGTACGTACAAAAAACATGAATTCTAAAACTTCTGAATTTGTACATATAGCAGATTGCCCTGTATTGGTTATACCTGAAAATGTAGAAGATTTTAAATTAGATACAATTCTATTGACGCTTGGTAAAGAAAAAATTGTTGACACCAATGCGCTTTACACTCTGTTAGATGTAGCCAGACATTTCGGTGCAGAAGTTCATATTTTAACGGTTAGTAAAGACGATGATTTTTATGCTAAAACTCATGAAAGTAACGAGAATACTCTAAAATATTTCTTAGAAATATTTTATTCTCACCATAGCTTTTTTGAAAGTGACGATATTGTAGAAGGCATTATACAATACTTAGGTAAGCATGATATCGACATGTTAGCAATTTTACCAAATACACATGCTAAAAACGGTTCTGCTTCCGAGGGTAAACTAACTAAATTATTAAGTTTACATACTACAAAACCATTACTAGTTTTAGACTAAAACAGTTAAATCTAGCCAAACAATTCAACAGAATTTCGTATATTAACAATTCATTCAACTATTAAATTAAACGTCATGAAAAACGTACAAAATCTCCCAACTGCAAAAGATCTTGAAAGATACGGAATAAAAACCGACACTGCTTTCTGGAACTTAAAAGGTGAAGAACTTCAAAAAATCACACTAGAAAAAGAAATGGGTAGAGAAACCGAAAACGGTACTTTAGCTGTTAATACTGGTAAATTTACTGGACGTTCTCCTCAAGATCGTTTTTTAGTGAAAGATGACTATACTAAAAACGTATGGTGGGGTAAAACAAACAAACCTGTTTCACCAGAAAACTTCGATAAATTATACGATAGAGTTACCGATTATTTAAACGGTAAAGAAGTATATGTTCATGATGGGTACGTATGTGCTAATCCTGAATACCAAATGAATGTTAGAACTATTACTGAATTTCCTTGGTCTAACTTCTTCGTAAAAAATATGTTCTTACGTCTAACAGACGAACAACTTGAAAATTTTGAAGAAGAATGGGTAGTACTTTGTGCTCCTGGTTATTCTGAAGAAAATCCTGAAGAATATGGAATTAGACAAGGTAACTTTAGTATTCTTAACTTTACTAAAAAAGTAGCTTTAATCGCTGGTTCTGCATATACAGGAGAAATGAAAAAAGGTATTTTCTCTGCTCTTAACTTAATTTTACCTACAGAAAAAGATGTATTACCAATGCACTGCTCTGCTAACGTAGGTGAAGACGGAGATACTGCTATTTTCTTTGGTCTTTCTGGTACTGGTAAAACAACTCTTTCTGCAGATCCTGAAAGAAAACTTATTGGTGATGATGAGCATGGATGGACAAGAGATAACGTAGTATTCAACTTCGAAGGTGGATGTTATGCTAAAGTAATTGATCTATCTGCTGAAAAAGAACCAGATATTTACAATGCTATTAAACCAGGTGCTTTACTAGAAAACGTAGTATTTAAACCAGGTACTAAAGATGTAGATTACTTAGACGGATCTATTACACAAAATACACGGGTAAGTTATCCAATTGATCATATTGAAAATATTCAAGAAAATTCATATGCTGAAAATCCTAAAAATATTTTCTTCTTAACTTGTGATGCTTTTGGTGTATTGCCTCCAGTATCTAAATTAACTCCTGGTCAAGCAGCTTACCACTTTATCTCTGGATATACTGCTAAAGTAGCCGGAACAGAAGCTGGTATTACAGAACCTGTACCATCTTTCTCTGCTTGTTTTGGAGAACCATTTATGCCTTTACACCCAGCTGCCTATGCTGAAATGTTAAGCGAAAAAATGAAAGAATCTAACGTAAACGTATGGTTAGTTAACACCGGATGGATTGGTGGACCTTACGGAGTAGGTTCTAGAATTTCTTTGAAATATACTAGAAGTATGATCACTGAAATATTAAAAGGAAAATTAGAAGATGTAGATTTCGAAATGCACCCAATATTCGGATTACAAATGCCAAAATATTGCCACGGTGTACCTTCTGAAATATTAAATCCTATGAGTACTTGGTTACAAAAAGGATCTTATATTCAAAAAGCAATTCAGTTAGCACACTCATTCCACTTAAACTTTGAGAAATTTGCTTCTGAAGCTTCTAAAGAAATCATTGAAGGTGGTCCACTAATCGACGAACACCACAAAATGAATTCTGTGATGTAACAATAGAGTTTAGTTTCATTTTTGCAGAAAACTCACGCTTTTTTATAAAAGTGTGAGTTTTTTTATTTTCACTAATTTATGCTCAACAAAAATACTCTCCTACTCTACTTTCCTAATCAATTATATAGTTTATCCAAAGAACTCTAATACTAAACTTAGTGTTAGTTAAAAATCTAGTAATAATGCTTAATCGAAAATGATTAAATATCAATACAATTTTATTCTTCCTTAGTATTCATCAATCTCAATATAATTTACTGAATAACTCAATTGTACTTATTACTTTATTTTATACAAACCAATTGAACAGTCTATAAACAATATTATAATTCTGATGTTCTTAAAAAATTCTTAAAAAACTTAAAGTTATAGGCATAAAAAAACGCCCGACTTTTAAAGTCGGGCGTTTTTTATAATTAGTATATTTTTATTTTGTCCAGTCTGTTTTAAAAATAATAGCTAAACGTAACCTATTATAATCTTTATGTTTAAAATCGCTTCGTAAATACCCTACTTCCATTTTATAATTTGGTGAAAAGGCATAACCGATATTTGCGCTAAATCGATTCTGATTAAAATGAGGCTCTTCAAAATTTAAAAAAATTTCGTTAAAGATATCTACAAAAAAATGTTTAGTTATCGGATGAATTAATTTTAAACGATATCTAAATCGATCGCTATAACTATGTTTATGATTTTTTTTGGACCAATTCTGTTCAAAACGAACTCTTTGTATAATTTTTAATTTATTGTATTTAAGTGAATAATTAAATTGCTCAAATAATCTATCTAATCTTTTTCCGGTTACTGAATATTTTTCTAAAGTTTTTGAATAAAAATAATCATAACCTAAAGTTACATTTAAATGCGGGGTGACTTGATAGCCCAATCCCGTTCGAGCTAAAACAAAGTGTAAA
Source organism: Zunongwangia sp. (assembly GCF_048269745.1). Taxonomy (NCBI): domain Bacteria; kingdom Pseudomonadati; phylum Bacteroidota; class Flavobacteriia; order Flavobacteriales; family Flavobacteriaceae; genus Zunongwangia; species Zunongwangia sp. Next base: position 5,108 of record NZ_JBLXIB010000011.1, on the reverse strand, counting down.
TCTTCTACTCCATCATAAGTTTGATAAATCATTATTGTAGGAATATTCCATTTTTCGGCTATTTTGTGATTCCCCGCCAAAAGGGTCCAAGAACCTAAACGATCTTCTGCGTTTTGTGCAGTAATAACAAGAAAATTTAGGAGTAATAGAGGTAATAGTACCTTCTTCATAACGCCATAATTTAGAGATGCAAATATACAATTTTATAGCCGCAAAACCTTGTTATCATTGAGTTTATAGCTATTTTGAATTTACTTTTTCAGCACAAAAATTCATATAATTTGTAGTATGTGTATATTGATCAGTAAAATTAATTATAACTCAAGTTATAGTATAAATTAGCTTATAATTGACTGGTTTTTTGGAAATTTATAGAAAGAACAGTAGTTCCTTTATAGAAGTTAAAAAAAGAATTTTAAACTTCGACAAAACAAATTAAGCAATAACTTTACAGCACCTCAATATGAGCTATAAATCGATTTTATGCCTTCTAAAATCATCTGGAGAAATACCCACATATTTTTTGAAAAAGCGAGAAAAATAAGAATTGTCTTTAAAATTTAACTGATAAGCCACTTCTGAAATAGATAAACTAGAATTAATTAATAAGCGCTTACTTTCTAATAAAATCCGGTTCCTTATCATTTCTCCAGCAGACTGTCCTCTAATTTTTTTGCATAATGCATTTAAGTAATTAGGAGTTACATTTAATAACTTAGCATATTCTTTTGGTAAATGTTTCTTTTTAAAATCTTCTTCAATTAATTTTTCGAAATTTCGTAAATGATAAAATTGATGTTTACTCTCATACCATTCTCTGCAAATTTTTCCTACACTTCGATCTGCCTTTATAAAGAGTTCTAAAAGATATACTCTAATTAGATCGAACTTATGTTCTCTATTAGACTGAAACTCTTTTAAAATCTCTTCAAAAATTAGTTCTATACGGCTAAGTTGTTCTACACCCTTTAATTTAGAATGATAACCATTTGCCATAAAAAAAGAAAACTCATTTAAATAGTCACCTTTTGATAAAAAGGATGAAAAAAAGGATTCATTAAAGTTTAAAAAATAGCCTTTTATACTAGAATCTATCTTCCATCGATGTACTTGCCCTGGAGCTAAAAAATAAATATCACCAGCATTTAAATCGTAATTTTCAAAATCGATTAAATGTACTCCTTTACCTTCTGTTATAAACATAAGTTGGTAAAAAGCAAGACGATGTGGTTTTTCAGCAGCAGCACATTGTTTTAAAAAAAAGTCTTGTAGATTAAAAATAGCAAAATCCGGTACTGTACGTTCATTTGATGTCAAACTACAAATATCATACGTAGGTATACTTTTCTTCATAAACTACTTTTGCTATAAATTTACGATAATTTTAACAAAAATCGATTTTACTTTTTATGTTCAAAATAGGACTTTTTACTTATTTTTTTAATAAAATTTAAATAAAAAAGCCTCGGGTTTATAACCTAAGGCTTTTCATTAAACTAATTATAACATAAATAATTCTATATCAAATTATTTTTTTTGAGATACTTTAGGAGAAAGCACTCCTTCTACAATTGCAGGTTCTGCATTTATTTTTTTAGCAATTTCCTGAATATCCTCAACAGTAATTCCATCTACAAGTTTCTCGAAGCTTTTCTGAGTTCTAACAGGCTCACCTTTATCTAAACTTGATACTATTTGTGATAACCAAAAATTGTTGTCTTTTAAAGCTTCTTTTCTATTCTTTTTGATATTGTTTTTTACTTTCTGTAATTGAACCTCGTCAATATCATTCATTATATTTTCTATTTCTTCGTAAACAATACCGATCAGCTTATCTTTTTTATCTGGATTACAGTTAAAACTCACATTAAGGTTAAAATTACTAATTGGTTTACGTGATATATTGCCCCCTACGCTAACTCCGTAGCTTCCTCCTTCTTCTTCTCGAATAGTCTCCATATATCGTTTATTCAATAATTCACCAATCATATAGGTAGCCATATTATTTTTTGCAGAATATTCTATTTCACCATTATAAGAAATACTTACGGTTGCTTGTGGAGTTTGCATATCTTCTGAAATATGAACTTTCGTAATTCCTTTTTTAGGACGCATATGACGATCTACAATCGATTCTTTTTTACCTTTTGGAATGCTACCTAGATACTTTCGAGCTAACTTCAATAAATTTTCTTCATTAAAGTCTCCTATAAAAACAAAGGTGAAATCGCTTGCATTTGAAATTCGAGTAGTATAGATTTTCGAGATTTTATCAAATTTAATTGAATCGATAAGAGACTGATCGAAAATCAATGTTCTATCACTATAATTTGTACTTGCTAACGAAAGTGAATCTTGAAATACACTCTGTACATTATTCTTTTTAGCAATTAAGTTACTCTCTAAATTTTGTTTTAAAATATTGAATGCATTTTTATCAAAACGAGGAGCAGTAAAATACAAGTAGATTTCTTGTAACATTATTTCTGCATCTTCTGTGCTCGACATTCCTGATACATCCTCACTAAATTGATTAATAGACGTATTTACCGATACATCTTTACCAGCTAATAACTTTTGTAATTCAATTTTATTTAACGATCCTAAACCAGATTGAGACACTAAATAAGGTGCTACCAATACATTTGGTAGGTTTTCTGTAGTAATTAAAGATTGTCCTCCAGGACTAAAACCCTGTGCATATAGTTTGTCTTTTTCAAAATCAGTTTTATAAAAAGCAAGTTTAATACCGTTTGATAGGGTATATAAATTACCATCAATACCTTTTATTTTTTCTTTAGAAACCACACGGGCTCCCTTCAAATCTTCTTCTACTAATTTCTTATCAAATACTTTTTCTGAATAAGGTTTTAGTTTCTTATTAGTTACCTCTTCAACAAGTGATAAAACCTCAGATTTATTTGGATATGAATGTTCACTAGATCCTTTAAAAGCTACTCCTCTACCTATTTCACCTTGATATTTTGATAAATAATCAATAATATCTTGGTTTGTAATTTTATCTACTATTGAAATATCATAATCTAATGTCCATTTATAATCTGTAATTTGTTCTCCACTAAAGAAAGCACTATAAATTTCTGATGCATAAGAATCGTTACTACGCTTATTGATGTTCTTTTTTGAAGATTCAAAACTTGTTTTAAAAGCAGCTTTAGTTCTTTCCAATTCTGCTTCTGTAGCACCATATTTAGCAAAACGATTATATTCGGTAAGTGTAAAATCTAGCGCAGCTAATAAACTATCTTTTTTAGGTACAATGTTTAATGTTAATACTTCTAAAGGTCTAACAAATTCTTGAATTCCTAAACTAGCATTTAATACCGGACTATCTTCTGACACCATTAATTCAGACAATCTATTATTTAATATGTAATTAGCATACCCATTAATTAAACCTTGTTTTTCTTTCTCTAGAACAGATAATTCCTCTGTGTTACGTTTTATAAAATAGCTAACAGTTGGTTCACCTAATTCTTTATCAGTTGCTTTTAGATAAATAAAGTCTTTATTTAAAGGAACATCGAATTTGGGTCTCTTAGGCAAATCTTCTCTTAATGGAATTTCAGAAAAAACTGATTTCACTTTCTTTTCCATTTCCTCAGGATCTACATCTCCTACAATAACTACAGCTTGTTGGTCGGGACGGTACCAACGTTTGTAATAAGCTCGAAGGGTATCATATTTAAAATTATTAACAATATCCATTTTACCAATTGCCATTCGGTTTTCATATTTAGATCCTTTTAAATATCCTTCTAACCAAATTTTAGAAGAAGCACGGTAATTAGGTGTATTTCTACTTCTCCATTCTTCATTAATCACACCTCTTTCATTATCAATCTCTTTATCTGTTAATGATAAATATCCAGACCAGTCATGCAATACAAGTAATACAGAATCTATTAATTTTTGATTCTGAACCGGAACTTGATTAATGTTATATACTGTTTCATCGAAACTTGTGAAGGCATTAATTTCCGAGCCAAACTTAATTCCATTTTTTTCAAGATATTCTAACATTCCTTTATCCTGAAAATTATCTGAACCATTAAATGCCATATGTTCTAAAAAATGTGCTAAACCTTGCTGGGTATCATTTTCTAGAATAGATCCTACATTCTGGGCAAAATAAAATGATGCTCTATTTTCCGGTTCTTCGTTATGCATTATATAATAATGCATTCCATTTTCTAATTCTCCTTGAACTATATCAGCATATTTTATTTTCTGCTGCTGTCCGTAGCCAAAACTGGCTATTAGTACAAATAGTAAAAAAATATTTTTACTTAATCTCATTTTATAAATTTTAGATTTATTACTTCTTTTTATAAGCTTTAATACCATCTTTTAACCATTGTGTATACGATTCTATATCCGGATCGTAAGCTGTTGGCTCTTCTAGCATCGCTCCCTCATTATCGATAAGTACATAATAAGGTTGTGCATTTGCTTTATAATGTGTTATCTGAAAATCGCTCCATTTATTCCCTATTGTTCGTACCTTATGACCCGTGGTTTCCGATACATATTGCTCTTCTTCTGGTAACTCCTTTTTATCATCTACATACAAGGATATCAATACCACCTCATCTCGCAATATACTTTCCACCTGTGGATCAGGCCACACGCGTTCTTCCATCTTTCTACAGTTTACACATGCATACCCTGTAAAATCTAATAACACCGGTTTCCCTTCTTTCTTGGCATAAGCCATTCCTCTTTCATAATCTTTAAATACCGGTAAATCTAATGGGCCCAGTTCCATCCCCTCTTCTAAAGTTTTAGGAGTTGCCGCTAATCCTCCGCCTTCGCTATTCCCAACTCCATAAGGGGATTCGCTATATTGCATTGGTGGCGGAAAGCCGCTTATCCATTGTAAAGGTGCGCCCCATAGTCCGGGAATTAGATAAATGGTAAAAGTTAGCACCACTAACCCCAAACTTAATCGTCCTACTGAAATATATTCCAAAGGACTATCATGTGGTAATCGAATTTTACCAAAAAGGTATAAAGCTAAACCACCAAACACGGCTATCCAAATTGCTAAAAAGGTTTCACGTTCTAATAAGTGCAGTTGTAATACT
>NZ_JBLXIB010000010.1:0-161383 GCF_048269745.1 Zunongwangia sp. | reverse complement strand
TTTTTAAAGTACCCCACTTTAACACCGATTGCATCTGTGAATTGTGATAATCTACGATATCACTCAATTTTTTGTGATCTTCATCAAGTCCGCTGTAAGCAGCTTTAACGGCTTTGGCGCTAATAAGGTTATCTTTCTCTAATAAACGCTTGTGCGTCTCTAATAATTGGTAGTAAACCTGGTCTAAGTAACGGTTCATTTGTTTGATGCGTTCACTTGATCCTCGAAGCCTTCCTTTAGAAGAGTCCCATTCATTCACTGAAGTTTTACGTTGGAGGCTCATTTCGGCTGATTTACCGTTGACGGTAATACGGGCATAAATAGAAAGTTTCTCAGCATTTTTGCTGATCTTTCTGGTAAAGAATAATACGGAAAAGGTAGTAAACTCTGGCATAAGCTGGTTTTTTAATGAAACAAACATGACTATAGACGAAAATCAAATCAGCCGTTATGCACTCTTAAGGTAAGAAATAAATGAAGAAAAAGCATTCACCGAACAGAACCATAACCTTTGGTTTTAGATGGTATGCCCTAAAACAAAAAATCACCGAAAATGCTTGATTTTCAGTGATTTTACTAAAGTTTGATACTTAGTTCGTCGGGGTGGCAGGATTCGAACCTGCGACCTCCTGCTCCCAAAGCAGGCGCGATGACCGGGCTACGCTACACCCCGTATAGCAATCAAATGCGGGTGCAAATATAAACATACTTTTCAATTCACAATAAAAAAATATAACTTTTTTTATTCTTCACTTTTAGACTCTATTTTTCTTAGTATATTTAGAATTAATCAACACTCGATCTCTATGAGATTTTTACTTAAAATTAGTATACTTATTTGCATAATAGCTTGTAATGGTCAAAAAGAAAATTCTAAAAAAACAAAAGAGGTAATAAATATTGAAGATAATAGTAACGCCACCATAACATTACCAGAAATTTCTAGTAACCAAAATTTCAGTACTGAACTAATTATTAGCGATGTCTCTATTCCGTGGGGTATAACATTTTTACCCGATAACAGTATTTTGTATACTGAGAAAAAGGGAGAGTTTATTCATTTTAAAAATGGAAAAAAATACCACGTAACAGGTGTTCCTGAAGTTTATAATTCTGGGCAAGGTGGTCTTTTAGATATTACTCCTCACCCTAATTTCGAAAAAAACAATTGGATTTATTTCACTTATGCTTCTACAGCTGGAAATTCGGAAGGTGGGAATACAGCAATTGCTCGAGCTAAATTATTAAACAATTCACTTAGCAATCTAGAAGTTCTTTACAAAGCTTCTCCTAATACACAAAAAGGGCAACACTTTGGTTCCAGACTTGTTTTCGATGGTAACAATCATATTTATTTTAGTGCTGGAGAGCGTGGAGAAAGAACGGTAAACCCACAGGATATTACACGAGATAATGGTAAAGTTTATCGATTAAACGAAGATGGATCTATTCCTGCAGATAATCCTTTTGTAGATCAAGAAAACGCAAAAAAAGCAATTTATTCTTACGGGCATCGTAATCCTCAAGGAATGATTCTTAATACTGAAACAAACGAAATCTGGATACATGAACATGGACCAAAAGGAGGCGATGAAATTAATAATATTAAAGCAGGAGCTAATTATGGTTGGCCAGTTGTAACTTATGGTGAAAATTATGATGGCACCCCGATTACTTCCGAAAGATCGAAACCCGAATTCGAAGATCCACTTTACTACTGGTTACCGTCTATTGCTCCTAGCGGATTTGAGTATGCAACTTCAGACAAATATCCAGATTTAAAAGGCAACTTATTGGTAGGTTCTTTAAAATTTCAGTATTTAGAACTTCTAAAATTAGAAAAAAATAAAGTTGTAAAAAGAGAAAAATTACTAGAGGGTATTGGGCGAGTTAGAGATGTAGCTCAAGCTCCGGATGGTAATATTTATATAGCTGTAGAAGGAAAAGGTATTTTCAAATTAATCAAGAATAATAACTAATAAAACAACACTACACAATAATGAAAAAAATTCTGAGTATTGCTCTTATTTTAGGAGCGTTTGCCTGTAAAAACAATGAAAAAAACTCTCAAAATAAAACTCAAAAAAACTATACAACTACTTCAGAAGTGAAGTCTACAGGAAATACAGATCTAGATATTAGTATTGCTAAAGGCAAAAGTATTTATAATAAACTATGTGCTACTTGCCATTTACCAAGCGGTAAAGGTATTCCCGGAACTTATCCTCCTTTAGATGGTTCTAATTGGTTAACCGAAAAAAGAAAAGCTAGTATTAAAGCTGTAAAATTTGGATTACAAGGTCCTATTACCGTTAATGGAAAAGAGTACAATAATGTAATGACAAATATGGGACTAACTGATAAGCAAGTAGCTGATGCTCTTAATTATTCTATGAATAGCTGGAGTAACTCAAATACAGATATGATTACTCCCGAAGAAGTCGCCCAAATAGAAAAATAAGAATAATACCGATATTTTGGGGCAATTAGTTAAATTTGCCCCAAATTTTTTTGCAATGCTTATAATTGGAATTACCGGTGGAACCGGAAGTGGAAAAACCACCGTTGTTAATCAAATAATTGATGAATTAAAGAATGAAGAAGTAGACGTTATTTCGCAAGATTCTTACTATACCGATACTACACATCTTAGTTTTGAAGAACGAAAAAAAATAAACTTCGATCATCCAAAATCAATAGATTTTGATTTATTAGTAAGCCATCTTAAAGATTTAAAAGCAGGAAAAAATATTCAACAACCGGTTTATTCTTTTAAAGACCATAATCGAACAGGAGAATTTGTTGAAGTTCATCCACGTAAAGTAGTAATTGTAGAAGGTATTTTGATTTTAGCCCATCCGGATATTCGTGATATGTTCGACATTAAAATATATGTTCATGCCGATAGTGATGAACGCTTAATCCGACGTTTGAAACGAGATATTGCTGATCGAGGTCGAGATTTAGATGAAGTACTTTGGCGTTACCAAACTACCCTAAAACCTATGCATAATCAATTTATTGAACCTACTAAAGAGTTCGCTGATATTATTATCCCTACAAACCGATATAATACCGTAGCTGTAGACATTGTACAAACTATAATTAAAGACCGCTTAAGTTAATTTTGTATATTGATAAATATGAAATTGAAAAAACTCTCGCAAAAAAGATGGTTTCGAATACTTCGGAATAAATATGTACTGCTAAGCCTTATTTTTGCTGTATGGATGTTCTTTTTTGATAGTAACTCGTACTTTGTACATAGAGAGTTAAATGGCGAATTAGAAGAATTAGAAAATAATAAAGCTTATTTCGAAAAAGAAATCAATAAAGATGAAGCTATTATAAGCAAACTTGAAGATACTGTAGAATTAGAAAAATTTGCGCGCCAAAAATATTATATGAAGCGTCCTAACGAAGAAATTTATATTGTAGAATACGATACAATAGATTAATTCTCTACTTCTTTTTCCATTAAACTTATTTATTATGCATAAATCGTTCTTTAATGAATTTGACGAGATTTCTGCCAAGCAATGGAAACAGAAAATTCAGTTTGAATTAGAAGGGTCTCCTTATCAGGATTTAATTTTCAACTCCTTAGACGGAATCGATATTAAACCTTTTTACACCAAAGAAGACTATAAATCGGATATAGAGCTTAATACCTCAACCCGAAATTCGTTAATTTGCGATCAAATTTATGTAGTTTCAGAAGAAAAAAGCAATCAGCACGCTCAAGAAATAATTGCTGATGGAGCAGAAAGTATTTGGTTCATAATTAGTTCAGAATCTATAAATTTAGAGCTTCTTTTTAACGAATTACCTTCTGAACTACCTATTTTTTTAAAGTTTGAATTTCTTTCAGAAAAAATAAGTTTATCACTAGAAAAACTAAAAAATCGCTTTAAAAATATCCATTTACAAATCGATAATATTGGACACTTAGCCCGCTATGGTAATTGGCATACTTCGCTACAAAATGATTTTTCTGTTCTAAAAAAATTACTCGAAAATTCTGCTAATTTCAATACATGTTTAGCTGTAGATAGTACATTATATCAAAATGCAGGAGCTACTATTCCGCAGCAACTGGCCTATACCCTAGCCCATGCTAACGAATATTTTAATTTTATAGATCAAAATCTTTCTAAAGATCAAGCAAAATCTATACAGATTCAGGTTTTAATTGCCTCAGGATCTAATTTTTTCTTTGAAATTGCTAAAATTAAAACTTTACGCCGATTATTTTCTAGCTTGGCAACAATATATAATTTCAAAAAAGAAATAGTTATTCTAGCTCAACCTAGCAAACGGAACAAGACTTTATATGCTTCTAATTTCAATTTATTACGATGTGCTACAGAAAATATGAGTGCCATTATTGGGGGGTGCGATGCTATTTACAATATACCATTCGATAGTATTTACCGAAAAAGTAACAAAACCAGTAAACAAATTGCTCGTAAACAACTTCAGCTATTAAAAGCAAACTTGAATGATGCTAAAAATGCTTCAAACGGAGCTTATTATATTGAAAATATAACAGAACAACTTGCTGAAAAATCACTTCGAATTTTTACGAGTATTGAAAAAAGCGGCGGATTTTTAGTACAATTAAAAGCTGGAAGTATTCAGAAAAAAATACAAGAGTCGGCTGCTATTGAACAAACTAAATTCGACAATAAAGAGCTAACTATATTAGGCGGAAATGTAGCTATTCCGAATAATGAGAGTTTAAAAAATGACATTCAATTATATCCTTTTTTAAAAAAGAATCCTAGAAAAACATTATTGGCTCCTATTTTAGAACGGCGTTTAAGTGAAAAGTTAGAACAAAACCGCTTACAAAAAGAAAAACTGTAACTACTGAAAGTTTATGAAAAATCGTAAAAATCTAAAGGATTTACAGTCCGTTTATTCTCAAAAAAATTCCGATTCGCTTATTTCCGAACATGATTTTGACTTTGCAGCTGGTTTCCCTCCTTTTTTGCGAGGAGCTAATGTTACTCCTACCCAAACAAAATCTATCCAACGCTTTACGCTTAAATTTATAGAAGTTGAAGCGCAACAATTAGAGCTGACACTAAATATTACTACTAAAAAAAGAATTCAGATTCGATCAGTTTCAGAATTTATAGAAACTATAGAAAAATTACCTTCTAGCTCTGTAATTCAACTAAAATATAGCAAATACAGCGTATTACTTTTAGCTATTTGCGGTGTTGTTTCAGAAAATTTGAAGCGTCGAAAAATTTCTATAGAGTTGCATTTTAATAGTCTTCAATATTATTTAGAAGAAAAAAAGCAAGCTTCAACTATTCAAAAAAAGCTTGCTATACTCGAAAATTCCGATTTTTATAAGACATCGGTAGCTATTGTTTTTTCTGAAAAAGGAATGAAAAAACATCAACTTTCGGTTGAAGATTGTTTAGTTGTTAATTTATATTCAGCTTCTAAATGTATTCAGCAAAATAGAAATTTAATTCCAAAATTAGAATTAGAATCAACTTCAAATTATTTTCTGGAAATTGCTAAGGTACGAGCGGCAAGAGCACTATGGAGTAAGCTCTTATTAAAACTAAATTTACCGCTTAGTGCAACAGCATTACATATACTTTCTACCGAAACAAATATAACAAACGGTAAAAATATAACTAAAAAAATAACGCAATCCGTTTTAAATGCAAGTGCTAGTTTTGTTAACGAAACACAAGCACTTGAGCTTACAAAAAACACAAAAATAACCGCAGAAAATATATTTAAGTATTTAGAAGAAGAAACACTTATAAATAAAACTACCGACCCATGGGCCGGCAGTTTTTATGTGGAACAACTTACTCAAAAAATTATCGAGAAAGCTTGGAATACTATTTCTGAAATTGAAAATGGAATAATCCCCGATTCTTTAAAAGAATTAAACCACGTTGAAAGCCTAAAAAATCAATTGGTTACCGAAGAAGATTTCGATTATTCTATCATTAAATTTGATACTGAAAAAACAGGAAATGCTCCGAACAATTCAAATAAAGATAAACTTCAAAAAAGTAACCTAAATTTTGCTAATTCTAATTCTATTTTAGATTCTGCCATAAAAGCAATTTCAACCGGAAGTTCTATAAACGATATAAAAAATTCGCTTGAAAAGATAATTCTTAATTAAGTATACCGAAAGAATTACTATAGGTATTAATTCTAAAGTTTCCAAAAAGCACACTTGCTCCATTATCGGACTGTAAAGGACTGCTTATAAAGAAATGCTTAAATTTCTGCCCCCTAAACAATTCGCTATCGGCAATCTTTGTATCGTCTAAATAAACTTGTACTCTATCGCCATCTACTGCAATAGCTACGTGCATTTTTTGGTTGGCATATATTGCTAAATCAAAGTTTCCTGATCTATATAAATCTCGCACCCTACTTGATACAACAAAATCGTTATCATTCATATACTGTAATTCTGTATACCAAATATTGTTGTTACTTGAAATCCATCTACTTAAACTATTATCTTTACTAAAACCAAAATACAGGGATGATAAGTCATCTACTTTTTCGGCAGCAACTATCAAATCAAACTCTACAGTAAACCGATCTGGATAATTAATAGTGCGCTTGAGTTTATAGCTAGTACGCTCACTCATATTTAGCCATTTTCCAGGAAATCTACTTATTTTTACGATAGAGCCTGATCCGGTAGTTTTCCATTGTTTAGACATACTACCGGTAGGTAGATGGTTAAAATTAGTGGTATAAACTAATGAATCTCCGGGCATAAAAGCATTACTTTTTTCAATTTGAATTCGGTTAGAATTATTAGAACTATTATCCTCTATAATTCCATTATTTTTAGAGTTTTTATTTAGTTGTTTATCTACCGCTTTTTCAGCTTCTTTTTCAATCTTATTTTTTAATTTTTTAAATATTTGAGCTTGCGTTGAAGGTACGCTTACCAACATTACAACTCCAAAAATTAGTAGTTGATATAAAAATTTCATAGGTTTATTTTTCAAGTTAGTTTATAGTTACAAATTTAATATGACTAATAGCAGTTTGTAAACTTAGCTATCCATTTTTAGCAATTGCAGTTGTTCTGTTAGAATTCAACAAGAATCAGCTAGAATTTATTAAAAAAATCTAATAAAACGGTTCGTTTTGCAATAGATACCGGTATATCTTCTTCAGAGGTTAACACTAAATTATTTATCTTTTTTTGAAATTTCTTAATGTAGTTTGTATTCACTAAATGAGATTGGTGTACACGTATAAAACCAGAAAAAGATAATTGGTTTTCAATTTTCTTTAAAGATTGCGATACTAATATAGAATCTCCAGAGTAACGATAAATAGTAGTATAATTGTTATGCGCTTCAGCCCGAATAATATCAGCAACATTCACCACATAAATATCTTCCTGTGTTTTTAAAACAATTTTACGTTTTTGTGGTTCTTGCTGATTATATAGTAAAGTTTCTAGCTGGAGTTTATATGAATCTTCTTCCCAACGCTGCAAAACTTTTTGAATACTTTCAATTAATTGATTTGGGGTAAAAGGTTTTAAAATAAAATCTAACGCACTAAATTGAAAAGCTGCAACGGCATATTTAGAAAAAGCAGTTATAAAAACTACTTTGAATGAATGGGTATTTTCTGTATAAATTTCTTTTAAAAAATCAATAGAATTACCATCGGGAAGATTTACATCTAACAATAAAATTTTAGGTTCAAATTTTCTAAATTTTTCAGTAGCAACCTTTAAATTTTCAGCTTTTAAAAGTGTTAATTCAGGGAAGTTATCACTCAAAATTTTCTCCATCATTAGTGCAGACGAAACTTCATCTTCAACAATTAGCGTTTTCATTTGTTCATATTTTAAGCAACTCGGTAAGGCATATAAATTACAATATGTGTACCTGGAGAGTTCTTAGTTTTATCAGCTTCTAACACTTGTAGTTTTATTTTACGAGAATGCGTTTTATTATATTCTAAAACGCGTTCATCTAAAATAGCACTACCCATAGAATTGTGCAATCGCTGCTGATTTATTTTTTTTGTATGCTCAATTCCTTTCCCATTATCAATAATTTCAGCTATAATTTGTTGATTGGTTACATCTTGTTTAAAAATCAACTGTATCTCTCCGTTAGCATGATCATTTACACCATGTAAAACAGCATTTTCTACAAATGGCTGTACTAACATAACAGGAATTTGCAATTCAGAACTATCGGTTTCGGTATTTATTGTAAAGAAATATTGAAATTTATTAGAAACTGCACTTTGCTGTAAATACAGGTAATTTTTCAGCATTTCTATTTCTTCTGATAACGAAATAAATTCTTTGTTAGAGGTTTCTAAAACTAATCGAATTAACCGACTAAAATTAGCTAAGTAATCCATCGAATTTTCTTTTTCATTATTGAAAATATAAAATTGAATTTGCTGTAATGCATTAAATAAAAAGTGCGGATTTAACTGAACCTGCAAAAGCTGCTGCTTTAGTTTGGATTTTGCTAATTTTTGTTTGACTTGCTGATTTTTGAAATACAAAAAACCAATGATAATTAACAAGCCTAATAAGATTATTCCGCCGATAATTAATTGCTCAAATTCACGTTTTTTATGTGCATTTTCAGCTTGTAATAATTCTATTTTCTTTTTGTTTTTTTCAGTTTCATATGCTGTTTGAATAGTTGCAATTTTTTCACGGTATTGCTTAGCATCAATACTATCTTTTACTCTATCGTATTGCTGAGAAAATGCTAAAGCTTCTTTATAATTTAAGGCTCCTTTATAGGCATTCATTAAGTTAAAAAGCAAGCGTTCTTTTTCTTGTAAAGAGGCTTTAGGTAATGCCTTTTTATAGGCGTTAATACCTTCTTTTATATTTCCTAACTGTACTAACGCATAGCCATAATTATTATAAGTAATTACAGAAACAGGCATTTGTAACTGTTCCCTAATCTGTAAACTTTTCTCGGCATTTAACTTGGACGATAGCCATTTCTTTTGTTCTATATAATAATTACTCAAATTGGTATAAACGACAGCCTGAATATCTTTTCGGTTCAGCTTCTTGGCTAATTTCAAACTTTTTTGATAGGTTGATAAAGCTTTTGGATTATCAGTTTCTATATAAAGGCCGGCTAAATTTATATATACTTTTAGAGCAAAGATATTTTCAGTAGTAATTTGATTAAGTGCTTTTTTAAGATAGTCCTCAGCTTTCTTAAAATTTTTAAGTTTAGAATGTACTACACCTATCCCGGTATAAATTTCCTGTAAATTTTGTTGATTTTGGCTATTTGTAAAAGTTTCTGCATGTATATAATTTCCCAGAGCTCGATCAAACTTAGACTGCACTAGTTCAGATTTTGCTAAACCAATATATGCTGCTGCTAATTGCGAACTATCTTTAGTAGATTTTATTTCTAATTGATAGAATTCCGCGGCTTTTTCAAACTGACCTATTCTCAATAAGCTATCTGCTTTTTCTATTTCTTCGGATTGAGCTTGAAGCTGGGAAAAATGAAAAAGTAAAACGACTATTGATATAAAAAAGAATAATTTATGCGAATTCTGAAACTTTACAACCATCTGTTAAATTAAAAACACCTACAAAATTATCATTTTTAATTGCAGGAATCATTCTTTTAAGAAGATACTAAACATAAATTTTTATCCTTATATTTAATTTAAATAGAAATTTATGGATTATACTAAAAAAATGTTGCGTGATGATGCTCTAAAAGGTAAAACCATAGTAGTTACTGGTGGTGGTAGCGGACTTGGAAAATCCATGTCTACCTACTTCTTAGAACTAGGAGCTAATGTAGCTATTTCATCCAGAAATTTAGAGAAATTGGAAACTACCGCAAAAGAATTAGAAAAATTGACTGGTGGAAAATGTTTACCGGTACAATGTGATGTAAGAAACTAC
The DNA here is from genome assembly GCF_048269745.1 of Zunongwangia sp. Classification (NCBI taxonomy): domain Bacteria; kingdom Pseudomonadati; phylum Bacteroidota; class Flavobacteriia; order Flavobacteriales; family Flavobacteriaceae; genus Zunongwangia; species Zunongwangia sp. The sequence continues at coordinate 151,440 of NZ_JBLXIB010000010.1, read as the reverse complement.
GAAGAAGTAGAAAAAATGTTAGCGGTTGTTCTCGAAGAATTTGGGGAAGTTGATATATTACTAAATAATGCCGCTGGAAATTTTATTTCTCCTACCGAGCGCCTTTCCGCAAATGCTTTTGATACTATAATTGATATTGTTTTAAAAGGAAGTAAAAACTGTACACTCGCATTTGGAAAACATTGGATCAACAAGAAAAGAGAAAATAAAACAATCCTAAACATTGTAACCACTTATGCTTGGACAGGTTCAGCTTATGTAGTTCCCAGTGCTACAGCTAAAGCAGGCGTATTAGCTATGACGCGATCTTTAGCTGTTGAATGGGCTAAATACGGAATTCGATGCAATGCAATTGCTCCAGGCCCCTTCCCTACCAAAGGAGCTTGGGATAGATTATTACCGGGCGATTTAAAAGATAAATTTGATCTTGCTAAAAAAGTACCCTTAGATCGAGTTGGCAATCATCAAGAATTAGCGAATTTAGCTGCTTATTTAATTTCCGATTTTTCAGCATATATAAATGGAGAAGTAATAACCATAGATGGCGGTGAATGGCTTAAAGGCGCCGGGCAGTTTAACATTTTAGAAGCTTTACCTAATGAAGTATGGGATCAGTTAGAAAATCAATTAAAAAGGAAAAAAAAGGAATAATAATTTCAATTATAAAAAGTTATTAATAGGCTGTTAACAAAACAATTTTCTAAAGCTAGAATAAATTGTATTTTTACTTTTCAAAAATCGATATCATTTAATGGGGAAAATAATTGCTGTTGCTAACCAAAAAGGAGGTGTAGGGAAAACCACTACATCAGTTAACCTAGCTGCTTCTCTAGGAGTATTAGAAAAAAAGGTACTGCTTATTGATGCCGATCCACAAGCAAATGCCACATCTGGTTTAGGAATAGATGTGGAAGAAATAGAATTAGGCACCTATCAGTTACTTGAACATTCTATAGCTCCAGAAAAAGCGATTATAAAAACCAGTTCCCCAAATTTAGACCTAATACCAGCTCATATAGATTTAGTGGCTATTGAAATTGAATTGGTAGATCAGGAACAAAGAGAATCAATGCTTCGTAAAGCGATAACTCAATTCAAAAACGATTATGATTACATTCTTATAGATTGTGCTCCTTCTTTAGGATTGCTTACGCTAAATGCATTAACGGCATCCGATTCGGTAATTATTCCTATTCAATGTGAATATTTCGCCTTAGAAGGTTTAGGCAAGTTATTAAACACAATAAAAAGTGTTCAAAAAATACATAATAATAAATTAGATATCGAAGGGCTTTTACTTACTATGTACGATAGCCGTTTACGTTTATCTAACCAAGTAGTCGAGGAAGTTCAAAAACATTTTAATGAAATGGTTTTTGATACAATCATTCAAAGAAATGTTCGTTTAAGTGAAGCACCTAGTTACGGAGAAAGTATAATAAATTACGATGCTTCTAGCAAAGGGGCTACAAATTACTTAAGTTTGGCGCACGAAATTATCAAGAAAAATAGTTAGAAGATGGCGAAGGCAACGAGAAAGCAAGCACTTGGAAGAGGACTTTCTGCTCTTTTAAAAGATCCGCAAAACGATATAAATTCAGCTGAAGATGAAAATGCTAATAAATTAGTTGGCCATATTGTTGAATTAGAATTATCTTCTATTGAAGAAAATCCATTCCAACCTCGAACTAATTTCAATGAAGAATCTTTACAAGAACTAGGAAGTTCGATAAAAGAACTAGGTGTTATTCAACCTATTACCGTTCGAAAATTAGACTTTAACAAATATCAATTAGTTTCTGGAGAACGTCGTTATCGTGCATCGAAACTTATTGGCCTTTCTACAATTCCGTCTTATATAAGAATTGCAAACGATCAGGAAAGTCTTGAAATGGCTTTGGTAGAAAACATCCAACGTCAAGATTTAGATCCTATCGAAATTGCATTATCATACGAACGCTTAATTGATGAAATTAAATTAACTCAAGAGCAGTTAAGTGATCGTGTAGGTAAAAATCGTTCTACAATTGCCAATTACCTTCGTTTATTAAAGCTAGATCCAATTATCCAAACAGGAATGCGAGATGGCTTTTTAAGCATGGGGCATGGTCGAGCTTTAATTAATATAGACGACACTCAAAAACAACTAGATATTTACGAGAAAATTCTTGAAAAATCTTTATCTGTACGAGATACAGAAAGTTTAGTAAAAGAATTTAAAAACGGAGGTCAGAAAAAAAAGGCTCCCAAAACTCCAACATTACCGGTTAATTATCGAAAAGGAATAAAAGAATTTACAGATTATTTAAACGCTAAAGTTGAAGTAAAAGTTCAGAAAAATGGAAAAGGAAAACTAACAATTCCTTTTTCTTCCGAAGAAGATTTTAATCGAATAAAAATGTTGATTCAGGGTGACAATTAATCAGTTATTAGCTAGTATTTGCTTTCTTATTATTACTACTGTCTGCCATGCGCAAAAAGATACAATATCGAATAATCTTGCCATGGTTAACGACTCTAAAGTAGAAGTAAAGAAAGATTATAAACCATACAATGCGCTAGCACCGGCAAAAGCAGCATTTTACTCTGCTATATTACCAGGGTTAGGCCAAATTTATAACGGAAGTATCTGGAAGGTACCTTTTGTATACGCCGGTATCGGTATCCCTCTCTATATATATTTAGATAACGATAAAAAATACGATAGATATCGTACCGCTTATAAGCAACGATTAGCCGGAAAAGAAGATGAGTTTGCCGGAAAATTCTCTACAGAATCCTTACGAAGAGCCCAAAAAGTTTACCAAGACAATAAGGAAATGTCGTTACTATTCCTTATTGGTTTTTATGCACTGAATATTGTAGATGCTAATGTAGATGCGCATTTGCAGCAATTTAATGTAAGTAAAGACCTTAGCTTACGGCCGAAATATAAAATGGATAATTTCACTGGAAAATCAAATTTTGGACTTTCACTAAATTTCAAATTCTAAATTTAAACATGAGAATAGCATTATTAGGTTACGGAAGAATGGGAAAAACAATTGAAGAAATTGCTTTAACACGCCACCATGAAATCGTAATTACCATCGATAAACATATTGAAAATTATGAACTTGAAAAGATGGATATCGATGTAGCTATCGATTTTAGTGTTCCCGATGCTGCTTTTAAAAACATTACCTCGTGTTTTAAAGCCGGAATCCCTGTAGTTTCTGGAACTACAGGATGGTTAGATAAATATAATGATGCGGTTGCTAGTTGTAATGAAAATAAAACGGCTTTTTTATATGCTTCAAACTTTTCATTAGGAGTTAATATCTTTTTCGAGCTTAATAAAAAACTAGCAGACATGATGAAGAATCTGGATAGCTATTCAGTAGAAATTGAAGAAATTCATCATACTAAAAAATTAGATGCACCTAGCGGAACTGCTATTACGCTTGCAGAACAAATTATTGAACGTAATGAATCTAAAAAAGGCTGGAAGTTAGAAAAAGCTGCTGGAAACGAAATTCCTATCTATGCTAAACGAATTGAAGATGTACCGGGTACACATACAGTAAGTTATCGTTCTGAAATAGACGATATCGAAATTATGCATACGGCAAAATCTAGACAAGGTTTTGCAAAAGGTGCAGTTATTGCTGCTGAATGGCTCCATAATAAAGAAGGCGTTTTTTCTATGAAAGATGTGCTTTCAAGTTTATTTTAATACAAATTACAAATCTATGGCTTAGGCTAAAATATTTATAAGACTATGACATTTACTGAATGGTTCATTTTTTTCTTAGTAGTACAGGTAATTCATTTTGCCGGAACTTGGAAGTTATATAAAAAAGCAGGGCGCCAAGCTTGGGAAGCATTAGTTCCTGTTTACAATGCGGTAATTTTAATGAAAATTATTAACCGCCCTTGGTGGTGGGTTATTTTACTATTTATACCAATTGTAAACCTAATTATGTTCCCTGTAATTTGGGTTGAAACGTTACGAAGCTTCGGAAAAAAAAGTACTACAGATACTTGGCTAGCTATCTTAACTTTAGGATTTTATATTTATTATATAAATTACGCACAGGATGTTTCTCATATAAAAGAGCGTAGTTTAAAGCCAGCCACAACTGTTGGGGAATGGGTGAATTCTATTTTATTCGCTGTTATTGCTGCAACTATAGTTCACACCTATTTTATGCAACCTTTTACTATCCCTACTTCTTCTTTAGAAAAAACATTGCTAGTAGGCGATTTCCTATTTGTAAGCAAAATGCATTATGGTGCTCGATTACCACAAACTGCAATTGCTTTCCCTATGGTTCACGATACTATTCCTCTTTTAGGAATTAAATCGTATACTACAAAACCACAAATTCCGTATATGCGACTACCTGGTTTTGAAGATATTGAAAAAAATGATATTGTAGTTTTTAATTGGCCGGTAGATACTGTAAATGCTTTCCATCAATATGGAGATGGAAAATATCATTACAAGCCCATAGATAAAAAATCAAATTACGTTAAACGTGCAGTTGCTACTCCTGGAGATTCATTAAAAATTGTAGAGGGGCAAATATATATTAATGGTAAAAAATTAGCATTTCCGGAACGTGCAAATCCACAATTTTCATACAAAGGAAAAACAAACGGACAGCCATTAAGTGCGGAATACATGTACAAAATGTACGATGTTACTGATGGCTTTAGTTACGACCCTAATACCAATGAATTCTATATACCAGCTCTTTCTAAAGGGGCTGTAACTCGTCTAAAAAATAATCCATACATCGAATCTCTAGAACGTATTATTTATCCGAAAGATTATAAAATGACGAATATGTTTCCTAACGATGGAAACAAACGTTATAATGTAGATTTCTTCGGCCCAATTTATATTCCTAAAAAAGGGAAAACAGTTAAAATTGATGCCAAAAGTTTGCCTTTTTATAAACGAATTATAGAAGTTTATGAAGGAAAAGAAATGGGTGTTACTAATAAAATTACTAAAAATGGCACTCAAATTTTATTAAATGGTCAACCTATAAACAGTTATACCTTTAAGCAGGATTACTATTGGATGATGGGTGATAACCGACATAATAGTGAAGATAGCCGAGTTTGGGGATATGTTCCTTTTAATCATGTAGTGGGAAAACCTGTATTTATTTGGTTTAGTAAAGATAAATTTGCAGCTAAATTTTTAGATAGTATTCGTTGGGATAGAATTTTCACAACAGTATCCGGAAAAGGAACTCCTGTTTCTTATTTACCATATGCACTTATTATTCTAGTAATTGTAGTAGGATGGAACTTCTTTAAAAAACGTCAAAATAAAAAGTCCTAGATAAAAAATGAGAGAGAAAGTATTAACACACCCTGTGTATTTTGGGCCTATAAGCTTATATGCTACTCTTTTAAAATTCGATACGTTTGTTTTTGAAAATGATGATAATTTTCAAAAACAAACATATCGCAATAGGATATATATTTACGATGCAAATGGTCCACTTTTATTAAATATTCCTATAAAACATAAATCTAGCTTAAGTAACGTAAAACCCGAAGGAAAGCAGAAATATAGAGATGTTTTTATAGATAATTCATTCGAATGGCAAAAGCAACATTGGCGTGCATTAAAAGCTTCTTACCAAACTTCACCATTTTTCGAATTTTATGAGGATGAGTTAAAACCTTTATACGAAAAAAAGTTTGAGAATTTAATAACTTTCAATTATGAATGTCTAAATTTTATTGCTGAAGCTCTAGAAATTGACTGGGACATTGAAAAGACTTCAGAATATATTGCAGTGCCGAAAGATGCTTTTGATGCTCGGAAATTGGTTTTTTCAAAAAAAAGGCTAGCGCCAAAATTTGACGCAGAACGTTACGCTCAGGTTTTCGAAACAAAACATGGCTTTATTAATAATCTAAGTATTTTAGATCTTTTATTTAATTGTGGCCCTCAAACTTTAGCATATTTAGAGGCGCAACAATTACCTATTTTTGAAGTTTCTGAATAACTTATAATCTATCCTTAAAGTTATTTTCAGTAATAAAAAAGTATAAGTAGTATCTTGTTCTTTATAAGAATCGAGCCTATAAAAGCTCGTTAATTATTTATATGAAACAAATATCTACAGTACTAGTTGTATTTCTAATAACTCTTGTAAATCCACTATTAGCGCAAAAATCTTTCGATATTCCTAATAGTAAAATTACAGAACGTTTTATCGAAAACTTACCTAATAAGTTAGGAGCACTTAATTTAAAAGACCTAAGAACTTCTCTAAATTCTATAACTATTAGAATTTGGAAGAATAATGAAGTCTTTACTATTAATCATAACGATTCTACTTTTTTAGATTATAAACTCTATATTAAAAATAATGAACTTTTAGTAAGGTCTTTTAAGTTCTCTGAAGCTATTTCGCAACCCTTATTAAATAAACTAATAGATGCAAAGATTACAGATTTAGAAAATGATAATTTTAGAGGCATCGACGGGAGTTTTATTTATATAGAGACCTCAACTAAAAAAAAGTACAAAATTGTTAGTTTCTGGTCTCCGAGCTCAGAAAGAAGTGCAGATAATAAAACACTTATTCAAATTCTTAAAATGCTTAATCAAGCAATCGATTCTAAGCATTTAAAACATCACTATTTAAATTCATTATCTCCAGGAAATTACACATGGGGAACTAGCACTATCCGAATTGATTCTTTTTTAGATGAAAAAATACACAAAACAAATTTCTATAATAAGGCTGAAACTAAAATTAGAAATAAATTAAAAATTACAGATTCCACTAAGCATTGGGAGTATCCAGTGGTTTTTATAAATAATTCTATAGCTAAAATTTCAAATTTAAACTTATACAACAATGAAGATGTTACTAAGTTTAAAATTATACCGCCAGATATGGGTTCTGTTTTATATGGCAATATGGGAAGGAATGGAGTTATTGTAGTTGATGCAAAGTGAAAAATCAGTATTCATAAAATATAACTGACTCCTAAATTCATTTAAATTTTAATAACATAATTATTTATTGCATAAACAGTACACCAGATTACTTAATATTTAGAAAATTAATCTTGTATAAAATAGCTTATTTTTAGTTCATCAATTAAAAATTATCAATCAATATTACCATGATTCAAAATTCTTCTCTTAAACTTTTTATTTGCATGATACTAATCTCGTTGATATCTGCCTGTAAAAATGATGTGAAAATTGCAAAAAATGAATCGAAAATAGCTTCAGATACCATTAATTTCAATTGGCTAAAACTAAAACAAGATGGTTTTACGATAAATCATGGTGCTATCTTAATTCCAGTAAGAATTGAAGGTATCGATAAAACCTTCAATATGCAGCTCGACCTTGGCATAAATCATAATGTGATTTTTGGGGATAGTCTAAAAGTTATTACTTCAGCATATCCTCAGCTCAAAAGCAATATTCAACATCGTGAGGATTACGATATATTTTATTCCAAATTAAAATTCAGCAACAATAAATCTGCTAATGGAGATAGTTTATTTGTTCTAAAAAATCATGGTGAAAATGGAGATTTTGAAGATTTAGATATTATTGGAACTCTAGGCGCAAACGAAATTAAAGATAAAATTTTAATAATCGATTTTAGTACGCAACAACTTGTAATTACCAATAAATTAGAAAATTGGGAAGAAAAAAGCTTTAGTTTTACTCCGCTTAGTTTTAAAAACAATCAAATTTATATAGATCTTATAGCTGCCGGAAAGAAAAATGCTTTTATATATACTGCACAAGCCAATTTATTCCCTTTAACTACAGTTGATCGTTTTTTATTTAACAAGCTAACCACAAAAAATAACGAAATTAAGAAACTGAAATCGTGGAATGAAGAAATCAAAGTTATTGGTGGCAATATTACAACTGCGGTCAAAATAGCCGATGTAAATCTTCCTATTAATAACAAAAATGCCTTTTTTATTAATGCTGAAAATGCTACTAAATCTTTAAATACTGAACATATACAGGGCGTTTTGGGAAATGATTTTTTTATAAACAATACCATTGTAATCGATTTGGTTAATAATCGATTTGGAATAAAGTAATTTCACTTTAAATTCTTAGTATTTATAAAAAGTAGTACATAAATTAAAATCTAACTTTTAAAATAATTCCTATGAATAAGCTATTATACTTGCTTTTGCATATCTATTAATTTCTAATAATGGTGAAATAGAAATAACTACAGACCCTATAGGTATACCTCCAGAAAATACATCAAAAACTTTTGTCTATAAAATAGTTATGAAATTGAAAATCTGAATTTAGATGGTAATCGGAATATTGATGAAAATGACCTTCTTTTAGATCTATGGAGTTTATGCGAAAATCCTTTTTTTGACGAGATAATATTAAAAAAAGATTCCATCTTATTTAATATTGAAATATTCTTACAAATTCGAAGTAAAGAACGATAACTTATTTATTGAAATTAATGATCAGGATATTTTTATCGGAAAAGTTATAGATGAAAATAAAGAATTAATTATTTATAAAAAATACCTTTCCTATCTTGTTGTATTAGACAAAGAAAATTATACGTTCACGACTGAAAGGAGCAGTGATCTAGGATTTTATGAAGAAAAAGATATATACCCAAGAATTATAAATTCATCAGCAGATTTAAAAGAAGATGAGGAGTTTATTTTATGGAGTACTATTTCTTATAGGTCTATGCTTAAAACTAATTCCCCCGAATAATAAACTATAGATTAATTAATATTTATAATAGCATAAAAAAACCCCATTATCATTACGATACGGGGCTTTTTAGCGGAGAAAGAGGGATTCGAACCCCCGGAGGTGTGACCCTCAACAGTTTTCAAGACTGCCGCATTCGACCACTCTGCCATTTCTCCTTGAGCGTCTCATCAGCTATTCGCTGATTGCGGGTGCAAATATACAAAGCTTTTTATCTTCTCAAAAGAAAAAATAAATAAAATTTTGAACTTATTTATAATATATTGATTTTCAACAAAATTAATTTTCTATTTTATTACCTCAAATAAATATTGCATTTTTAAAAGCACGTAAATATTCAAAATAGCTTTTAATTCATTCCTATGACCCGATTTTTAGTTATCGCTATAGCACTTACAAGTTTATTAAGTTGTAGAAAAATAAATAGTCAATCTCAAGTTGACTTATTACAATATGCTGAAACAATTACTGCCTCAGAACTTAAAGAGAAAGTGTCAATTTTTGCTAGTGATAAATTTGAAGGAAGAGAATCCGGAGAAACTGGACAAAAAAAAGCTGCTGAATATTTAAAGAATCAATATCAGTCGCTTCAAATAAAAGGTCCTTTAAAAGGAAGCAATTACTTTCAAGAAGTCCCATCAAGTTATTTTTTAGGGTCCTCAAAAAAATCAGAAAATGTAGTCGCATTTATCCAAGGATCAGAAAATCCTGAAGAAGTTGTAGTTATTTCTTCTCATTACGATCATTTAGGTGTAGATGAAAAGGGTAATATATTTAATGGTGCTGATGATGATGCTTCTGGAACGATGGCTGTTATTGAAATTGCTGAAGCTTTTGCTGAAGCTGTAAAAGATGGGAATACTCCAAAACGCAGTATCTTATTTTTAAATAATACCGGAGAAGAAAAAGGACTCGTTGGTTCAAGATATTACACCGATAATCCTATTTTTCCTCTTGAAAACACGGTTGCTAATTTAAATATAGACATGATTGGTAGGATAGATAAACAACATCAAAATAACCAAAATTATTTATATTTAATTGGTAGTGACAAACTCAGTACCGAGCTCCATGAATTAAGTGAAAAAATTAATACCAAATACGTACAATTAGAATTGGATTATACATATAATGATGAGAACGATCCTAATCGGTTTTATTATCGTAGCGACCATTACAATTTTGCAAAAAACGACATCCCTATTATTTTCTATTTTAATGGCACTCATCCCGATTACCATAAAACTACAGATACTGCTGAAAAGTTAGATTATCAATTATTAGCTAAACGGACAAAACTTATATTTTTAACAGCCTGGGAAATAGCAAATCGAGAAAATAGATTAAAAGTCAATAATTTATCAAAATTCAATTAACTTTTATTTTTTAAAAGTGGTACAAATCGAAATTCTCCATAAGTTGTTTTATCAAATTCAGTAGGCGATTTTCTTAAAAATTCAGTCATAATCTGTACATCTTTTCCTAGCGGTATTACCAATTTTCCGCCTACTTTTAATTGTCCTAATAAACTTTTAGGAAGACTAGGCGCCCCGGCAGTAACAATAATTTTATCGAATGGAGCATATTCTGGCAAACCTTTATACCCATCGCCAAAACTTAAATATTTAGGCCTATAACCCAAATCATCTAAAAACTTCTTTGTTTTTTTGTACAATTCATGTTGGCGTTCAATACTATACACGCGCGCTCCCAACTCGCATAAAACGGCTGTTTGGTAACCACTCCCCGTCCCTACTTCAAGCACATGCTCTCCTGGTGTTATTGCTAATAATTCAGATTGAAATGCGACTGTATAAGGTTGCGATATGGTTTGGCTTGCAGCAATCGGAAAAGCTTTGTCTTGGTAAGCATGATCTTCAAAACTACTATCCATGAATAAATGCCGAGGAATTTTACCGATAGCTTGTAATACACGTCTATCTTTAATTCCTTTCTCCCTAATGGTTTTCACTAACTGTTGGCGTTTTCCTTGCTGCCTGTAACTATCTTTATACAATGATTAAAAGCTTTTTTTGAGGTTAAAAATAGGGAAAGTATTCCCTTTTGCATAAAAAAACTAAATAGGATATTCGTATAAAACTAGATTACTTTAGAATCAAAATAGTATTTTTGAAAAAAATAAAATCCTATGCTTACAGTTGGGGTACTAGGTGCCGGGCACCTAGGTAAAATCCATTTAAAATTACTAAATCAGTCTTCTAAATATCAACTTGTCGGATTTTACGATCCAGACACTAAAAACGCTGCAAAAGTTAGCGAAGAATTTGGCTATAAAGCCTACGATAATTTAGAAGATCTTATAAATGATGTAGATGTGGTAGATGTGGTTACGCCTACTATGGCCCATTTCGAAGTAGCTAAAAAAGTTATTACTGCCAAAAAGCATTTGTTTATAGAAAAACCTATTACTAATACTTACGAAGAAGCTCAAATATTAATTAAGCTTGCTGAAGAAAATAATGTAAAAGGACAAGTAGGTCATGTAGAACGGTTTAATCCTGCTTTTCAGGCAGTAACCTCTCGTATCGAAAATCCTATGTTTATTGAAGCGCATCGTTTGGCTGAATTTAATCCTAGAGGTACCGATGTCCCTGTTGTGTTAGATTTAATGATACATGATATCGATGCTATTTTAAGTGTTGTAAAATCTGAAGTAAAAAGCATTAATGCTAGTGGTGTTTCTGTAATTAGCGACACTCCGGATATTGCCAATGCTCGTATTGAATTTGAAAATGGCTGTGTGGCAAACCTTACTGCTAGCCGAATTTCGATGAAAAACATGCGAAAATCAAGATTTTTCCAGCGAGATGCTTATATTTCAGTAAATTTCTTAGAAAAGAAATGTGAAGTGGTGAAAATGAAAGATGCACCAGAAGAGCCTGAAGAATTCGCTATGGTGTTGCAAAATGCAGAAGGAGTAAAAAAACAGATTTATTTTGATAATCCTTCCGTTGCGCTTAACAATGCTATTTTAGATGAATTAGAAACTTTTGCTGATGCTATCGAAAATAATACTACGCCAATTGTAACCTTACAACAAGGAGCGAAAGCTTTACAAGTGGCAAAACAAATTATTGCGAATTTCTAACTAAATTTTTATAGAATGAGGACAGTTGCTGTAATTGGCGCGGGTACAATGGGAATCGGAATTGCACATACGTTTGCCCAATCTGGATTTCGGGTACAATTAATAGATGTTTCTAAAGAACAACTCGAAAACGGACTACATACTATTACGGCAAATTTGGACCGAATGGTTTCGAAAGAAAAAATTTCGGATTCCGACAAAGAAAATACGCTAGCTAATATCAGTAATTTTATAGATATACCTACGGGTATTAAAAATGCAGATTTAGTTATTGAAGCGGCAACCGAAAATGAAGCTGTTAAGCTGAAAATTTTTAAACAGCTTAACGATCATTGTTCTTCTCAAACTATTTTGGCTAGTAATACATCTTCCATTTCTATTACTAAAATTGCTTCAGTTGTTGAAAATCCAGAACGAGTTATCGGAATGCATTTTATGAATCCGGTCCCTATTATGAAGTTAGTAGAAATCATAAAAGGATACAACACCTCTACCGAGGTTACCAATAGTATTACAAAACTAGCGGAAAAACTAGGAAAAATTCCGGTAACAGCAACCGATTATCCTGGTTTTGTAGCGAACCGAATTTTAATGCCAATGATTAATGAAGCTATCGAAACGCTTTACAATAGCGTAGCTGGGGTTTCAGAAATCGATTCGGTTATGAAGTTAGGCATGGCACACCCAATGGGCCCTTTACAACTAGCCGATTTTATTGGGTTAGATGTTTGCTTATCAATTTTAGAGGTACTATATAATGGGTTCAAAAACCAAAAATATGCACCTTGCCCGTTATTAGTTAACATGGTTCAGGCTGGTAAACTAGGCTTAAAATCTGGTGAAGGATTTTATAATTATTCTGAAAGTAAAAAAGCAGAATATGTTTCCTCACAATTCCTGTAAATTTGCATACAAAATTGTAAAAAGTAATAATTGAAATTTTTTAATTTCAATTATTACTTTTTTAATGTTTCAATAAAAATAATCTTTTTTGGTCCAAATAATTCCATTTAAAGCAGTACGTCCTCAACGTGCACGAGCCGGTTTAGTAGCTTCTCGCCCTTATGGTGAATACAACGAAGATGAAATGAAAGCTCGCCTAGAATATAATCCTTATTCATTTCTTCATATTTTAAATCCTGGTTATAAGTTTAAGCATACCTTAAATGGAACAGATAAGTTTCAACTAATAAAAAACCGGTATTTAGAATTTAAAGAGGAAGACACATTTATTCAAGATACTTCTCCCTGTTTATATGTCTATAAAATTGAAAGTCGAGATTTAACTTGTTGCGGAATTATTGCCGCTGCCAGTGCCGAAGATTATAAAAATGGTATCATAAAAAAGCATGAAGAAACTATAGAGAGTCGTGAAATTCTATTTAAAGATTATGTAAAAACAATCGGTTTTAATACAGAACCCGTATTACTTACCTATGAAAATACACCGGAAATTCAGCAATTTTTAAATAAAATAATGCAGGAAATTCCGGAATATGAATTTGCTACACGACAGCGAGAAACTCATTTTCTATGGAAAGTAGAAAAGCCTGAAAACATTCAAAAAATTCAGCAGTATTTTAAAAATTTAAATTCTATTTATATAGCCGATGGTCACCATCGTTGTGCTGCCTCTGCATTACTTTCCGAAGAAAATGCTCAAAAAAATGATTTACACACCGGTAAAGAATCTTACAATCACTTTTTAAGCTACCTAATTCCTGAAGATGATCTAAAAATCTACGAATTCTCTCGGTTAATTACCGATTTAAACGGCTATTCTAAAGAGGAATTCTTAATGTTGTTAGATGAACATTTCCGCATTGAAAACATGCATCTTCAACTCCATATTCCTTCTGAAAAACATCATTTCAGCATGTATTTAGATGGAGAGTTTTATTATTTATGGCTACGCAAAACTAGTTCTAACTTCGATAATTGTCTTAGTGAATTAGATAGTCAAATTTTATTTGAGCGTATTCTAGAACCTATTTTAGGAATACATGACCTTAGAAACGACAAACGGATTAATTACATACCCGGAAAACGAGATATTTTACAACTAAAAGCGCTTATAGATTCTGGAGAATTTGCAGTCGGTTTTGGAATGAAACCAATTTCGATTACTGAGATTAAAAAAATTGCTGATCAAAATTTTGCGATGCCTCCTAAAAGTACTTATATAGAACCAAAATTAAGAAGTGGGCTTACCATATATGAGTTTTAATAAAGATGCTCTCTATTACGTGGATTAATTAGTATCTTGCATATAGTTTAAAAATTCAATTATTGAAATGGGTACAATTGCTGAAAATATAAAAAATTATACAGACGAACTTCCAGAGGGAGTAGATCTTATAGCCATCAGTAAAACTAAACCTATCGAAGCACTTAAAGAGGCTTACGATGCCGGACAACGAATTTTTGGGGAAAATAAGGTTCAGGAAATGACCGATAAATGGGAGCAACTTCCTAAAGATATTAAATGGCATATGGTTGGGCATGTTCAACGTAATAAGGTAAAATACATGGCTCCGTATGTAGATCTTATACATGCTGTAGATAGTTTAAAACTTCTTAAAGAGATAAATAAACAAGGTGAAAAAAAGGATCGGATAATACGATGTTTACTCCAAGTTAAAATAGCAGAAGAAGATTCTAAATTTGGCCTTACAGCTGCGGAAGCTGAAGAAATTCTAGAATCTGAAACATACCGAGAATTTAAAAATGTAGCTGTTGTTGGTTTAATGGGAATGGCGACTAATACCGAAGATACTTCTAAAGTAAACAAGGAATTCGATTTTTTAGCTTCAGTACTAAAAAACCTACAAATTAAATACCCTGTTTTAAAAGAACTTTCTATGGGGATGAGTGGTGATTATAAAATTGCCATAGAAAACAATTCTACCATGGTGAGAATTGGAAGTGCAATATTTGGAGAAAGAAATTATAATTAATTTAGAAGAATAAGTTTTTGTACGCAATTTTAGACATAGAGACTACCGGTGGTAAATACAATGAAGAAGGAATTACTGAAATTGCAATCTATAAATTTGATGGAGATGAGGTAGTCGATCAATTTATAAGCTTGGTTAATCCAGAACGCCCTATACAACCTTTTGTAGTAGGATTAACAGGCATTAATAACGAAATGCTTCGGAATGCACCAAAATTTTACGAAGTAGCAAAACGTATTATTGAGGTTACAGAAGATTGTATTTTAGTAGCGCATAATGCAAAATTTGATTATCGAATCTTAAAAACCGAATTTCGACGCTTAGGTTACGATTATCAAAGAAAATCTGTATGCACAGTTGAATTATCTAAAAAACTGATTCCAGACATGCCTTCTTACAGTTTGGGCAAATTAGTACATTCTTTAGGAATCCCTTTAACCAATAGGCATCGTGCTGATGGAGATGCAAAAGCAACTGTAAAACTTTTTAAAATTCTTTTAGCAAAAGATAGTAAAAAGGCTATTTTAAAGGATAACGTTAGGCTAGAACCTAAACGCCAATTAGATAGTAAATTGGTTCATATTTTAGATGATTTACCTAGTATTGTTGGTGTGTATTATTTGCACGATAAGGATGGTGAAATTATCTATGTAGGTAAAAGTAAAAACATAAAAAAACGTATTAACCAGCACTTTACTAATGATAATGCAAAAGCTCGTGATATGCAAAAGCATGTTGCAGCGGTATCTTACGAGGCTACTGGTAACGAATTAGTCGCTTTACTAAAAGAAAATCAAGAAATAAAAAAACTTAAACCTAAGTATAACAAAGCATTACGAAAAAATATCTTTACTCACGGTATTTTTCATTTTGTTGATGACAATGGATATATTAATTTTAAAATCCGAAAAGCTACTGTTACTAAAAATTGCATTACTACATTTTCAAGTTTACAATCTGCTAAACATACATTAGCAAACTGGATTGAAGAATACCAATTATGTTCTCGTATTGCAGGATTGCATCCTGGTAAAGGGAATTGTTTTAATTATACCATAAAAAGTTGTTATGGTGCTTGTACTGGTGAAGAGTCAGCTAAGGATTATAACAAAAGAGCCCAGCAACTTATTGAAAAATATTCTTATACAAATGAGAATATGCTAATTATTGATAGAGGCCGGAAAGTAGATGAAAAAAGCGTTGTTTTAGTTGAGAGTGGTAGTTTTAAAGGTTTTGGGTTTTTCGATCTTAATTTCCAGATTCAAAATCCGGAAATTGTTAAAAATAGAATTACTTCCATGCGTAATAACCGCGATGCAAAGCATATTATACAAAGTTATTTACGAAAAAATAAAAAAATAAAAACGATCAACTATTAATTATCCAGCATGAAAAAATGCTTCTTTTTACTTTTAAGCCTGAGTATTTTCACTTCATTATTTGCTCAGGAAAAAAAGTTCAATGTTCAAAATTTTAATATTAAATCAGGAAATGTAATTCAGACAGATTTAAAAGCAACAATATATTTACCCGATACTACTGCGAATGCATTTTATATTTACGAATATGGAAGTAGCAAAATTGAAGACGGAAACGACTATAATCTATTCACAAAATATGTAGCTAAAATTAAGATTCTTAATAAAGAGGGATATCACAAAGCTTCTATTGAAATACCACTATACAAAGGAGGAAGTGGAGAAGAAAAGATTCATGACCTGAAAGCGACAACTTATTACCTACAAAATGGGAAAAAGCATAGTACCCTACTTTCCAAAAAAGAAATTTACAGAGAAGAAACCGAAAAAGTGGATTATGTAAAATTTACTTTTCCAGATATTAGACCGGGTGCCGTTTTAGTTTACTCTTATACCCTAGAAAGTCCTTATATTTTTAATTATCATACTTGGACGTTTCAAGAAGATATTCCAAAAGTATATAGCGAATATCATACTGAAATACCGGGGAACTATAATTACAATATTAAAAAAGTAGGTGAATTAAAATTAGATACTAACGAGGCAAATATTAAAAAGAATTGTTTTTATGCAGGACAAACAGCAAATGGTGCAGATTGTTTAGTAACAACCTACGCAATGAAAGATATTCCCGCTTTTATAGAGGAAGATTATTCAACTTCAAAATACAATTATATTTCTCGAATTGAATTTGAATTAATGCAGGTTACTCATTTAGATGGATATGTAAAAAAATTCACTAAAGAATGGAAAGATGTAGATAGAGAAATAAAAACCGATAAAGGTATTGGTCGGCAATTACGTAAAAGCCGATTGGTAAACGATATATTACCCGAGGAAATTAAAAGGCTTCCAAATAATTTAGACAAAGCAAAAAAAATATTCGAATTTGTTCGCAATAATTATAAATGGAATGGGAGATATCGCATTTTCGATAAAATGAATCTGCGTGATTTACTAAAAGAACATACCGGTAATATATCCTCTATAAATGTTCTTTTACATAATTTATATGATAGCGAAGGCTATAAAGTAAACCCCATACTTAGCGCAACAAGAAGCTTAGGTTTCCCTACAAAAATACATCCTGTTTTATCCGACTTCAATTATCTAATGGTTTTACTTACAATAGACGATCAAGAATATTTTTTAGATGCTACAGGTAACTATACAAAATTTGGCCAATTACCATATAGAGCATTAAACCAGTATGGTCGGAAAATTGATTTTGATAAGGGTAGCGAATGGGTTTCTATAACAGCGAACCAAAATTCATTTGAAATTTATAATGATTCTCTAAAAGTTAACCAAAATGGAACAGCATCTTTAACCTCTCATGTAAAACTTACCGGTTATGAAGCTAGTTCAGCGAGGAAAGTTATCAATACATATAAAAATGCTCCTGAAGAAGAACTTTTTTTAAAGCTCAATAATTTAAGAAATTCATATCAATTAAATTCAACTAATTTTGAGAATGAAAAAGCTACAGAAAAGCCATTAAAAATATCATATAAAGTAAAAAATAATTCTCAAAAAATAAACGATGTCATTTACTTGAATCCGTTTACATTTTTATTCTGGACAGAAAATCCGTTTAAACTTGAAGAACGAAAACATCCTATAGATTTTGGTTTCAAACGGACATATATTAATAATATAGTTATAAAAATACCAGAAAATTACTCGATCAGCGAAATGCCTGAAAATATATTGTTAGGCTTGCCTAATAAAACGGGAGTTTTAAAATTTATAATACAAAAAATTGCAGATAATACTATAACCATTCAGTATTTAGCAAGAATTGATAGTCCTATGTATCCTTCAGAATACTATCCGTATTTAAAAGAATTTATAGATCGTGCTATCGATATTCAGAAACAAACTGTTGTTGTGCTTACAAAAAATAAAAAGTAACTTAGTCCGAAACATATATGTTTGAAATCTAAAAACACATTACATACTTGGAAAGACAAGCTTTATGAGATTATTTATGAAGCCGATACCCCAATGGGGAAACTTTTCGATATCGCCCTATTAGTACTTATTGTACTAAGCGTTATTTTGGTGATGTTAGAAAGTATAGCCACTATTAGCAAACAATATCATAACTATTTTTACATTGCTGAATGGATAGTTACCGTTTTTTTTACTTTAGAATATATTGCTCGGATTATAGTTATTAAACGGCCTAAAAAATACATTTTCAGTTTTTATGGAATTGTTGATTTACTCTCTACCCTACCCAGTTATTTAGGGTTTTTAATGGGCGGACATAATTTATTTTTTGCAATTCGAGCATTACGCCTTCTACGAGTTTTTAGAATTTTAAAAATAACTCGTTATGTTGGCGAATCACATAAATTAATTATCGCTTTAAAAAATAGCCGCCCTAAAATTTTAGTGTTTTTGTTTGCAGTATTAATAGTCTGTATAATTACAGGAACTTTAATGCATTTAATAGAAGGGAAAGAAAGCGGATTTACAAACATCCCAATTAGTATTTATTGGTGTATAGTAACATTAACCACTGTAGGCTTTGGTGATATTGCTCCTATAACTCCTTTAGGACAATTTTTAGCCGGATTATTAATGATTATGGGGTATGGAATAATTGCAGTACCTACGGGTATTGTAGGTGCCGAATTTAGTAAAAGTAATGAGGAAAGCATTGCTAAAAACACACAAGTTTGCCCCCATTGTAACGAAGAAAAGCATCTTTCAGATGCAGATTTTTGCCATAACTGCGGAAATAAATTAAATGAATAACGAAAAGTACCTAATCTCAGTCGTTGGGCCAACTGCAATAGGAAAAACAGCAAAGGCCATAGAAATTGCTAATTATTATAATACTGAAATAATTTCAGCAGATTCTAGACAGTTTTTTAAAGAAATGAATATTGGTACGGCTGTACCTAGTCCAGAAGAATTAGCAAGTGCAAAACATCATTTTATCCAACATGTATCAATAGAACAAAAATATTCCGTTGGAGATTTCGAAAAAGAAGCAATTGCTACTATAAATAATTTATTCGAAAAACACGATATTCTGGTTTTAGTTGGTGGCAGTGGGCTTTACATTAAAAGTATTATAGAAGGGCTGGATAATTTTCCTGAAGTGCCTACTGAAATTCGAGAAAAATTGAATGAAATTTTAGAAAAAGAAGGACTACATATACTTCAGCAACAATTAAAAGGTTTGGATCCTGAGTATTTTGAAAAAGCAGATATCGAAAATCCACACCGAATTATTCGAGCGCTTGAAATTTGCATAGGTACTGGTAAAAAATTCTCTTCATTTTTAAATAAAAAGAAAAAAATAAGACCTTTTAAAACTATCGAAATAGGATTAACAGCCGATCGAGAAATTGTGTATGACCGAATTAATCGTCGGGTAGATATAATGATGAATGAAGGCTTATTAGACGAAGTAAAAATACTATATGCTAAAAAGGGATATAATGCTTTAAATACTGTTGGCTATAAAGAGTTGTTTAGGTATTTAGAAAAAGAAATTTCTTTAGAATTCGCAATCGAAGAAATTAAAAAAAATACTAGACGTTTTGCGAAACGGCAACTCACTTGGTTCCGAAAGAATAAAAACATCGAATGGTTTAACTATACCGATCCTGCTAATTCAATACTAGACTATGTTGAAGAAGCTAAAAGCTAACTAAAAACTAGCTTATTTCAGTTAAAGCTTGGAATATTTTTAGGTCTCAACGCTAAAAATATTCCATTGCTTTTGAAACTGAAAATACTTATCTTATTTTTTTAAAATTTGTATTCGTTAAGGCTTATTTTTCTTCTTTATTCTTAATAACAAGCCTAAATCCTTCACCATGGATATTTAATATTTCTACATTTTCATCCTTTTTAAGATACTTACGTAGTTTTGCAATATAAACATCCATACTTCGTGATGTAAAGTAATTATCGTCTCTCCATATTTTAGTTAATGCTAATTCTCTAGGCATTAAATCATTTTCATGAAGTGCTAATAAACGTAACAATTCGTTTTCCTTAGGTGATAATTTTTGAGGTTCTTCCTCTTTAAAAGTTAAAAATCGAAGTTTAGAATTTAAATGGAAATGACCTATTTCAAATTCAAATTGCTTACTATCGGCAACGCTATCTGTTGCTTTACGTTGCATTATAGCTTGAATTTTCATTAATAACACTTCACTATCAAATGGCTTGTTTAAATAATCATCAGCACCTACTTTATATCCTTTAAGAACATCTTCTTTCATGGCTTTAGCCGTTAAAAAGATTATTGGTACTTCTTCGTTTTTTTCTCTAATTTCTTTAGCTAGTGTAAAGCCATCTTTATACGGCATCATAACATCTAGAATGCATAAATCGAAATCATCCTTTTTGAATTTTTCGAATCCTTCCATTCCGTTCTTTGCATGCGTTACTTCATAATCGTTCATGGCAAGATAATCCTTTAACACTGTTCCAAAATTTGGATCATCTTCTACTAGTAAAATCTTTTTGTTTTCAGTTTCCATATATTAAGATATTAATGGTAATTTAATTATAAATGTACTTCCTTTTCCTTTTTCACTCTCTACGGAAATAGTTCCGTGGTGATCGTCTAAAATTTGTCTAACATAAGCCAAACCTAAACCGTGGCCTTTTACATTGTGTATATCTCCGGTGTGCTCTCTATAGAATTTTTCAAAAATTCGTTTTTGCACACTTTTTGTCATTCCGCCTCCTTGGTCACGTATTCTCACAAAAATGTAATTTTTTACATTTTCAGTATAAATATCAATCTTAGGTTCATCTTCACTATACTTTATTGCATTATCTAAAATATTTACAACAACATTTGTTAAATGGTCGTCGTTGGCTAAAACAGAAGATTTTAATGCCCCAAAATGAGTTTGAATATACCCCTTCCTATCTTCAACTATTAACTTAACGTGAGTAATAGCGTCTAAAATTATATCGTGTAATTGCAAGCGTTGCTTTTTAAGATCAAGCTCATTACGCTCTAACTTAGATATTCTTAATACATTTTCTACTTGGGCATGCATTCGTTTATTTTCATCACGAATCATTTGCAAATAGCGTGTTACTTTTTCTTTATCTGATATTATTTTAGGATTTTTTATAGCATCTAACGCTAAATTTATTGTGGCAATTGGTGTTTTAAATTCATGCGTCATATTATTAATAAAATCCGTTTTTATCTGAGAAATTTGTCGTTGCTTAATTAATTGAGATAACGCACTAGAATAAGCAATTACTATTATAAGCGTAAAAATAACAGACAGTATAGTCATCAACATTACAGAAGAAAGAACTACCTCTTTTTTCTGATTAAAATTTACTAATAATTGATAATTACTTTCTCCTTCGCTATTTGCATATAACGGAACTCCATAAGTTCCAGGAAACGACACATCAAAATTTTCAGAATGAATTCCTGTTTGAATAGAATTACTATAGACTGCAAACTCAAAATCTGTTTTTAAATCTTTATTTTTTAACTCTTTAGATATTAATTTTTCAATTTTTGTTTCTGAAATACGTTTACGTAAAGGTTGACGCTGAGCAGATTCTGAAATTAAATCTCGCAACATTTCCTTTTCATAATCTTCAAGCCTCATAATCTTTTTTATGATACTCGACGTTTTTTTATCCTTAGAATTTAAATTATTATTCTTTATAATTTTTGTTACTTGCTTATTAATAAGCTTCGTAATTTGTATACTATCATTATCGTTTTCGCTGCCTAAAAAATCCGAAGAGACTTTATATCCTTTCTTCTGAATAGAATTAAAATTTAAAATATCTTCGCCTTTAGAATCATCTCTAGTTGAGAATAAATATTCAGTAAGCGTAATTTCGTCTACCTTTTTATTAGCATTACCAATTTTATTCTCTAGATAATAGTAAAACTTTTCTATTTCTTCATTTTGTATTTTACTCGCTACATCAATTAAAATTTGTTTTGCATTATAAGAAAACTGCTGTTCACGATCTTCCACCGTACTTTTTATCCAATATCCTTGCACGAAAATTATCCCCACTAGGGATAAACTCATTAAAATAACGAGAAGGATAAACAACTTCTTATTCATAGTTTCAAAAGTAGTATTTTAACATTTAGACGATAAGTGGTTTAACCAAATGTTAACAGAAGATCTAATAATTTTTAATCGACTTTAAGATTATCTCATTTAAATGTAATGTTTGATCTTTTGTTTCTAAAAAATTTACATTTTGAATTTCAAAAGAAGCCAACTTTCGTTTGCGATCGTCTGTCCACTGATTATTCATTCGAGATTCGATTTCTTCACGACTGCTAGCATCCCTTTCCAATAATCGTTGAATACGAATTTCTTTAGGAGCTGTTACTAAAATTGTATAATCGAACTGCTTGTAATTTCCGCTCTCAAATAAAATTGCAGCTTCGTAAACAACATAATCAGCTTTTTGTTTGGCTACCCATTGCTTAAAGTTATTTGCTACGGCTGGGTGTATAATTGAATTTAATTGCTTTAATAAAGCTCCATCATTAAAAACTTTTGAAGCTATGTACTTTCTGTTAGGCACTGATTTTTGGTACGATTCCTGACCTAATAGTTTTACTATTTGTTCTCTAATTTCAGTAGAAGTATCCATTAACTTTTTTCCGGCTTCATCGGCTATATAAGTGGGAATATTCAATTCCTTGAAAATATTAATAACAGTAGTTTTACCGCTACCAATACCTCCTGTTAATCCTACTAAAATCATCGTTTAATAATAAATTGAATTTTTCGCTCGCTTATCCGGATATTCCGAACAAATTTTGGCTTAGCAGAAACAGAAGCTAACATATACCCTACTCCCTTCTGAATTTCATTATAATCACAAGATACCGAAAACTGAGAAGTTTCTACATCATCATAACTTTTCAGATTAACTTGATAATATAGCATTACTTCCTTAGGAAAAATACTCAGGTTTGTTCCTTTTGGTACATTTTCTACCTCAACAGGAACTTGCACTTTCCCTTCCGTAAATTTTTCTACACTTTGGTGGTATGTAACTTTGTTCTTGTAAAAGTTTACCATTCCTAGATTTGAAGTGTCAATAGAGATGGATCCTGATATATCAGAATTTAATTTTGAACCAGAAATAGTATTCGTTTTAATTTGAGTTAAAGTATCTATTACTTTTTCAGGACCACTTATCATTATACTATCTGGCGATAAATTTACAGGATTTATGGCAGAAAAGCCTATATCGTAATTTAATTTTGTAACTGGAGTAACTAATACCTTTTTCTCTTTTCGCTTTTGAAAATCGATTACTAATACTTTTTTTGAAAAAGTAGTATTATCAAAATCTACCCCCAACTGATTTTCGATACTATTTCGATTATCGTCTAAACTATATACTAATTTAGAATTTTCATTTTCTTTAGCTTGTTCTAAATCGATAGTTAAATCAGGTTTAAACAAACGATATTTCCATAATATCCGAAATCCTTTAGCTTTTAAACCTACTTTTAAAGTTTTTGGCTCATTAAATAAACTCTTATCTATAGGCTTATTAATGTAGTTTAAAGATAATTGAATTGTCTCGGTATATTCTTTAGAGAATTGTACCAATACCCAAATTATGGATGAAAAAATTAGAAAAAAACCAAATGTTTTTGCATCTGCTTTTTTAAATTTCATTTTTCCTATTTTTTTATAGTCTGGCATATTAAAAAAATAATCCTGGATAAGCCTCTTCTGGTTTCAATTTTAAAACTAAAATACTCCAACTAGATTTTAAAAAACCATAGCCATAACCAAAAAATTGTATCATTGTTGCTAAAACAGCTAAACTACCTATTCGTAAACTTTTAGTTTTAAAGGAAGCTGCTAAAAAAAGTATCAAAAAATATACAATATAACATGCTAGAAACCACCAAAAATCTAGTTTAATAACTAATACAGAAAATACAAATCCAATTACAAAAAGAGTAGGAAACCAATAGGTTATTTTCCCGCTTCCTTTGTGCCATTTATTAAGAATTGGCCTTGTAAGTCCAAATTTGTGCACTTGTAAATAAAATTTATCCCAATCTATCCGGCGTTTGTGAAAAACTTTAGCTTCTGGTATTAACCGGATTTTAAAACCCATTTTTTTTAAGCGAATAGAAAGATCTGGATCTTCTCCTGGATGAATATTTCCAAAACCATTAGTAGCTTCAAATGCTTTTTTAGAAAGTCCCATATTAAAACTACGAGGCTGAAACTCGGAAACCGATTTTTTTCTACCACGAATACCACCGGTAGTCAAAAAAGATGTCATACTAAAATCTATAGCTTTTTGAATATTGCTAAAGCTTGCATGGGAGCAATCAGGGCCGCCAAAACAATCACAATAATCTTGCTGTAAACTATGTGTTACCGATTTTAAATAATCAGGTGGTAACAGTACATCGCTATCTAAGATTAGGAAATAATTGCCTTTTGCCTTTTGCATTCCAAAATTACGAGACTTTCCTGGTCCGGAATTTTTCTTGTAATAATAATTAATTGATAATTTATCTTGAAATTCGGCAACTACTGCTTCTGATGTATCTTTAGAACCATCTTCTACAATTACAACTTCAAAATCACTTTCGAAATTTAATTCCAACATACTACTCAGTAATTCTCTAACCTCTTGTGGCCGATTATAAACAGGTATAATAAATGAATAATATAGTGGCATCTAATTAGAAAATGTTAGTATAAAAAACTGAATTTATCTTAACTGATAAATTCAGTTTATAAATGGATCTATTTTTCGTCTAATCCTTTCAAGAAAGCTTCCATAACCTCTTGGCTTACACCAACATTAGAAAAACCACCATCATGGAATAGGTTTTGAAGTGTTACTTTTTTAGTTAAATCAGAAAATAAACTTATAGTATAATCAGCACAATCTTGAGCTGAAGCATTTCCTAGAGCAGACATTTTATCGGCATACGCAATAAAGCCATCAAATCCTTTAACACCTTGTCCTGCAGTAGTAGGTGTTGGAGACTGAGAAATGGTATTTACTCTAACTTTTTTCTCCTTTCCAAAGAAATAACCAAAACTACGAGCTATACTTTCTAGATATGCTTTATTATCTGCCATATCATTATAGTCTGGAAATACTCGTTGAGCAGCCATATAAGATAACGCTACAATACTTCCCCACTCATTCATAGCATCTTTTTTATAAAGCGATTGCATTACTTTATGGAAAGAAACAGCTGATACATCCCAACCTTTTGCTGTCCAATCGTAATTTTGATCTGTATAATGCTTTCCTTTTCTCACGTTTACAGACATCCCGATGGAGTGTAATACAAAATCAATTTTTCCACCCAAAATTTCCATGGATTTCTCTACCAAATTCTCTAAATCTTCAGTACTAGTAGCATCTGCTGGAATAATTTCAGAACCGGTTTTCTCTGCTAAACTTTTTAAATTTCCCATTCTCATGGCAATAGGAGCATTTGTTAATACAAATTCGGCTCCTTCTTCATGAGCTTTTTCTGCGGTTTTCCAAGCAATAGAATTTTCATCTAATGCACCAAAAATAATTCCTCTCTTGCCTTTTAGAAGGTTATATGACATGTTACTATTTATTTTATGTTCGTTTTAGCGGGTAAAGATACTAATTTTCATTTCAGTAAAAATTTAGTTCCCATTAATCTTGCTCTAACAACGATTTTGCATGTATTCTAGCAGAATCTGTAATTGTTTTTCCTCCAAGCATCATCGCTAGTTCTTCTATACGCTCGTCTGTATTTAAAGCTTTTATTTTAGTTTGGGTTACTTTTGCTTTATCTTCTTTAAAAATTTTAAAATGGCTATTTCCTTTACCTGCAATCTGCGGTAAATGAGTAATGGCTATCACTTGCATACTCTGTCCCATTTTATATAAAATTTCGCCCATTTTTTGTGCAATATCACCTGAAACCCCTGTATCTATTTCATCAAAAATAATACTTGGTAAATTACTTTGTGCAGCTAATATACTTTTTACAGCTAACATAATTCGAGAAAGTTCTCCGCCTGAAGCGGCTTTTCTAATTTCTTTAAAATTACCCCCTTTATTCGCGGCTAAATACCACACTAATATATCGTTCCCATTTGAAAAAAACCGATCTTGCTGTTCTAATTCTATTTTTAGTTTTGCATTAGGCATTCCTAAATCTGCCAAAATAGTTTCGGTTTCTTTTACAAAAGCAGGAATTATTTTTTTTCTACGTTGGTGTATTTTTTTAGCAATATTCGCTAATCTTAACT
This sequence comes from Zunongwangia sp., assembly GCF_048269745.1. NCBI lineage: Bacteria > Pseudomonadati > Bacteroidota > Flavobacteriia > Flavobacteriales > Flavobacteriaceae > Zunongwangia > Zunongwangia sp. The sequence continues at coordinate 124,867 of NZ_JBLXIB010000010.1, read as the reverse complement.
CTTGTTTTTGTATTGCTGAAGTTATTGCAGCTAAATCCTCTTCGGCATTCTCGCTTAACGAAATTTCTTCTCGAAGTGTTTCTGCTATATTCAACAATTCATCTACTTCTGAAACATTATGTTTTTTCTGAAGGCTGTATATTAATTGTAATTTGTCGTTTATCGTTTCTAACTCATGCGGATTTGCTTCTATTTGTTCAAGCGCATTTTGAAGTTCTTGTTCTACATCGTCTACTTCAATAATTACACTATCTATACGCTGAAGAATATTTTCATATTCAGAAGAAAAGCCTGCTATTTTAGCAATACTGCTTTTTGAGTTTTTAAGGGTTGCTAAGCTACCTATTTCGTCCTGACTAATATAATTAATAGCGGCACCAAGATTTTCGGTAACAACCTCTACATTATTCAATTCTTCATATCGAAATTCTAATTCTTGTTGCATTCCCGTCTGAAGATTGGCTTCGTCTATCTCTCGCAATAAAAACAGGTTATAATCGTATTCTTTAGTAGCCTGAGCTTGCTCTTCTTTTAATAATTCTTGTTTTTTCTGAAGTTTTTTAAGTTGCTGTAAGGCTTCTTTATATTCTAACTTTAAAGCTTCATTTTTAGCAATAGTATCTATTACTTCAAATTGATAATCTGTATTGCCTAAACTTAATGTTTGATGCTGACTGTGAATATCTATTAAATAACTTCCTAGCTCACTTAAATTCGCTAATGTTACTGGAGTGTCATTAACAAAAGCTCTTGATTTTCCAGAAGAAAGAATTTCTCTTCGAATTATTGTTTTAGGGTCGTAATCTAAATCGGCATTCTCAAAAAAGGAAAGTAGTCCATAATTTGTAATATCAAAAACACCCTCTATTACACATTTTTTTTTCGGATTTTTAATAGCACTATAATCGGCTCTATTTCCTAACAATAGCCCTAATGCTCCTAACATTATAGATTTTCCAGCTCCGGTTTCTCCAGTTATAATGGTAAACCCTTCAGTTAAATTAATGTTGATATCTTCTATCAACGCATAATTTTTTATTGATAATGATGTAAGCAATGTTTCCTAGAATTTATTTTTAAAGATACGAGAGAAATTACAGCTAATCAACTTCAAATAATTTAAAATTAAATTTTAAATGAAGTATCAAAAATAAGTAGAAAAGCTTTAAAAAAGCAGATAAATTTTATTCAGAAAAGAAATAAACACTATTTAATTAAACGCCACTTTCTAGCATAATTAGGTGCCATAGAATTTAATTTTTGCGGCAAACTAGGGGAATTAATGTCAGGGCCATCTTTAAAAATAGCTACAATTTCTTCTACTTTGGCATCAAAAAACACTCGTAATAATAGCGAATTTCGACGTAAAGCATTCATCTCTCGAAGCAATTCTAAAGCATTTGCAATTGCTTGTTTACCTTCTTTAACATCCTCATGCATTACATCTAAGCCTAAGCGATGATATTGATAAAGTGCTGTACGGTATTGTGAATATGCATTTGATAATAAATCTGCATTTAAACGAAATCTAGATCTATTATTTCCACTTGGCTGCCAACCTGAAGAGCCTCCTTGTTGTGCAACAGTTACAATTTTTTTAGCTTCTTCGTAATATGGAGTTCCTGCATTCTCTTCAAACGTATCTGCATCTAAGCCTAAAATAGTATAGACATAAAATGATATTACTGAAACTAAATTAGATGAAAATGTATTCTGACTATAATTGAGAGGTTGATATTGCTCGTATATAAAATTAAAATTGGTGTCTTTAAAATTGAATATAGGAGTAACCATATCGGAGCCAAAAACAGGTCTAGATGCCTGAACTTGTATAGTAGCCGTAAAATTTTGATCTTCTAAAGCAGCAACAGTAATAAACATACTGCAATTAATACGTTGTTCGGGAGGTAATTCTCGTCCCGTCCAACTTCTTTCATTAATAAATTCCTGAAGTGAAGATTTTAGCGTTTTTAAAATCGACAAATTAGCTTGCCCTGTTTGCTCTGCATTAATTTGAATATCGCAATTCAATTCTTGTGCTTTTAAGAATTGAAAAGAACACACTATTAATAAAAAAGCAATCAATTTATTCATCTAATAATAAGATAATTTCGTTTAAAATGTCGCTTGCTACGGCAGTTTTAGATTTTAATTCAAAATTCTTTTCGCGATCCGAAAAAATAAAAGATACTTTATTTGTATCGCTTTTAAAGCCTGCGCCTTTATCTTGAAGTGAATTTAGAACGACAAAATCTAAATTTTTACGTTCTAATTTAGATTTTGCATTTGCTAATTCGTTATTAGTCTCTAGAGCAAATCCTATTAACTTTTGATGTTTTTTTTGTTTCCCAAGAGCTTGCAAAACATCTTGCGTTTTAGTTAGGTTTATAGTAAAAGATTCTTCTTTCTTTTTAATTTTTTGATTAGCTACCGTAACCGGTTTATAATCTGATATTGCTGCGGAAGCAATTACCACATCTACATCTTCAAAATAAGAAAGTGTAGCTTCGTACATCTCTTGCGTATTGAAAACAGAAACTAAGGTTATGTCTGGATGTGGGTTTTCTAAAAATGTAGGTCCTGAAATTAAAATTACTTCAGCTCCTAATCGTTGTGCTTCTTTAGCAATTGCATAACCCATTTTACCACTGCTATGATTTCCGATAAACCGAACCGGATCTATAGCTTCGTAAGTTGGTCCTGCGGTTATTAGCATTTTCTTTCCCTTAAGTGGTAATGAACAATCAAAATGCTCGCTCAATTTTTTAAATATAGTTTCAGGTTCTGCCATTCTACCTTTACCAGATAGACCACTAGCTAATTCACCAGTTTCAGCCGGTATCATCTTATTACCGTAATCTTGTAAAATCTGAAGATTTTTTTGGGTAGAAGGATGTTGGTACATATCCAGATCCATTGCAGGTGCAAAAAACACAGGACATCTTGCAGATAAGTATACTGCAACTAATAAGTTGTCGCTATTACCTGCTACCATTTTAGATAAGGTGCTTGCGGTAGCCGGTGCTATTAAAAAAACATCAGCCCATAAGCCCAATTCTACATGGTTATTCCATTGTTCTTCCTCAGATTGAGTAAAGGAAGAATAAACTTGATTTTTTGAAAGGGTAGAAAGTGTAAGCGGCGTTACAAACTCTTTTGCAGCCGGCGTCATAATTACTCGGACATCTGCGCCGGCTTTAATAAGAAGTCGCACTAAGGAGGGAGTTTTATAGGCAGCAATACCACCTGTAATACCCAAAAGTATTTTTTTACCTCTTAGTACGTGCATATTTTATAAGGTATCTTCTGAATCTTTTGTATTTCTCCAGTAAATCTTATCGTTCAACCATTCCTCTACAGCTAACGCATGTGGCTTTGGAAGTCTTTCGTAAAACTTAGAAACTTCTATTTGTTCTTTGTTTTCAAAAATCTCATCTAAGCTATCGTTATAAGTAGCAAATTCATCAAGTTTTTCTAATAATTCCTTCTTGATTTCTCCATTAATTTGATTCGCACGTTTCGCTACAATCGATATTGCTTCATAAATATTTTGAGTTGGTGCATCAACTTCATTTTTATTCAGCGTAATCGTATTTACGGGTGCATCAGATTTCTTAATATCCATATTCTAAAACTAATTAAAAGTTTTTAATCTTTTTTCTATATCCTCATGAGCTGCTTCTGCCTCTACTATAAATTTTCCGTCAGGATAACTTTTTTTATAAGCCTGATAAAATTCTTCAGCAGTTTCTAAACGCTCTTGCATTAAATTTCTAAAACTATTGGTAGCATATAAATATGCTGAATCAAATCGTAAATAAAAAGCTTCTTCACGGTATGGTGTTCCCGGAAAATCTGCTATAAAATTATTAAAAGATGTAATAGCTGCTGTAAAGTTGCCTTCTCGGTAATTACCACCTATTTCATAATATTGTTTAGCAATCTCAAATGCTTTTTTTTCTAACTTCAGTCGTAATTCGGTAGCTAACTTATTTGCCTCATCAGAAAATTCTCCATCCGGATATTTATCTAAATAGGTTTGCAAAGCCGTTATTGCTTTATTGGTATCGGTTTGGTCTAGATCGAATCGAGGTGATTGCTCATAGTAACTTCTACCAGATTTAAAATAGGCTTCTTCTACTTTTGAACTATTTGGATAGGATTTCACAAAACGTTCAAATTCAAAACCTGATAAATAATAATCGCCAACCTGATAATAGGAGTCAGCATAAATAAAACTCAATTTTTCACCTTGTGGTTTCCCACGATATTTTGGCATAATTTGCTCAAAAAGGCGAATTGCTTTTCTAAATTTTCGGTTACTATCTTCCTGTTTAGCTTCATTATAAAGATTTTCAGCAAAAGTATATTTTTCACCGGCATCTTTACTTTTTAACATGTCTTGATATTCGCTACATGATTGTAACAAAAATATTGCGCTTAATAATAGTAATCCTTTTTTCATCAATTTTAAAAACATCTGGCAAAAGTACATTTTTTGGATTATAAAAAAAACTTTAAAGTATCACAACAATAACTAAATAAGAATTTATTTAGTATAAAAGTACCTACTTTTAAATTTTATGATCAAAATCTATAAAAAGAGCTGCTTAAAAGCAGCTCTTTTTTTGAAGCTATTCTAACTCTAAAAATTAGAAATATATGTTGCTATGTTTTTTTGTAAACTCTCGGTTGCATTAACCAATGGTAAACGTACATGAGGTTTACAAATCTTCTGTTGAGCTAAAAACGATTTAATACCAACCGGATTTCCTTCTGCAAACGCTAATAAAATTGCTGGAGCTATTTTATAATGTAATTGATATGCTTCTTTTGAATTACCTGCTATTCCTAAACGAATCATTTCTGAAAATTTCTTAGGACAAGCTTGCCCTATTACCGAGATCACTCCTGCTCCTCCTGCTAAAGTAATTGCTAAAGCGATCATATCATCACCAGATATTACCAAAAAATCTTTTGGCAATAAACTTATTAATTGCATAGCTTGCACCAAATCTCCGGCAGCTTCTTTAATACCTATAACATTATTGCACGCTTCGGTAATTCTTAATACTGTTTCTGGAAACATGTTAGATCCGGTTCTACCCGGTACATTATATAATATTACTGGTAATGGTGAAGCTTCTGCTACAGCTTTAAAATGCTGAAAAATTCCTTCTTGAGAAGGTTTACTATAGTATGGAGATACAGAAAGTATGGCATCAAAACCAGATAAATCTTCAGTCTTTAAACTATTTACTAACAAACTGGTATTATTTCCGCCTACTCCTAAAACTAATGGCAAGCGTTTATTATTCTTTGCTACAACACATTTTATCACCTGCTGTTTTTCTTCCCAGCTAAGGGTAGCATATTCTGCGGTAGTTCCTAATACTACTAAATAATCAACCCCATTATTTATTTGGTATTCTACCAAACGCTCTAAAGCCTCTAAATCTACACTAAGGTCGCTTTTAAAAGGAGTAATCAAGGCAACTCCTGTCCCTACAAATGCGTTCATTTATCGTATTTGTTTAATTGTTTTGTAATAGTTCAATAATTCATTCTCAAAACTTTTAACTTCATCTGCATTAATAATCAAATTTGCAGTTGATATTTTGTGATTTGAGGTTTTTAAAGGGGCTTGTACTAGTTTAAAAACAAACTGAAATAATTTTGTTGGCTTTTGGCTAAACCCTATAACTATTTCAAATTTTTGCTGAAAAACAAGTTTCAGTTCTTTGTTTGAAAAATCACCGTTCCCTTTTATTGCTGAAGCTGAAAAGAGCAAAGAATTTTTATCTTCAATAACTATAGGTTTTTCGGTACAAACAATAAATTTAAAATGATCGTTTTTAAGATTGAATTTTTGACGAAGCTCAACCAGTTTTTTTGCTTCAACTAAACTCTCTGCAGTAGTTACAATAGCTAGTCCTTTTCCAAAAGAATCATTATTTCCGACGTTTAATTTTGAAATTTTCCTTTCTAATAAAGAAAACTTCAATCTAGTAAGCATATTACCCATATAAAGCAACAAATGTAAAATTTTTGTATTTACAATCTGTCTTGCAAAGCAAGCAATATTTACTCAACTTTTCATATTTAACAGCTTTGTTTTTTTTGTTAGAATAAATACAAGAATTTTATCGAATCCTAGATTTTTTAAATTTACATAACACATTTTATACATTCTGTTATACCTTTGCATTACATTTTTTGACTTAATTAAAATGCTAAGAAACTCATTTATTGCGCTAATTCTTCTTGCCTCTATTGCCTGCGGAAGAAAAAAAACAACAAGCACAGCACCGGTTGTTGAAGGAATTGAAATTCCAATCAATCAAAATATAGAAAGTGATACAGCTATTGAGAACTTTATAGCTCCTTATAAAGAACACTTGCATAAAACTTTAGATAGTAATCTTGTCTACAACCCTACTTCTTTAGAAAAATCTGAAAAGGGATTAAATACCGGAATCGGGAATTTAATGGCAGATATTATCATGGAACAAGCAGAACCAATTTTCAAAAAAAGAACTGAACATAATATCGATTTTGCCTTATTAAATTATGGAGGTATTAGAGCCGACTTAAACAAAGGATATATTACTACTAGCGATGCTTACCGAATGATGCCTTTTGAAAATGAAATTGTAGTGGCTGAACTTACCGGTGAAAAGGTAAATGAAATTTTAGCATATCTAGAAAAAACAAAAACAGCACATCCAGTAAGTGGTATTAAAATTGTAATGAATAGTGACTATAAAGTGACCAATGCAACTATTAATGGGCGCCCTATTTTAGCTGACCAATCTTATTATGTGGCCACTTCTGATTACTTACAACAAGGTGGTGATAATATGAACTTTTTTAAAAATCCTGTTCATCTATATCATCTAGATTATAAATTGCGAAATGCAATTATCGATTATTTTGAAAAAACAGATACGCTCCACACAAAACAAGATGACCGATTTTATATTCGATAACTCAATGTTTTGCTAATACCATAGAAAAATGAAAAGAAGACAGTTTATACAACAAACCTCAGCAGCAACTACATTTTTAGGTCTCGGTGGACTTTCAGCATTGAGTTTTGCTGAGCCGGCTAAACACATCACCATTTTACATACTAACGATGTACATAGCCATATTGAACCTTTCGGACCAAACGATCCGAAAAACCCAAATATGGGAGGTGTGGCGAGACGTGCTATTTTAATCGACAAAATTAGACGAGAAAATCCTTATACGCTTTTATTAGATGCTGGAGATATTTTTCAGGGAACACCTTACTTCAATTTTTATGGAGGTGAATTAGAATTTAAGCTAATGAGCAAACTCCGTTACGATGCTTCTACTTTAGGTAACCACGATTTTGATAATGGTATTGAAGGTTTGTACAAACAATTACCCAATGCCGATTTCGATTTTCTTATTGCAAACTACGATTTTAGCAATACGGTGATGAACGGACACACCAAACCCTATAAAGTATATACTAAAAATGGAGTTCGAATTGGTGTTTTTGGATTAGGAATTCAATTAAAAGGTTTGGTTAACGACAAACTATATAAAGAAACTAAATATTTAGATCCGGTTGAAATTGCTACCGACATTAGTAACACCCTTAAAACCGACGAAAATTGCGATTTAGTAATTTGTCTTTCTCACCTAGGGTATAAATACGATGGCGATAAAATTGATGATAATAAATTAGCGGAACAAACCGAAAATATCGATTTAATTATTGGTGGGCACACCCATACTTTTTTAAAAGAACCTACTATAAAGCGAAATAAAGTAGGCAACGAAATAATGATTAACCAAGTAGGCTGCTACGGTTTATACTTAGGAAGAATTGATTTTTATTTAGACGGAACCAACAATAGCGCAGCAGGAAAGGCTATGAATGTTTAAAAAAATATGAAGTTCCTTTATAATTTCCTGATAATACTAACTATCAACCTATTATGCACAGGTTATCTGTTTTCTCAGAATGAGTTAAGTCCTATTTTAACAAAAAATGGTGAAATTTTATATAAAATAGATCAAATAATAATTTCGCCTTCTGGAAGACTCGCTTTTTTAGCAATTATCGAAGGTGTTCCTTTTTCTGTAGCAAGAAATAAAAAAATAAATCCGCTACTTAATAAAGAAATTGAATACTTCGATATTTATAATACAATTCCAAAAAACATTCAAAACCATATCAAATATGGTTTTGAAGGAAAAATAACGGATTTCAATCAATATCATATTGATTATAACTTAGAAAACCATGTAGCTAAAATTGGAAAATTTAGAATCGATTACAATCTAAATAATCAAATTAGAAAAATTGATAATATAAGAATTTCTCATTCTTTTGATAATAGAATCGAAAAAGTCGGAAATACTAATATAGATTATAATTTTGATGGCCTCATCAGTAAAATTGGCAGTTATAAAATTTCTTATAACCTAAACGGCAAAATTGATAAAATCGGCAAAAAACGTATTTCCTACAACCTAAAAAATCGTTTAGATAGAATTGGAGATATCAAAATAGATTATGATAGAGACAATCGTGTTTCTAAAATAGGAAATATAGAAATTGAATATGATTTTGATGAAAATATTTCAAGAATAGGAAATCAAGAAATTTCTAATAAATCTTTCTAAAATGCTAAATTCACTAAGCATTCATAAAAGTATTAAAATGGCTAGAAAATTAATTCTAAAACTAAAACAATATTCTCAATAACTTTTCTTCTGAAATAATTGGAGTTCCAGCAGCTTTTGCTTTTTCAACTTTCGCTTGTCCAGGCTCGCTACCACAAACCAAATAATTAGTCAATCCAGAAACCGATCCTGTTACTCGCCCCGCATTTTGCGTAATTATTTTTTGCATTTCAGATCTCGAAAAATTCTGAAAATTACCGGTAATCACAAAACGCAAACCAGAAAAAATTTCACTAAAACTAGACAGAGCTTTACGTCTGATTTGGACATTTTGGCCTTGCTTTTCGGCAATCCAATCTAAATAATCGGAAGGAAAATCTACTCCATGTTCTTCCTGTAATTTCAATTCCTCTTCTACTCTATTCAGCTTTAAAAACAGTTCCCCACAAACAAAAGCATCTTCTAGCGCATTATGATGCCGAAATTGTGGTACTTCAAAAAAATGAGCTAACGAACTTAATTTATAACTCGGTAACTGTACTAGTTTTCGAGCGCGTTGCAGCGTACAAAAACTGGTATAATTAGGAAAATCCAATCCATAACGTTGCAAGGAATAAAGCAATACAGAATTATCGAATTTCGCATTATGGGCCACCAAAGTTTTACCCTCAATAAAAGGGATCATTTCTTCCCACAGCTCAGCAAAATTCCTTTCATACTGTACATCTTCATACGTTATTCCATGAATTTGTACCGCAAACGGATTAAAATAAGCAACTTCAGGATTTATTAATTCATAAAATTCGTGGTATTTTTTCCCATTTTTATACTCTACCATTCCCAACGAGCATGGATTTTTCCCGCTCGCGGTTTCAAAATCAAACGCCACAAAATCTTCTATCATTCAATCATCTTAAAAAATTCTTCTTCACTAATCATGGTAATTCCTTCTTTCTCGGCTTTTGCTTTTTTACTTGGTCCCATTTTCTCACCAACAATCAGATAATTAGTGCTTTTAGAAAGTGAGCTTAAATTCTTTCCGCCGTTTTCTTCAATATGTTTTTTCAGCTCATTTCTAGAAATAGAAAATGTCCCTGAAACTACGAAACTAGCCCCTTCTAATTTGTTAGAACTGGTTTCTTTTTCTTCCATTTCAAACTGTAGGCCTTTTTCACGTAATCGATTTACAATAATTAAATTTTCTTCATCGGTAAAAAATTCGATGATGCTTGCAGCAACACGTTCACCAACATCACGAAGTTCGATAAGTTCTTCAGTATTCGCCGCCATAAGCTTATCGATATTCCCAAAATGCTCTGCAATTTTTCGGGCACTTACTTCCCCTACATCGCGAATCCCTAAGGCAAACAAAACTTTATCGAACGTTCGCTTTTTAGATTCCTCTACGGAATTTAATATATTTTCAGTAGTTTTCTTCTGAATACTAATTCGGCTTCGATCTGAAATTTTAGTGATAAAATCGTCGAATTTCGGGTAATGCTGAAAGCTTTCATTTCGAAGTAATTCATCGATATAATCCACATTCTTCAGTACTTCTTTCGCAGGATGGTTTTCCTGATGGTCGGGAAATTTAAGATCGATTAGTAAGTTTACTGAAACACAATCTTCCATCGAGGTATAAGCCGAAACATCTACACGTTGCATAGCCGAATTCAATTCATTTAAAAATCGCTTAAATTTCTTTTCATCAACTCCGTCGATTTCAGCAATATCCAAACTAAAAAGTTCCTCTAATTGTGCAATTTCATTCCCTATTTTTTCTGAATCTACACGAGTAATGCTACCCCAACCCTGGCTAAGTGCATAAATGGCTTGCCCTAATTTTACTTGAAGTTCACCTTCTTTTTTGATTCCGGCTTCTTCGTTATCCAACCAACGTTCTTGCCCAATAATATCGTCGTACGTAAGAAAATAGAAATCGGAGTAATTATTAATGATATTGTTGTAATACAGAATTTCAATAGTTCCTTTTCCCAAACCATCAATATCCATCGCTTTTCGTGATACAAAATGCTCCATCCTACCAATAATTTGCGGTGGACACCCTACGTAATTCGGACAAAAATGCTGTGCTTCTCCTTCATTACGTTGCAATTCGGTTCCACATTCCGGACAATGAGTGGCATATTTTGTAGGTTCAGAATCTGGATCGCGTTGCTTAAAATCGACTCCAACGATCTTTGGGATAATTTCTCCTCCTTTTTCTACGAAAACTTTGTCTCCTTCTCGAATATCAAGCTTTTCGATCTGATCGGCATTATGTAAAGAAGCACGTTTTACAATCGTACCAGCGAGCTGCACCGGCTCTAAATTAGCAACCGGAGTAATAGCTCCAGTACGCCCAACCTGATAGCTGATCTTATGCAGTTCAGTAGTTTCTTGTTCGGCTTTAAATTTATAGGCCATTGCCCAACGTGGCGATTTTGAGGTGTTGCCAAGTTCTTCCTGCTGACTAAAATCGTTTACTTTTACCACCACTCCATCGGTCTCATACGGTAAATCATGGCGATGAATATCCCAGTAATTGATGTATTCTAAAACCTCATCAATGTTATTTTTAAGTTCCGATTCTGCCGGAACTTTAAAACCCCAATCCCTTGCCTTCTCTAAACTTTCAAATTGTGATGAAATTGGAAGGTTTTCGCCTGCAATATTGTACAGCAAACAATCTAAAGGACGTTTAGAAACCTCAGCGCTGTCCTGCAATTTCAAGCTTCCTGAAGCTGTATTACGCGGATTCGCATAAGGTTCTTCGCCATTCTCTACACGTTCGGCGTTTAGCTTCGCGAATCCTTCAAAAGGCAATACGATCTCTCCACGAATATGAAATTTCTCAGGATAATCACCTCGCAACTTCAAAGGAACAGATCGTATGGTTTTTACATTATTCGTTACATCATCTCCTTGAAAACCATCCCCACGTGTAACTGCCTTTACCAATTCGCCATTTTCGTAAGTAAGACTCATTGAGGCTCCATCGTATTTTAGCTCACATGTATACTTTATATCGCCATCAACTAATTTTCGAATACGAGTTTCCCAATCCTGTAATTCTTCTTTGGAATACGAATTAGAAAGTGAATACATTCGGTATTCGTGAACCGTTGTAGCAAAATTTTTAGTTACCGATCCACCTACACGTTGTGTTGGGGAATTAGGATCGTTAAACTCCGGGTGTTTATCTTCTAACTCCTGAAGTTCTTTCAGCTTCATATCAAAATCATAATCGCTAATTTCAGGAGTATCCAAAACGTAATATTGATGATTATGATGTTGTAATTCTTCTCGAAGTGTATATATTTTATTTTCGATATCCATTTATACTAAAATTAAAAGAGGCTTATTGTGTTATAAAAATTAATATAAGCGCAAGTATTGCCGGTAAGGCCTGCACAAAAAATATTTTCTTTGCAGCGGTTAATCCTCCATAAATTCCGGCTACTACTATACACAAGAGAAAAAAGATAGAAATATTGTGTTGCCAATAGCTATTTTCTATAAAAAATGTCCATGCCAAACCTGCCGCTAAAAAGCCATTATATAAACCTTGATTAGCTGCTAATCCCTTTGTTTTTGGAAAAAGATCTGCTGGTAAGGATTTAAAGGTTTGTTTACCGATGGTTTCCCAAGCAAACATTTCAAACCAAAGAATATAAAGGTGTTCTATAACTATGATAGCCTTTAAAATAACTAGTGCTAATTCCATACTTCCCTATTAATGATTATACATCTTTAGATAAAAAACTAAATGCTTCGCCTTGATGTTTAAATTTAATTTTAAAATCGGCTTCAAAGGCAGTTTGATTGGTAGGAAACCATTCTTTTTTATTTTTATCGATACATATTAGTAAACCTTCCTTATCACCTATAGCACAAAATCGATCTAAATTTCCGTCAAAAATAGCTAAATTGAAATGATCGCGTAAATAGTTATAATAAGGTTCGATAATTTCAACAGCTAAACCAACTTCAGCAACTCCTAGTATAGAATTTACACTGAATTTATTTTTTTGAGAAGGGTATAGATGACTTCGTGAAATAAATTCTAAAATATTATCATCGGCATCTTTAAAATACACCGATTTTGCCTCCCAATTCTTAAAATCGATTATTTCTTCAGTACCATCTTTTTCAATATTCACTCGCTCCTTTAGCCAGTGTAAAGCTAAATTTTCCTGATTAGCCGGAATATGAAATGCAATATGATTTAATTTTGCTTCTTTTTTATACTGAAAACAAACTTTTGTAAAACCTATTTTTACAGTAAAGCTATCCTCTGCATTTTCAGCCAAAGAAAAACCTAACACATCACGATAAAATTGTAATTGCTTTTGAAGTTGTGAAGTATAAAGTTGCAAATATTCAATCTTCATTTAGGTCTGACTATTAGTAATCCATTTTGGGGTTGGCAATGGTTTGAAAAATTTCATTTTATCGTATAATTCTTCGATGGTTTCGGCAATTATTAGCAAATCGAAGTTCTCTTTTTTTAGCAGACCTTTATCTACCATCTTGCGAAGCATGTTAATTAGATCATCATAAAAACCGTTGATGTTTAATAATCCAATTGGTTTTTGATGCAAACCTAATTGCGACCAAGTAATTATTTCGAAAAGCTCTTCAAAAGTTCCAAAACCTCCCGGAAGTGCTATAAAACCATCGCTAAGCTGATGCATTGTAAGCTTTCGCTCGTGCATATCTTTAGTTGTGATTAATTCATCTAAATTAGGATGTACCACTTCTTTGGTTTTTAAAAATTCAGGAATTACACCGGTTACTGCACCACCATTTTCCTGAACTCCGGCAGCCACCTGCCCCATTAAACCTAATTTACTACCTCCGTAAACTAAACGAATATTGTTTTTCGCTAAAAATGCACCTAATTTTTTAGAGGTTTCAATAATTTCTGAATCCTTTCCATCACTGCTGGCACAAAATACAGCGATACTTTTAAGAGAATTTTGAGTTTTTTGTTCTTCCAAAATAGCAACTAATTTTATTGTTTTTGAGCTTTAAGCATTCTAAAATTTCCATACATATCCTTTCGAAGTTCGGTTTTAAAACCATGATCTTTCACCATAGTCTCGGTTTCTACTCCCAAATATTGGTTAATTTCAAAGAATAACAAACCATTTTTAGTCAGCCCTTCTTGTGCTAATTTCGTGATTTTCTCATAGAAAAGTAAAGGATTTTCGTCTTTTACATAAAGTGCAGTTTCCGGCTCATAACGCAATACATTTTGCTGCATTTCAGCCTTTTCTAATTCCCGAACATAAGGCGGATTAGAAACTATAATATCAAATTGCTGCGGAAGTTTTTCTGCAGAAAGAATATCCTGCTTCATGAAATCTACTGAAACTTCGTTTTGTTCAGCATTAAAATTGGCGATTTTTAAAGCTTCTTCTGAAATATCTAGTGCTGAAATTTGAGCGTTTGACAGGTGTTTTTTTAAACTAATCGGGATACAACCACTCCCCGTTCCAATATCCAATATTTGTAAATCTTGTTCTTGCGGAAGTGATACCTCATCTAAAATCCATTGGACCAATTCCTCAGTTTCCGGACGCGGAATTAAAACTCCGGGTGCTACTTTAAAATTTAGGCTAAAAAATTCGGTTTCTCCAATAATATATTGAATAGGTTCAAATTCCTTGAGTCTAACTATAGCCGATTCAAATTGAAGAATTTCAGTATCGATTAAAATTTTATTGGGCGCTAAAGCAATTTGCAACCGAGTTATATTTACAAACTTTTCCGACAACAAATTAAAAAATGAAAGAATCTCTTCCTTTGGATAATTGTCGCTAAGCTCTTGTAAAAATTTATTTTTGAGTTGAGTGATGGTCATTGTGTAATTCCGAATTCCTCTATAAATCAAAACAGCTTGTTCCATCATGTATCTGAAACAAGCCGCTCTGTAACTATTTTGAAATGCTTATTCTTCTTCGTTAGAAGGAGTTTCAGTAGTTTCTTCACTTTTTGAAAAATCGGTAATTCCGTTTTTTACAAGTAAATTATACCACTGTATTATTTTCTTAATATCGCTAATGTATACTCTATCTACATCGTATTCAGGCAATACTTCTGCAAAATAACTTTCTAATTCATTTTTAGAAGATTTATGGCTAATAGCTTCTCCCCCATCTTCTTTTTCTTTTATATTCTGTAGAACCTGACCTAAAGGAACTTCTTCAGTATAAGTATAAATTGCAATTTCACTAAGTATACTCACATTATGGCGCATATTTACGGCCATTTTTTTTCCATCCAAGATTGATTTTGCAATAAAACCTCCACGTGTTTGCGCTGAAAGTTCATACAAACCAGGTTTCCCTGAAATTGCTAAAATTTTATCTAACTTCATAGTATGTTTTGAGTTTGGGCGACAAATATCACACCCACTTTTAAATTATCAAAAAATTAACGACCTTTTTTTCCTTCCGGAAAACGCATCGTATAATCTACTTTTATTTTTCCTGCAGAAATTTTGCTTAAACGACCTTTTATTAAGCGTTTTTTTAGGTTGGAAAGTTTATCGGTAAATAAAATACCTTCAATATGATCGTATTCATGTTGTACCACTCTAGCAGCTAAACCTGAAAACACCTCACGATGTTCTTCCAAATTTTCGTCCAAATACTCAATGGTAATTTGTGGTTTTCTGAATATATCTTCACGAACATCAGGAATACTTAAGCATCCTTCTGAAAAAGCCCACTCATCCCCTTCTTCTTCAACAATAGTAGCATTTATAAATACTTTTTTGAAGTTTTTGAGTTGCTTTTTTTCTTCTTCTGTAAGATCATCATCTTCTGCAAATGGAGAGGCATCAATTACGAATAACCGAATAGGCAACCCAACCTGTGGAGCTGCTAGACCAACACCATATGCATTATACATTGTATCCCACATATTGGCTATTAAAGCATCTAATTTAGGATAGTCTTTATCTATTTTTTTTGCTTTTTTCTTTAAAACGGGATCTCCGTAAGCAACAATTGGTAAAATCATTTCCTTTACTCTTTTTTACTGTTTATGAACAGTTTCGTTTTACTTATATAGATACGATTGAAGTATGATTGTTGCACTAACTTCATCGATTAATGCCTTGTCACGACGTTTTTTCTTTTTAAGACCACCATCAATCATCGATTGAAAGGCCATTTTAGATGTAAAACGTTCGTCTACTCGTTCTAGCTTCATTGCTGGAAATTTTTTAACAAAAACTTTTATAAATTCTGCAATATAAACTTCGCTTTCACTCGCTGTATTATCTCTCTGTTTAGGCTCTCCAACTACTACAGTAACTACCTTTTCTTTTTTAAAATAGTCTTCTAAAAAAACTAAAAGATCTTTAGTAGCAACTGTTGTTAGTCCACTGGCAATCATCTGGAGTTCGTCGGTAATTGCTATTCCCGTACGTTTAGTTCCAAAATCTAATGCCATTATTCGTGCCATACTCCAAAATTTATGCAAAGGTAAGGTTTATATTTGTAGCTCACCAAAAATCTTATATTTGCTAAAAATAAACTTTTATGGACCAATTAGAAGCTAAAATAAATGCCGCTTGGGAAAACCGAGAATTATTAAAAGATAAAGACACAACCGATGCCATACGCAAAGTAATTACCTTATTAGATGAAGGAAAGCTAAGAACTGCTGAACCTACTGAAGATGGATGGAAGGTAAATGAATGGGTAAAAAAAGGGGTGGTATTATACTTCCCTATACAGAAAATGGAAACCCTAGAAGCTGGAATTTTTGAGTATCATGATAAAATGCCATTAAAAAAAGGATATAAAGAAAAAGGGATTCGAGTAGTACCAAATGCCGTTGCCAGACATGGAGCTTATATTTCCAGTGGTGTGATTATGATGCCAAGTTATGTAAATATTGGCGCTTATGTAGATGAAGGAACAATGGTCGATACGTGGGCCACAGTTGGTAGTTGTGCACAAATTGGTAAAAACGTACACCTTTCTGGTGGAGTTGGTATTGGTGGGGTTTTAGAACCTCTACAAGCCTCTCCGGTAATTATTGAAGATAATGCTTTTTTAGGATCTAGAAGTATTGTAGTTGAAGGGGTTCGTGTAGAAAAAGAAGCCGTTTTAGGAGCAAATGTTGTACTAACTGGCTCTACTAAAATTATTGATGTTACAGGTGAAGAATCCGTTGAAATGAAAGGTATAGTACCTTCAAGATCTGTCGTAATTCCAGGTAGTTACACAAAAAAATTCCCAGCGGGAGAATTCAATGTACCATGTGCATTAATTATTGGTAAACGTAAAGAAAGTACCAATAAAAAAACATCTCTAAACGATGCGCTTAGGGAATATAATGTAGCGGTGTAATGAAAATACTGGTAATACAGCAAAAATTTATTGGGGACGTTCTTACGTCCTCAATCTTATTTGAAGCACTTCGGGAAGCCTATCCCGAAGCACAATTGCATTACCTTATTTACCCCCATACCAGAGCGGTTGTAGAAAATAATCCATTTATCGATAAACTGATATTCGGAAAGAAAGACCTTCCTTTTTATAAACTTGTTTCTCAGATTAGAAAGGAAAATTATTACGCTATTATCGATGTTTACTCCACTTTAAAAACTGCACTTATAACAAGTACATCTGGGGCTAGTCATAAAATAGGTTTTAAAAAAACCTATACTACTCCTTTTTTCACGCATGTTTTTAGTAGAACTATCCAGGCAAAAACAAATGCAGGCGCAGCAATAGAAAAAAGGACGCAATTACTAAAACCCATCATCAAAGATGTACCAATCCAAATTAAACCGAAAATATATTTAAGCGCTACTGAAAAGAGCAAAGCGAAGGAAAATTTAATTAAAGGAGGAATACAACTTACAGATTCAATTTATATGATTGGAGCTTTAGGAAGTTCTGAAAAGAAGACCTATCCCCTCTCCTATCTGGCCAAGATTTTAGATCATATTGCCGCAAAAGAAAATACGTCATTTTTACTGAATTACATTCCCAGTCAAAAAGACCAAATCGAGAAATTACTGGCGTTCTGCAACAGCACCACACGAGAGAAAATTCACGTTGAGATTTACGGAAAAAGTCTTCGTGAATTCTTAGCGCTGACCAGTTTTTGCGATGGTATTATAGGCAATGAAGGTGGCGCCATCAATATGGCTAAAGCTTTAGATATACCTTCATTTGCAATATTTTCTCCTGCTTTAAATAAAGACAATTGGAATATTTATGAAGATGGTAAACATAATATTTCTGTTCATCTAAAAGATTTCCATCCAGAAATATTCTTAGATAAAGATCAGGAATATTTGCATAAAAATGTTTTTGAGCTTTATGATCAATTTTTACCAACGTATATTGAGAAGCAATTAGATAATTTTCTAAAACTAAATTCGAAATGAAGTATCGCTTCCTAATCTATATAAGTCATACTTACGCATTACCTATTGGGATACCTCTTCAGGAGGAAATTAAAAAACGAAATGATGAGGTAAAATGGTTTTCCGAGCTAGATATTCCTAAAAGTTATTTTCCTAAAAACGGAGAATTACTTGATACAATAGAAGAATCTATCGCTTACAAACCACATATCGTACTTTGCATTACTGATGTTGTTGCCGATTTTTTACCCGGTTTAAAAGTGCAAATATTCCATGGATTTTTAGCTAATAAACATAGCGATGCAAAAGGCCATTTTAGAATAAGAGGATTATTTGATCTTTATTGCACACAAGGACCATCGACCACCATTCCATTCACCGAAATTCAGCAAAAAAACAACCATTTTTTAGTACGAGAAACTGGATGGTCCAAAGTCGATCCATTATTTAAAATTGAAGAAAAAGAACGAAGTAAACCTACTATCCTTTTGTCATCTACCTTCTCTCCCAAATACAGTTGGTTATATAATGCAGAAGTCATAAAAGAAATAAAAAGATTGTCTAAAACTGGGGAATTTCTATTCTTAGCAGTACTTCATCCCAAAATGGATAAAGAAAAGATAGAGATCATAAAAAACTTACAGCATGAAAACTTCAAATTTTATGATACTACGGATATTATTCCACTATTTCGTGAAGCAGATATAATGTTTTCAGATACTACCTCAGCTATTACAGAATTTATACTTCAGAAAAAACCGGTGGTGACATTTAGAAATAACAAACCAGCCAGCCACCTCATCAACATTTCTCACCCTAAAGAGATTGAAAGTGCCATCATGCAAGCTTTTTCTCCCTCAAAAAAGCTATTAAAAAATATCGAATCTTACATTTACGACACGCATCCTTATTTTGATGGCAAAAGTAGTGAGCGTGTAATTTCTACCTGTATTGATGTTTTACATACTGAAAAAAAAGATTTGACTAGTAAACCTTTAAATCTTGTACGACGATATCAGCTAAGAAAAAAGCTAGGGTACTTTACAATGAAAAGTTACAGAAAGCCTTTTAGACTGAATAAAAAAGATTAGTTTTTCCAGAATTTGAGCTTTTTCTTTAATCTCTTCTTCCTGAAAAATTTCTCCTGAAATTCCTGAGTATCTCCCCACATGGTTTCAAAAACTTCATTCTCATTCCATGCGGTAAGTTGCGAATACTCATTAGCCATAATTTTAATCATTTCCTTATTTGGCGTTAAGCGAGAGAAATTTTTCATGCGTTTTTTAAAATCCAGTCGTTTAAAATTCATACGGTTTAGATCGACTAAAAAGAACTGAAAACCATCACCATCAATCTGAATCAAAGTGTTACCGGGGGAGTGATCTAGAAACTCGATATTTTTTTCGTGAAGATCATAAGTAAATCTAGTAAAAGCTCTTAAAACAGCTTCTTGTTTCGCAGTATCCTCAAATTTTTCGATATCCCGAAAGGTGAAATCGTATTCTAAATGATCACTAATATAGTAGCTACGGCCAAAGGTTAACCACTTACACTCTTCAGCATAAGCAACAGGAAATGGCGTACCAATTTCAAGAGACAATAGATACTGTGCATAACTAAAACTACGTTCTGCTTTAGATTTCCGAAAAAACCGATAAGCAATTTTATTAATAAGATTGGGGATTTTAAATGATTTTATATTTACTTTTCTTCCCTCTAAATCAAAAATCTTTATAGTATTCCGGCTTCCACCATTCAGAATCTCACCATCAACCGAAAATTTAGAAATTATAGCATTTATTTTCTCAGCTTTTTCTTGATACGTTTCAGTATATACGATTTTCATATAAAAACTCTATAATTATAAAAAATACAAAACTAATACAGATATACGGTAATATTTCTATTTTTTTTATTTTTTTGCCCAGCTATTACTAACTAAATTATACAAATGCAGCATTTCAAAATTGCTTTTTTATTTTTAGATGAAATTCATCACGTTTCTCATTTTATAAGCGTTGCCAAAGCACTTTCTAAAAAACATCATGTAAAAATTTTAACGCATAAAAATCCCGATAGATATTTATATAATATAGCAGACACTATACAAGCTAACAATGTAACTATTGAGGAGTTGCCAACAAAAAAATACAGGGCTTTTACAGATAAATTTAAAAATCGAAAAAGACCTAGAAAAGGATTTTGGATAAAAAAAAATTTAGAGTACTTATTAGATTTTGATGCCGTTGTTTTTACCGATTATTACCATAAATATTTAAAAAAAGCATGTAAAAATCGGATTTTTCCCAAGCTGATAAAATTTAATCATGGCATTCCCGGACGCGCTTATGCTTTTCGTGAAGATCAGAAAGACTTTGATTTACAAATTTTAGTAGGTGATTTTCAACAACAATTATTAAGTAAAAAAGCAGTAATGGCAAAAAATATTGCCATTGGCGGTTATCCAAAACTGGATGTCGTTGAACAAATCGAATTAAAAAGTTATTTCCAAAATGATAAACCGGTTATATTTTACAATCCACATTTTGATCCCGATTTTAGTAGTTGGGAAGCCTTTGGAATCGATATTTTACGTTTTTTTGCTAATCAAGATCAATACAATTTAATATTTGCACCACATATAAACCTTTTTTCTACTGAAAAAGAAAACCGAGAGTTATCTAAACTTCCTAAAGAAATTTTAAATGCCGAAAATATTTATATTGATTTTGGAAGCAAAGACAGCGTAGATATGCAGTTTACTAGAATTGCCGATTTATATCTAGGTGATGTAAGCAGCCAGGTTTATGAATTTATTATCATCCAACCTCGACCTTGTTTATTCCTCAATCCAAATAAAGTAAAGTACAAAAAGGATCCGCATTTTAGATTTTGGAAATGCGGAATGGTAATAAAAAAAACAAAAAACTTAAATAAAAAATTAGAAAAGGCTTTCAAAAAATTTCAGAAATACGAAACTATTCAGAAAGAAATTAATGCTGAAAATATTTATCTTGATAAACAAAAAAAAGCTTCAATAAATATTTCAGAAATAATTTCTAATTATTTACAAAATCATCTTTAATACAAATACCGACTTACCCCTTTTTCGCATTTTGTAAGCCGTTTTTCTTTTGTTTTATTCTCCAAATTTTCATTGGTCTTTACTTTATTTCGGCATTCCTCTGGATGCCAAATATGGTAAACTATGGCATTATATCGAATTCGCTTGCCAATAATGCCGGTATTCAATAACCGAATAGCAAATTCGGAATCTTCTTTTCCCCAACCACTTATAGCTTCATTGTAACCATTCACTTTTAAAAAATCTTCACGCCAAAATGAAAAATTACAACCTCGCAGTTTCGAACTTAAAGTAGGTGAAGCTTTATAAAATTTCGATAAGATATTACTATGAATATTTCGGGTTCGATTTTTTAAATGTGAATAAAAGAAATTAAACTGCACTTTTTGCTGCTCATATAGTACGTCCAATGCTCCTTTTTTTAAATTAACCCGGCTTCCGTATAAAAAAATTCCTTTTTTTGCATGGCGCAAATGATCGGCCACAAAAGTAGAATGTAAAATACAATCTCCATCTACCTGAATTATGTAATCGGCTTTAGAAATTGCAATAGCTTTATTTAATATTTTCGATTTCTGAAAACCTTCATCAAGTTGCCAAACATGAGTAATAGGTAATTGATATTTTTTTTTAAATTTTTCAATAAGAGATCTTGTTTCATTTTGTGAACCATCATCAGCAATTAAAATTTCATCAGGCATTTTCTTTTGATTCAAAATACTTTCCAAAACTAATTGAAGTGCCTTAGGCCAGTTATAGGTAGAAATTAAAAGAGCTGTGATCATTTTTTATATAATATTCAGAAACAAAATATACAAATCCAATTTATTTCATCTTTCAAATCTTTACAAATTACACAATTCTAAACTATCTTTGCAAGTCGTTAGCAAAATAACTATGGAAGATAAGAAAACAGAAATACAAAATTGTTTAGCGGTTCTTAAAAAAGGCGGCATTATATTGTATCCAACTGATACTGTTTGGGGTATTGGTTGTGATTCTACAAATGCAGATGCTATAGACAAAGTCTATGCTTTAAAGAAAAGAGCTGAAAGTAAATCGATGATTTGCTTAGTTTCAGACTTTAAAATGCTAAATGAATACGTAGAAGAAGTACCGGAGGTTGCATACGACATTCTAAAATACGCAGCAAAACCTACATCCATTATATACGATGATCCCATCAGAGTTGCTGAAAATATAATTGCTGACGATAACAGTCTTGCAATTCGAGTTACAAAAGATCCTTTTTGTAAAGAACTTACCAGACGTTTACGAAGACCTTTAGTTTCTACCTCTGCCAATATTAGTGGACAACCAACACCAAAATCATTTTCTCAAATAAGTCCGGAAATTTTAAAAGGTGTAGACTATGTAGTAAATTTGCATCAATCTAAAAAATCAACAAAACCATCAGCTATTATTAAACTTAGCCAAGATGGAAAGGTGAAAGTGATACGAAAATAAGACATGCCTAATACTAGAAATTTTAAAGAAGCTTTACATCATAAAATTTTTAAAATCATAACAGAAGCTACCGAAGCATTACAACTAGAGAGTTACGTTATCGGTGGTTTTGTAAGAGACTATTTATTACAACGTGGGGATGCTAAAGATATTGATATTGTTGCCATTGGCAGCGGAATTAATTTAGCACTAAAAGTTTCTGACCTACTCCCACATAAACCTAAAGTTCAAGTTTTTAAAAATTACGGCACAGCAATGCTCCCTGCTTTTGATATGGAAATTGAATTCGTAGGAGCTAGAAAAGAAAGCTATTCTGAAGATAGTAGAAATCCTGTGGTTGAAAATGGAACACTAGAAGATGACCAAAATCGAAGAGATTTCACGATTAATGCATTAGCCTTAAGTTTAAATGCTAAAAATTTCGGAGATTTATTAGATCCGTTTAACGGGCTCGAAGATTTAAAGTCTCAATTAATCCGAACTCCTTTAGAACCGGGAATCACTTATTCTGACGATCCTTTGCGAATGCTACGAGCTATTCGATTTGCATCACAACTTAACTTCGTTATTCAGAAAAAATCTTTAGATGCTATTAAACAGCATCACGAGCGGATTAAAATAATCTCTAATGAAAGGATTACTGAAGAACTTCATAAAATTCTATTATCCGAAAAACCTTCTAAAGGATTAGCCCTTCTATATAAAACTAATTTATTAAAACTTATTTTACCAGAACTAACTGCTCTACAAGGTATAGATGAAGTTGAAGGGCAACGCCACAAAGATAATTTTTGGCATACGCTAGAAGTTGTAGATAATATTTCGGAAAATACCGATAATTTATGGTTACGCTGGGCGGCCTTATTACACGATATAGGTAAAGCGCCAACTAAGAGATTTGATAAAAAAATTGGATGGACATTTCACGGTCATGAATTTATCGGATCTAAAATGGTATTCAAATTATTTAAACGACTTAGAATGCCATTAAATGATAAAATGAAATATGTTCAGAAAATGGTATTAATGAGTTCTCGACCTATTGCTGTTGTAGATGATGATGTAACCGACTCAGCTATAAGACGATTAATTTTTGATGCCGGTGATCATATAGAAGATTTAATGACGCTTTGCGAGGCTGACATTACTACTAAAAATCCGCGGCGGTATAAAAAATACCATACTAATTTCAAGATTGTCCGACAAAAAATGAAAGAGGTTGAAGAACGCGACCATGTTCGTAATTTCCAACCTCCGGTAAGTGGTGAAGAAATAATGGAAACTTTCGATATAAAACCTTGCCGAGAGGTAGGTATTATTAAAGCGGCTATTAAAGAAGCTATTTTAGAAGGATCTATTCCTAACGAGTATGAAGCAGCTTACCAATTTATGCTAAAAAAAGGAAAACAATTAAAACTACAACCAATAGAAAATTAAAGAGTAAATAAAAATTCCCGATATTAAAAAGTAAAATACAAACAACACTATACCTAATGAAAGACAATAAAAAAGTAGTATACTGGCTGTTAACGGGTTGTGCCCTTATATTTATTATGGTTGTAGTTGGCGGTATAACACGTCTAACAAATTCGGGACTTTCAATATCTAATTACAAATTG
This sequence comes from Zunongwangia sp., assembly GCF_048269745.1. NCBI lineage: Bacteria > Pseudomonadati > Bacteroidota > Flavobacteriia > Flavobacteriales > Flavobacteriaceae > Zunongwangia > Zunongwangia sp. Next base: position 100,632 of record NZ_JBLXIB010000010.1, on the reverse strand, counting down.
ATTCAGGGTATAGTTCCACCTATGAATCAGCAAGAATGGGTTGATGCTTTTGAACTTTATAAACAATATCCGGAATATCAAAAATTGCATTACCATTTTAATTTAGAAGATTTTAAAGGTATTTATTTTTGGGAATGGATTCATCGTGTAATTGGTAGACTTATAGGTGTAGTTTTTATTATCCCTTTTCTATACTTTTTATTTACCAAACAACTTACTAAATCAACCATTCGAAAGGCTATTTTGCTATTATGTTTAGGAGGTTTTCAAGGTTTTATGGGGTGGTATATGGTAAAAAGTGGTTTGGTAGATCGGCCTTCAGTTAGTCATTATCGTCTAGCAGCTCACCTTATGACTGCCTTTATAACTTTTGCATATTCTTTCTGGGTAGCTCTTGATATTATTTATAAAAACAAACTGAAACCTTCTGTTCCTTCTATGAAAAAATGGATTTGGGTCGGAATGATTATCTTGATTTTACAAATAACTTGGGGAGCATTTGTGGCTGGTTTAGATGCCGGGTTTATTCATAATAGCTGGCCACTAATGGCAGAAGGAAAATGGATTCATGAAACGGTTTATATCGAATTAAAACCCGTATGGAAAAATTTTATTGCCGGTAAAAGTGGCGTTCAATTTGTACACCGCTACCTTGCCTTTTTTGTTGTAGCTGCTATACTTATTATTTGGTCTAAAGCTAAAAAATTAGCGCTTACAAGAGCTCAAAAAAATGGAGTAAACCTTTTAGTCTTTATTGTATGCATACAATTTTTATTAGGCGTTTTTACACTTATTTATCAGGTTCCGGTTTGGCTTGGGGTTACTCATCAAGTGGGTGCATTTTGCTTATTAGCTGCCATGACCTTTGTGCTACACAGATTTAGCAAATAATTAAAAAAATACTTTTAGTTCAATCAAAATGGATTTGCCAATTACGGTTTTGAAACCGTATCTTTGCTAACCAAATTTTCAAAAAAATGGTTTACAGATTTAGAGTGATATTAGATGCCGAAGAAGATGTTTTTAGAGATATCGAAATTTTACAAGACGCTACTTTAGAAGATTTTCACAACACCATAATTCAGGCTTTTGGTTTTGACGGGACAGAGATGGCTTCTTTCTATCTTAGCGATGAAGAGTGGAATCAAGGTGAAGAAATTCATCAGTTTGATATGAGCGGTGGAGATGATAGTATTCGTTTAATGAACGAAACAGCTTTAGATAGTGTTCTCTCAGAGGATCAAACTAAACTGCTTTACGTATATGATTTCTTTAACATGTGGACATTCATGGTTGAATTAGCGCAAATTGCAGAAATTGAAGAAGGAAGAGATTATCCTAATTTAATGTTTGTACATGGCCAAATTCCACTAAATGCTCCCGATAAAGAATTTAAGGCCGAAAATGAAGAAGATAATGAGGAGGATGAATTCAAAGATGATTATAACATCGATGATTTCGATAATTTTTCTTTTGATGAAAATTGGAATTAAACACCCCAATTTAAATATTTTTAATTCATTTTTTACAAAAACCGACTTTTAAGATAACCGGAAATGATAAATCTATATAATGCCCAAATCGAATCGCTTTCGATACACCGTGTTGGTAACAAAAGCCGAAATGAAAACATTTTTCTTTCAGCTGCTCCTTATCAATTAAACGATGAAATTACACCGCTTATTAAAGAATATTTTCTAAAATCCTTTCGAGAAAAAGAAGAAAATTATTACAATTTTGAGCACGAAATAGATTTAGAATTTAATGAACTTTATAGTTTAGCCAATTCCATTTTCGATAATCCCGAAGATTCACATGATATTTCAAAAAAAATAGCTACGCTTTTATTTGAACAATCTGGGCATCCGCATATAAAAAGTGGGGAAGTATACGTTGTGTATTTCGATAATATGCAAATTGATAACGAAAAAGTTTCTGCTATCGGTATTTTTAAATCGGAATTAAAACACGATTTTCTTCAATTTAAAGAAAACGAGAACATATTAGAAATGATTGTTCAACAAGGAATTAACCTAAACAAACTAGATAAAGGAGCTCTTATTTTTAACAAGCAACGCGCCGAAGGATATAAGATATTATCTGTAGATGCCAATAAATATGATACCAAATATTGGTTAAATAATTTCTTGGGTGTTACGGTAATGACCGATGAAAATTACTACACCAAAAATTACCTAAAATTCTGTCAGAATTTTGCAAAAGATGTTGTATTACCTGCGGAAGATAAAAAAGAAGAGGTAATGTTTATGAACCGTAGTATGGATTATTTTGCAAAAAATGATGATTTTGAAGAAAATAATTTTGTGAGTTCAGTAATCGACAATCCAGATTTAGTACCTGAATTTCAGAATTATAAAACTGAAAAAGCACCTAAATATAAAATTGAAGAGGTTACTAATTTCCCTATTGCAAACAAAGCCGTAACCGACGCTCGAAAAAAGCTTAAAAATGTAATTAATCTTGATACAAATATTCAGATTAAAATGGATTTTGTAAATCCTGAATCTGCAGATAAGTTTGTAGAAAAAGGATGGGATGAAGAAAAACAAATGTATTACTACTTAGTATACTTCAATAAAGAAGAAAAAAAATAAGCATTTTTAGTTTTCAGAAAAATTGAAACCGATCAACTTCTTAAAGTTGATCGGTTTTTTATTATTCTAATAAGCGCCTCATATTTACATCTTCGTAATTTCTTTTTACAAAATCTAGGGCAGTCCGTAGAATTTGTCCCATGGTACTAGCTCTTTTAAACTTTATGTCTTTAGTGAAATTAAAAAGCTCGGTTCGTAATTGGTTTACGTTCTCCCGAGTAGATACATGGTCGTTACTCATACACTTTATAAGACGTTTAAATCTACCTTGTGTATTAATCATCCGTTTTGCCAACAGTGAACGTTCTTCCTTCCTATATTGCTCTATTGAGGAAACTTGTAATCTCTCCGAAACCAATTTTACCATTTTGTAATTTTCTTTAAAAAATTGAGGTCGGTAAACTTTGAATTTTCCTTCAAAACATTGCTGATCAAAATCTATAGCCCGAATTTGATATTGCACATGGTCAAAATCGTGGGTCGGGATTACCACATAATTATACGAACGCATATCACCTAACAAACGTACTGTACAACGCTCGTTAAACTTCACAAACTGTTTAGCAATTTGAGTTTTTTCCCAATTTGGTAAATTTGGTAAATGATTTTCAATAAATACATCTCCAGGAATTCCGGCAATATGTGCCTCAATTAAAGTATCCTTATGTAATAAAAAAGTTATACGATCCGGTGATAATAAATGTTCCAACTCTAATCCATATACCCTAGATGCATCTGCTTTTTTCACATAAAAATACGTAAAAACATCATTTAGAATATTCCGAACTTTTATACGGAAAGGTTTCGAGTTTCCAAATGTGCAATAATCGATAGCATCTACCGCTAAATACTCTAAAGTATCATCGCTCCCATCAGAATGGAGAATTGTATAAATTCGTTTTAAACTATCATCTATTTCTTGCCGTTCGAATTCCGGATAATAACAACGCACCCAAAGTGTATCCTCTTCATCTTTATCGTACACAACAATAGAACCGGAAAAACGTAACAAATCTTCATAAAAAACAGGAATTTTTGTATTACGATTATAACGGGATAAATAATTATTTAAACGCTCGTTAATTGGAAACGAGGGTTTTCTCTTCGACATTAGTTTTTCTTCCATCTGCTATTCAATTACAGTCAAAAATAAAGATATTGTTAGGATTCTTGTAACAAAAATGTAAATTAGTCGTTCTACCAGTAAAGCAATCTTATTTTGGAAACAATTCTAACCATCAATCATCTAACGAAACAATACGGATCTCTGACTGCTGTTAACGATTTATCGTTCACTATTGAAAAAGGGTATGTATATGGTATTTTAGGGCCAAATGGTAGCGGGAAATCGACTACTCTAGGCATGATTTTAAATGTTGTTAATAAAACTTCTGGGAGTTTTGAGTGGTTCGACGGAACCGAATCTACCCACGAAGCTTTAAAAAAAGTAGGAGCAATTATAGAGCATCCTAACTTTTATCCGTACATGACAGCAGCCCAAAACTTACAATTGGTCTGCAAAATTAAAGGAGTTCCTAAAGAAAAAGTAGAAGAGAAATTGGCCATTGTTAATCTTTTAGATCGAAAAGACACTAAATTTAAAGCCTTCTCTTTGGGTATGAAACAGCGACTAGCTATTGCCTCTGCCCTATTAAACGATCCAGAAATATTAATTCTAGATGAACCTACTAACGGATTAGATCCGCAAGGAATTCATCAAATTCGGGATATTATACAAAACATCGCAACTAGTGGAACTACAATTTTGTTAGCCTCTCACTTGCTAGATGAAGTTGAAAAAGTTTGTAGCCACGTAGTTATTATACGAAACGGGAAAAAACTCTACAGCGGCCCAACCGATGCTATAAATGCTAATCATGGCTTTTTTGAGTTAGAAGCTGAAAATAATGATTTACTTATTAAGCTGTTAGAAGAACATCCTTCCATCGGAAAAATCACACAAAAAAAGGGATATGTAGTTGCAATTATTGATTCTCCGTTAGAAGCTTCATCAATTAACCGCTATTTCTTCGAAAAGGGGCTTTCTTTAAATTATTTAAATAAACGAAAAGAAAGTTTAGAAGAACAATTCCTTCAATTAACTAACGAAACTAAAGCTTAAATAATGTTACGACTTTTAAATATAGAATTTTCTAAACTTCGATATAGCCGTTCTTCCAAAATTCTAATCATCACCTATTTTACGCTTATCACATTTACCGCCTTAATGGCTTCTATAGAGTTTAATATTGGGCATATACATTTTAGATTAGCAGATCAAGGTATTTTTAATTTTCCATTCATCTGGCATTTCAACAGTTACATAGCCTCCTTATTAAAACTGTTTTTAGCAATCGTAATCGTTACTATGATTTCGAATGAATACAGTAACCGGACTTTAAAACAAAATTTAATCGATGGGCTTTCGAAAAAAGAATTTATACTCTCAAAATTTTTAACTGTAGTAGTATTAGCACTTATTTCAACTCTTTTTCTATTTATTGTTTCGCTTATTTTAGGACTCTCTTTTTCTGATTATACTGAAATGAGTATCATTTTTTCTGATTTAGATTATATGCTAGCCTATTTCATTAAGCTAACCGGTTTCTTCTCATTTTGCTTATTTTTAGGTGTATTTGTCCGAAAATCTGCATTTTCATTAGGCTTTTTATTTATTTGGTGGCTTATAGAAAATATAGTTTATGGAATATTGAAGTGGAAGTTTTTTAGAGGATCAGGGAAGGCAGATTCTCTCGCTCAATTTTTCCCGCTAGAATCAATGAGCAATTTAGTAAAAGAACCTTTTTCCCGTTTAAATGCCTTTCAATCAGCAGCTACACAATTAGGATCTGAATTTCAAAAAGATTATGCTATACATTGGTATCAACTTCTAATTGTAATAGCTTGGATTGCCATATTTGTTTATTTATCATACGCTTTATTGAAAAAAAGAGATTTATAATCTCAGTATTAAAACTATAAAAGAGCATTAAAATGCGCTTTTATTAAATAAATTGAATAGAATAATAAGTTTCTTTTCTTAACTTCCTAACCCTAAGAAACTTATTATTCCATCTATGTCATTAAAATCGATACTGAGCCTTGTAATATTCTTTTTATTTTTTGTTAGTCTTAACGGTCAAAACAATTTACCTAACGATTGTAGTAATGCAATTTTAATATGCGGAGATGGAAATATTTCAACAAATTCTAATGGAGCAGGAGTTGAGGAAATAGAAAATATAAACAATTGTAACAGTTTTGAGCATAATAGTATTTGGTTTGAAATTCAAGTAGAACAAACGGGAACCTTAGGTTTTATACTTACACCAACAAGCCAAAATCTTGAAGTAGATTACGATTTTTTTATTTTCGGCCCTAACGCTACCTGTAGTAATTTAGGACAATCTATACGTTGCTCGACCACCAACCCCCTAGCCGCCGGAAGTACTAGTAATATTACAGGTATGCGAGATGGCTTAACCGATACATCGGAAGGTCCTGGCCAAAATGGCGATAATTTTATAAGAAGTTTAGATGTAAAAGCAGGGGAGTCTTACTTCTTGGTAATAGATCGGCCTATTGGAAGTAGTCCTTTTAAATTAGAATGGACTGGTACCGCTTTCGATCAAGGAGATGTATTTCCAACAGGGCCAAAAGCTACTCCTGCTCAACCTTTAGAAATGTGTGCTACAAATGGAGTGGCCAATTTCAATCTTCAGGATAGAACAGAGGAAATAAAGGACAATCCATCAGATAAAGTTACTTTTTTCCAATCTCTTGCTGATGCTAATGATAATATTAACCCATTATCTACCGATTATCAAACTACTAATTCAGAAATTATTTATGCTAAAGTTGAAAATGATTTAGTTAAATGCTATGATATTACATCTTTAGAATTAATTGTTACTCAAAGTCCATTAATAAATAAAACGGCTAGAATTCTTGCTTGTAATTATAATAACGAAGGCATCTTCAATTTAACAGATAGTTTTACTGAATTACTAAATGGATTATCGGAAACTGACCACGATATTTCTTTTTACGAAACAGAAACTGATGCATTACAAGTAAACAACCTGCTACCGCTTACATATTCTTCCTCAGAAACTGAAATTTATGCAAGAGTTGAAAATAAAAATACAGGTTGTGTTAGTACCGCTGAAGTTTCACTTCGTTTTCATGAAGCTCCTACTATTAGCGATTACAACTTAGTACAGTGTGATGTTGAATTAGAAAACTCTACAGATGGTATAACTCCAACTAATTTAAGAGAAAGTGAATTATTTATAGCTCCAGAAAATACCAACTATAAGTTTCAGTATTTTGAAGATACAGCTGCACTAGAAAATGATACTCCTATCGCTAATCCCGAAAATTATCGAAATAAAACAGCTTTTCAAGAAATTATTATTCAAGCAACCAATACAAATACAAGCTGTACAACCACAGCTACACTTTACTTAGAGGTATATCCTACAACCACAAGTTTACCTAACCTAGGACCTTTTGGTACTTGTGGGCTAGATGAAAATATTGAAGTCCAAGTAGGTATTTTCAATCTCGATAAAATTGCTTCGACCATGCACCCATCTTTCCAGGTAGAATTTTACGAATCGCTAGCAGACGCTTCCATAGAAGAAAATAAATTACCAGATAACTACGAATCTATTTCAAAAACTGTTTACGCTAGATTAGAAGTTAATAACGAATGCCAAGGAATTGAAAGTGTTGAATTAAAAGTTACTCAAAAGCCAAAAATCAATATTCAGGATAACTATTTCACCTGTTTAAACAAAGAAACTTTAATAATTAATCCTGGTAATTTTTCCCAGTACCAATGGTTTAAAATTGATAACAGTCAAAAACAAGAAATTAGTACCGATTCAAGATTAACTATTTCAGAAAGTGGAACTTATAAATTAACTGCAACCAATACAGCTAATGGTGCAAGTTGCACTTCGGAAAAACAATTTGATGTAGAAGTTTCTAATATTGCTAGAATTGTGGCAGATCCCGAAGTTCAAGATGTTTCTGATAATAACCGGGTTACTATTTTTGCTGAAGGAATTGGTGATTATGAATATTCCTTGCAAGAAGGTCCTTATCAAACCAGTAATTCGTTTGAGAATGTACCTTCCGGTTTTATAAACTTCTACATTCGAGATAAAAAGGGCTGCGGTATTTTAAAAACCGAAGTTGCAGTAATAGGCTACAATAAATTTTTTACACCAAATAACGATGGTATTAACGATTTTTGGAAAATTAAAGGAATAAAAAACACTGTAGCTGATCAAACTACTATTTCCATATTTGACAGATACGGAAAATTATTAGCCAGATTTAAAGCTTTCGATAAAGGATGGGATGGCAACTATAACGGAAAACCAATGCCGAAAAACGATTATTGGTTTCAAGTAACTTTAGAGAATAATAGAACTATTAAAGGACATTTTAGTCTAATTCGATAAAAAAATTTTCCTGGTTTGAAGCGGCATATTAATTGCGTATTTTCGTAGAGCTAGAAAAAAGAAAAAATGAAATTCAGATTACAATCAGAGTATAAACCTACCGGAGACCAACCTACAGCTATTAAACAATTAGTTAGTGGACTAGAAAAAAACGATCAATACCAAACACTTTTAGGAGTTACCGGTTCCGGTAAAACATTTACGGTAGCAAACGTAATCGAAGAAGTACAAAAACCAACTTTGGTTTTGGCTCACAATAAAACGTTGGCAGCCCAATTGTATGCTGAATTCAAACAATTTTTTCCGGATAATGCAGTTGAATATTTTGTAAGTTATTATGATTATTACCAGCCCGAAGCATTTATCCCTACTTCTGGTACCTATATTGAAAAAGATTTATCTATAAACGATGAAATCGAAAAACTACGGTTAAGCACCACTTCTTCATTATTAAGTGGTCGTCGAGATATTATAGTAGTAGCGTCGGTTTCGTGTCTGTATGGTATTGGTAATCCAGTAGAATTCCGTAAAAATGTGATTTCTATTGAAAGAGATATGCAAATTAGTCGGACAAAATTTTTACACAAGTTGGTGCAAAGTTTGTATTCTCGAACAGAAGCTGAATTTACTCATGGTAATTTCAGAATAAAAGGAGATACCGTGGATGTTTTTCCGGGTTATGCCGATAATGCTTTTCGAATTCACTTTTTTGGAGATGAAATTGAAGAAATTGAAGCTTTTGATCCAGGAACTAACGATATCATTGAAAAATATGAATGCTTAAATATCTATCCGGCTAATATGTTTGTAACCTCTCCTGATGTGTTACAAAATGCCATCAAAAGCATTCAAGACGATTTGGTAAAACAAGTCGATTATTTCCGTGATATAGGTAAACATTTAGAAGCAAAACGTTTAGATGAACGAACTAATTTCGATTTAGAAATGATTCGGGAACTTGGTTATTGCTCTGGAATCGAAAATTATTCTCGGTATTTAGATGGAAGAAAACCAGGAACTCGTCCTTTCTGCTTGTTGGATTATTTTCCAGATGATTTTTTAATGGTTGTTGATGAATCTCACGTAACGGTTCCGCAGGTACATGCCATGTATGGTGGCGACCGTTCTCGAAAAGAAACTTTAGTAGAATATGGTTTTAGGCTTCCTGCTGCAATGGATAACCGACCATTAAAATTTGAAGAATTTGAAGCGCTACAAAATCAAGTAATTCATGTAAGTGCTACACCAGCAGATTACGAATTACAAAAAAGTGAAGGCGTATATGTAGAACAAGTTATTCGACCAACCGGGCTACTAGATCCGATAATTGAGGTTAGACCTAGTTTAAACCAAATTGATGATCTTATTGAAGAAATTCAAACTAGAGTAGAAAAAGATGAACGAACACTAGTAACTACCTTAACTAAGCGAATGGCTGAAGAATTAGCCAAATATTTAACCAGAATCGATATTCGGTGTCGTTACATTCATAGCGATGTAGATACTTTAGAACGAGTAGAGATTATGCAAGATTTACGTCGTGGCGTGTTCGATGTTTTAATAGGTGTTAACTTATTGCGAGAAGGGTTGGATTTGCCTGAAGTTTCTCTTGTAGCTATAATTGATGCTGATAAAGAAGGTTTTTTAAGAAGTAACCGATCGCTTACCCAAACCATTGGTCGAGCAGCAAGACATATTAAAGGAAAAGCTATTTTGTATGCCGATAAGATTACCGATAGTATGCAAAAAACGATGGATGAAACCGAATATCGACGTACCAAACAGATAAATTATAATAAAGCACATAACCTTACTCCTAAACCACTTGTTAAAAAATTAGAGTTAGATAATTCTTTAATAAAACAAAAATTAGACGTTTACGAGGAAGGCAAAAAACCAGCACTAAAAGTTGCAGAAGAAGAAGGAGCCTACTTATCAAAAGGGCAAATTGAAAAAACAATTCGAGAAAAACGAAAAGCTATGGAAGCAGCTGCTAAAGATTTAGATTTTATGGAAGCAGCTCGACTTAGAGATGAAATCAAAATCTTTCAAGATAAGTTAAAGGAACAAGCTTAACACTTGCTTTTTATAATTAATTATAGTCAAATTAGCACGAAATTTTAAGACTTAATAAAGGTTATTATTTTATGTACTTACAATAGATTATAAAATATTTAACATCTAAAAAATTGATTATAAGCATTTTACGTTATATTTTTAAAATTACCCAAAAACATATGGTTTGCTGAAGTGTCTTTAAAATCAAGATGCTATGAATTCGTATTGTTTTATTATTTGCCTATGTATTTCCTCTTTTCTAACAGCGCAGGTTGGTATTAACACCGATAATCCTAAAGCTACTTTACATATAGAAAGTTTAGAAAAGGACGCACCTTCTAATACAGATGGTATTTTAATACCAAGAATTAATAATTTTCCAGAAACAGAACCTAGTCAAGACCAGCATGCCATGTTGGTTTTTCTAAACCGAGAACTCCCTAATTATAAAGAAGGATTCTATTATTGGAATGATAAAACAAATTTATGGACTCCTATAGAAGGTGATTTTTCAGAATCAAATTTCTATAAAACTAATACCAATTCTTCTCCAAATAATATCAACGAAACTATTTACAGAAATGGGAGTATTAGTATCGGTACAGAAGAGACTGAAATAAATACCAAACTTCATATTAACACAAATACAGATACTATACAAAGCGCAATAAAAATTGAAAATAATAATCCATCGACAGCAGTTATTACCAGCTACGGTATCGAAATCGATAATAATAGCTTGGTTGAAGGAAAAAAATATGGAATTAAAAATAAAGTAAGCACAAGCGGAGAAGGTATCCATTACGGTATATTTAATGAAACTTTTCAGAGTTCTGGTACCAACATTTATGGATTATTTAATCGTGTAGGACGAACAGCTGGGGCTAGTAGTAATAACTATGGGATATATTCTGAAATAGGAAGCGGAACTGCTCAAGGTAATATCTACGGAATTTACAGTACAGCGGAAGGTAACAGTAATGCGGATGTTTTTGCAGGTTACTTTGCAGGAAGACTCGGTATTGGTAGGACTACTGAAAATGCTTATATTTTCCCTGAATTTAAAGGACAAGAAAATCAGGTTTTAGCACTTACTGAAAACGGTATTCTAGAATGGCGGCTTCCCTCTACACAATCTTATATTTCAACCACTAGTAGTACCGGAGATTTTTTGATTGAAGATGAAGTAGGTACACTTCGAATTAATGATAATGTGGATAGTGTTGTATTACCAATAGCTTCAGAGCATAAGGGAAGAACAATCACACTAATAATTTGGTCGACAACTTCAGAAAAAATAATCAAATTTCAAGATACTTCAGATGATTTATTTGATGTGCGTACAAGCAGTTCTATTTCTTCTTTAGAAAGTAGTAGTATTTACACCATACAAAGTGCCGGTAATCGTTGGATATTATTGAATAAATTTTAAACTAAAAAAGCATCCAAAATTGGATGCTTTTTTAGCGATTTTAAGCTAAACTATTACGAAATTTCAATAGCTCGCTTTGCTGGAACTTTAGCCTCTTCTTTTTTAGGTAATAAAATGTCTAATACACCATTATTGTAACTAGCTGAAATTTTACTACTGTCTACAGAATCAGGTAAACTAAAAGCTCTTTTAAAAGTGCTGTAACTAAACTCTCTACGTGTATATTTACCATCTTTATCAGTTTCTTCTTTAGAAGATTTCTCTTCTGCAGAAATGGTTAATACATCGTTATTCAATTCAATATCAAAATCTTCTTTCGATTTTCCAGGAGCAGCAACCTCAACTTTAAAACCTTCATCAGATTCTTGTATGTTTACCGCAGGAATTCTTGTTCCTATATTGTTAACATTTGTTGTTCCTCCTAACCAATCTGTTTTAAACATATCATCAAATACAGATGGCAACCAGTTTTCATTTCTCTTAATTAAACTCATAACTTTTATTTTTTTATTAAACTTTTGTTCATTTTCAAACTCGATAAGTTATTAGCAATTTAAATTCCAAAATATTTTTAACGTCATTTAGTCATATTTAAACAAAAATTTAGCGACAAATTGTCGCTTTTTAATTTAAACAAAAAGGTAAAAGAATAATTATATAATCATATTGTCATTTTTGAGTATAAAAAAAGCGATCTTAAGATCGCTTTTGAATAATAATAGCTAATAATATAAAAAACTAGCTTTTATAGATTTTTTTAGGAATTGCATCTTTATTAACTAATAGAGCAGTAGTTTTAAACTTCACGTAATCTTTGGTTACATATAAATACCCTTTATAATCGTTAGATTCTCCCCAAGAGTTTTTAACAATATAGTATTCTTTTCCATTTTGATCTTTAGCCAAACCTACAATCTGCATTCCGTGATCATCGGTAGTGGTATAGTTATCAAATGCTTCTTGTCTCATTTTCGGAGTAATTTCTCGCTCTGGTTTTGGAGCACTAAACAAAGTTGCTCTTTCTTTCGGAGTCATTTCTGAATATTCTCTTTCAGGTACAAATGCTACTCCATTTTTCCAACTGAATGATTTCTCACTAACATCAGTGGCCCAACCTACGGTATATCCTTCTTCTAATGCATTATCGATTGTAGCAGTTAAATCATCCATTTTTACATTATAAGCATAATCGAAACTCCAGTTATCTGGAACAGATAAAAATACATTAGTATAAGCAGGTTCATCAGGAATACAAGTAAGTTCTAAATAATCATTAGCATCTAAACCAACTACTTCTTTTGCAAAAGACTTTGGTGTATATGTTTTTCCCTTGTATTCAAATTCTTCAGGAACTTGACCTAAATAACTATCTAGAACTGCAGTAAAAGCATCTATCCAATTTGGCGTCAACTTTCCGTTTTTGTTCTGAACAATTCCGTCTAACATTCCTTTTAATGCTGCTTGCATCTCACCGAACTTATTATAATCGGTTCCATAATTTAAACCACTATAAACTTCTTGTGGAAGCGCACCATATTTTTTATAAATATTAGTAACATCATGCAAAGCACCACCATCTCCCCAGTTTAAACTACCATGCATACGTACATAGTTTTTAGCTTTTTCGATATACACACAACGAGCGGTGTAAATTTCAGAAATATCTACAGGTTCTTTTCCTTCACGAATCATTTCAGATTCAAGAAAAGAGTTTCCTGAATAACTCCAGCAAGTTCCACTACTTCCCTGATTTTTTACTGAAGTAGATTCTAACATAATAATTGGCTTAAACTGAAACCCTTCTTTAGCAGCCACACTATGGTTGCTATTTAATGATTCAATTAAGTCATCTTGAGCCACTGCACCTACTGTTATAAACGAGGCTAATGCCAGTGTCATTAATTTATTTCTCATAATTTGATAAAAATTTTAAGCAAAGTGCTAAAGTAATCAATTATTCTCTTTTTTTTAAATAAAAAAGCCCCTTTAACCCAATGATAGTCTTGGTTTAAAAGGACTTTTATTTTTTAAAAAATATTAAAACTCGACTAGTCTCGAGTTAAACGTTTGTATTTTATACGTTTAGGCATAGCATCTCCACCTAGACGTTTTTTCTTATTCTCCTCATAATCAGAAAAACTACCTTCAAAGAAATATACTTGAGAATCTCCTTCAAAAGCAAGGATATGAGTACAAACTCTATCTAAGAACCAACGGTCGTGAGAAATAACTACCGCACATCCTGCAAAATTCTCTAAACCTTCTTCTAAAGCTCGAAGTGTATTTACATCAAGATCATTTGTAGGCTCATCTAGCAGAAGAACATTTCCTTCTTCTTTTAACGTCATCGCTAAGTGAAGTCGGTTTCTCTCCCCTCCGGACAGTTTATTAACTTTTTTATTTTGTTCGCTTCCACTGAAATTAAATCGACTTAAATAAGCTCTCGAGTTAACTTGCCTACCGCCCATCATAATTAATTCCTGCTCGTCACTAAAGTTTTGCCAGATTGTTTTTTCAGGATCAATATTAGAGTGGCTTTGGTCTACATAAGCAATTTTAGCTGTCTCACCTACTTCAAAAGAACCTTTATCAGGTTGCTCTTCACCCATTATCATTTTAAAAATAGTCGTCTTACCGGCACCGTTTGGCCCTATAATTCCAACAATTCCAGCTTGAGGTAAATTGAAATTAAGATCTTCATAAAGTAACTTATCACCAAAAGCTTTACTTACACCATTTGCATCTATTACGTTTGTTCCTAAACGCGGACCATTTGGAATATAAATTTCCAATTTATCGTCCATTTGTTTTTGATCTTGACTTAGTAATTTATCATAGTTTTTAAGACGTGCTTTTTGTTTAGACTGTCTTCCTTTCGGATTCATCTTCGCCCATTCTAACTCACGCTCTAATGTTTTTTGATGCTTACTGGCTTGTTTTTGTTCTTGCGCCATACGCTTAGATTTTTGATCTAACCAAGATGAATAGTTTCCTTTCCATGGAATACCTTCTCCTCTATCTAGCTCAAGAATCCACCCGGCTACATTATCTAAGAAATAACGGTCGTGCGTTACAGCAATTACAGTACCTTTATATTGTGCTAAATGATGTTCTAACCAATGTACCGATTCAGCATCTAAATGGTTAGTAGGCTCATCTAATAATAAAATATCAGGTTGTTTCAATAATAAACGACAAAGAGCTACTCGCCTTCTTTCCCCTCCAGATAATACCGAAATTTTCTTATCCGCATCCGGAGTTCTTAAAGCATCCATAGCGATATCTAGCTTGGTATCTAATTCCCAAGCATTACTAGCATCGATTTTGTCTTGAAGTTCTGCCTGCTTGTCCATAAGCTTCTGCATCTTATCTGCATCTTCATAAACTTCAGGTAAACCGAACATGTCGTTTATCTTATTATACTCATCTAAAACAGCTACAGTTTCCGCTACTCCTTCTTTCACAACTTCAAGAACTGTTTTATCCTCATCTAATTTCGGCTCTTGCTCAAGATAACCAATACTGTATCCTGGAGAAAATACTACATCTCCTTGATAATTGGAATCTTGCCCAGCAATAATTTTTAATAAAGTAGATTTACCAGAACCATTAAGCCCTAAAATTCCAATTTTAGCACCGTAGAAAAAACTTAAGTAAATATTTTTTAAAACCGGTGTATTTGCCGATTTGAAGGTTTTAGTCACCCCACTCATCGAAAATATCACTTTATTATCGTCTGCCATATATAAGTATTATTTTTTATTTTTATGTGTATTACGAATTGCAAAACTACAAATAAACCTATTAAGTTTATTGATGATCGCCTAAAAGTCTCAGAATCACAATTAATTGTCCTAAATGATAAGCGTTATGCTCTATAACTAACATTAATTCTCGTAATAAGGTATGATTTTTACTATTTTTTACCGGTTCGTCAAGATCGTTTGTTTCATCTAAAATATAATTTGCTAATTGCTGCCTTTCGGCAAAGAATTGTTCTTTTAAAGACTCCCAATCTTCTTTGCTTTCCGGAGCTTCTTTTTTATCCCAATAGCCTTCTGGCCAATTAGGCGTTTTATAGGTATCGGAAACTATATAATTTAAAATATCTTTTTGAGCATACCGAATATGGTAGAATATTTCATAAAAAGAATAAGGTAGTGGCGTTATTCGTTTTCCTAAATCTTCAAAGGAAATTTTGTTTAACACTTCTGTTATAGGCATAAACGCCTCTCCACCATCAAGATGCTTCACCAACTGTTGTCGTTCCATAAAATGCGTTATTTAAGATTTAAATTCGGCCTTTAAGGGCATTAAATACCCAGGATATAGCAAAAAAACCAATACCAACCACACTAAACCCAATGGCATGATCTTTATATTTTAAGACACCTAATAATACAATAGCTGTGGCTACTATAAAAATTATAAAGGAAGCCCAAGCGAAAATGGTGTTCTTATTTAATTTCATATACTTTATTTAAGTTACAAATATCGGATATTTTGGCTACTTATTTAAAAATCGAATACTCCGTATTTTGTATTTTAGCCAAAATTGTGGAATTTTCAACCCTTTTTTAGAAAATACTAACAAATTTATTCAATATAAAAACAATAAATACACTGATCTCAAAACACTGTTTATATGGACATTAACTTCAATAAAAATGAAGATCATAATAAATTATTAGTCTCCGATTTAAATCATCACCTTAAAAGAATTAAACTAGGTGGGGGTGAAAAACGTATTGAAAAGCATCACTCAAAAGGAAAAATGACCGCCAGAGAGCGTATTGATTTTTTACTAGACAAAGCTGATGATGCTATCGAAATAGGTGCCTTTGCTGGAGATGACATGTATAAAGAGCATGGAGGCTGCCCAAGTGGTGGAGTTATTGTTAAAATTGGAAAAGTTTCAGGAAAACAATGTATTGTTGTTGCTAATGATGCCACTGTTAAAGCCGGAGCTTGGTTTCCTATAACTGGAAAGAAAAACTTACGCGCGCAAGAAATTGCTATCGAGAATAAACTCCCTATAATTTATTTGGTAGATAGTGCTGGTGTTTACTTACCGATGCAAGACGAAATTTTTCCTGACAAAGAACATTTCGGTAGAATTTTTAGAAATAATGCTATAATGAGTAGCATGGGTATTACTCAAATTGCTGCTGTTATGGGAAGTTGTGTTGCTGGAGGTGCTTATTTACCAATAATGAGTGATGAAGCTATTATTGTTGAAAAAACTGGAAGCATTTTTCTTGCCGGAAGTTATTTAGTGAAAGCTGCAATTGGTGAAAGCATCGATAATGAAACTCTTGGCGGTGCTAACACACATTCTGAAATTAGTGGTGTTACTGATTATAAGGCAAAAGATGATAAAGATGCGCTTGTCAAAATTCAAAATATTATGGATAAAATCGGCAATTTCGATACTGCTGGTTTTAACCGGAAAACGCCCACTAAACCTAAATTTGCTTGTGAAGAAATCTTTGGTATTTTACCTAAAAAGCGATCTGACCAATACGATATGAAGCAAATTATAGAACGTTTGGTTGATGGATCTGAATTTGAGGAATATAAGCAAGGATACGGACAAACCATTATTACCGGTTATGCACGTATCGATGGTTGGGCTGTAGGAATTGTAGCCAATCAACGAAAAATTGTAAAAAATAAAAAAGGAGAAATGCAATTTGGCGGTGTAATTTATTCTGACTCTGCAGATAAAGCTACTCGTTTTATAGCCAACTGTAATCAAAAGAAAATTCCGTTAGTATTTCTTCAAGATGTTACCGGTTTTATGGTTGGTAGCAAAAGTGAACATGGTGGTATTATAAAAGATGGCGCAAAAATGGTAAATGCAGTTAGTAATTCTGTAGTACCCAAATTCACTATAATTTTAGGTAATTCCTATGGAGCTGGAAATTATGCAATGTGCGGTAAAGCTTACGACCCACGCCTTATTGTTGCTTGGCCAAGTGCTGAACTAGCTGTTATGGGAGGCACGCAAGCTGCAAAAGTTTTAGCACAAATAGAAACTGCTTCTTTAGCTAAAAAAGGAGAAAAAGTAGATGCTGAAAAAGAGAAGAAAGTATTCGAAAAAATTAAAGCGAAGTACGATGAGCAAACTTCAGCTTATTATGCAGCAGCTAGATTATGGACAGATGCAGTAATCAATCCTATGGATACAAGAAAATGGATTTCGACAGGAATTGAGTGTGCTAACCACGCTCCTATCGAAAAAGATTTTAACTTAGGGGTTATTCAAACTTGATTATAAATTCATAAATATCTATTACTTAATGGCAATTCTATTTTTTTAATTTAAACAATAAGAATGAAAAATTTTCTTTCTCTATTTTTACTATCCTTATTTACATTTTCCGCTTCGGCACAAATGCTAAGCAATAAAAAAGAATATACTGAAGCCGATACACTTCGGGGTTCTTTAAGAGCTGAACGAGCTTACGATGTTTTGAAATATCACCTAAAATTAAAAGTAAATCCTTCCGAAAAATTTATTAACGGAAGTAATATTATCACTTTTAAAACGGAACAAAAACTCCCCGTAATCCAGATCGATTTATTTAAAAACATGGATATTGACTCGATTATGTTCCATGGAAAAGCATTGAATTATAAAAGAAAATACAATGCTGTTTTTATTGATTTTGAAGAATCTTTAGCTAAAAACACTACCGATTCTTTAGAGTTTTTCTATTCCGGACATCCCATTATCGCTAAAAATGCTCCTTGGGACGGTGGTTTTGTTTGGACCAAAGACGAACAAGGAAATACATGGGTTGGTGTAGCTGTACAGGGAACCGGAGCTAGCCTTTGGTATCCAAATAAAGACCATCAAAGTGATGAACCTGAAAGTGTACAGCTAGATATTGCTGTTCCTAATGGATTAATGGATGTTTCTAACGGAAGAATGATTGGTAAAAAAGATCTAGGAAATGGATATACACAATGGAGTTGGAAAACAGTAAGCCCGATTAACAATTACGATGTAACCTTAAATATTGCTAATTATGCGCATTTCTCTGATAAGTTTAAAGATTTAACATTAGACTATTATGTACTTCCTTACAATCTTGAAAAAGCAAAAAAACAATTTCAGGAAGTTAAAGACATGATGGCTTGCTTTTACGAAAAAATGGGACCTTATCCTTTTATAGAAGATGGATACAAATTAGTAGAAACTCCGTATTTAGGCATGGAACATCAAAGCGCGGTTGCTTACGGAAACCATTACAGTAAAGGTTATTTAGGACGTGATCTTTCCGGTACAGGAATCGGCCTAAAATGGGATTATATTATAATTCATGAATCTGGACATGAATGGTTTGGAAACAGTATTACAGCAAAAGATATTGCTGATATGTGGATTCATGAAAGTTTTACAACTTATTCTGAATCTATTTATATAGAATGTAGGTGGGGTAAAGAGGCAGCTCAAAAATATATAAAAGGGCAACGGGCTAATATTTTAAATCAAGAAACAATAATTGGGGATTATGGTGTAAATGCTGAAGGTTCCGGAGATATGTATTATAAAGGTTCTAGCTTATTGAATATGATCCGAAGCATTTATAATGACGACGAACTTTGGTGGAATACACTTCGAGATTTTACTAAAATCTACAAACACAAAATAATTGAGAGCAAAACTGTTGAAGATTTCTTCAATAAACCCATAAAAACTGATTTGCAACCGGTATTCGATCAATATTTAAGACATCCGCATATTCCGGAATTGCAATTCAAAAGGGAAGGAAAAACTTATGCCTACCGTTGGAGAGCTAATGTTGAAAATTTCAAGATGCCAGTAGATGTGTTTATCGATGGAAAAGAAATTCGTTTAAAACCGACTTTGAATTGGAAAAAATTAGATCAAAAAGTTTCTAATAAAAATGAAATTAAATTAAACGATCTTGAATTTTATGTTAACATGAGTTTTAAATAAATACTATTTAGAAGTTGTATATCATAATATTAAAAAACTCAAAATCGAATAAAAAATACACTATACATGTTTATTATAAACCTGACTTATAAAACTGAGTTAGAAAAAATAGAACAATTTCTTAAGGCTCATATTGAATTTCTAAACGAACAATATGAACTAGGAAATTTTCATGCTTCTGGACGAAAAATTCCAAGAACAGGCGGAATAATTTTATCGAATATTAAATCTAAATCTGATTTGGAGAAAATTATTGAAAAAGACCCTTTTAAGAAAAATGAATTGGCGGATTATGAAGTGACTGAATTTGTACCAAGTAAAACTTGTGATAAATTAAAATTCTTGACGGAATAAAAGCACAAACAACAATTTATAGATGCAATTATACTAAATTCGACTACGTTCGAATCTAATATGAATAATCAAAAAAAGAAGGTTGAAATTTGATATTTCAATCTTCTTTTTTTGATTTTAGATCAACCGCTGCTTTCTTCCAATTATAAAATAAAGAATCGTTCCCAAAAAATTGAAAAATAATACGACGAGAAGCCAAATAATTTTATCATTTTCCTTAAAGTTATTGCGTACAATATCGATTATCGCCAAAAGAGGAAACAAAATGGCGAAAGTTAAAATCAGTAATAGCGGAAAGCCCATGATTATTTTTTTTGGTTATAAAAACAAAATACAAATTAAAACACTTATAATCAACAAAATAACACACTTTTTTAACTCATTTTACTCCTTAACGTATTATCACGGTGAATTTTCCCGCTAGAAGTCTCTTCAAATTTTTCAACGAAATAAATCTTCTTAGGTTTTTCGAATTTTTCTAAGGATTTAAGTTTATTGATTCTTTCTGTCACTCTAACCAATTCTTCTTCAGAAAAACCTTTTTCAACAAACAATACCAATTTATTCCCTAAAGCATCGTCAGGTATAGAGGTTATAAAAAATCGGAAATCAATAATCCTACCTAATTTTTTTTCAATTTCCTCAGGATGTAATTTCACGCCTCCGCTGTTTATAACATTATCAATTCTCCCCTTCCAAACAAATTTTTTATACGTTATAATATCAACTACATCATTGGTTACAATAACTTCATCCGATAAATTAAAAGCCTTTATTATTAAACAACCACGTTCATCTTTACTTATATTAATATTAGGTAATATTTTAAAAGGTTTTGGTTGTTTCTTGCTTTTGTTTTTTTTCTTTTTCGGATTTACTCTTCTTGCAGCAATGTGTGTAATAGTCTCCGTCATCCCGTAGGTTTCGTAAACCTTTGTTTTGGACTTTTTAACCATCTTTTGCAACCGAAGCGACATTGCACCACCTCCTACAATTAGCTTTTTTACCAAATGTAGCCTAGCTACCGAATTATCTAATTGAAATGGCGTCATGGCACAAAAATCATAGGTTTTAAAAACTTGATCAAGTGGCGAAGAAGATGGTGGTACTAAATCGAGTTGCCAACCACAAACAATAGCACGAATAATCATCATTTTACCAGCTATATAAGTTGCCGGGAGACAAAGTAAAGCAGTGGTTTTTTCGGGTAAATCAAAGTATTTAGAGGTTGCTAAAGCAGAATTAACCATATATTCTTTTTTTAGCTGAATAATTTTTGGAGTACCTGTTGATCCTGAAGTTTTAACTTCAAGATATGCACTTGGTTTTAACCAATCTAACAAGAACTCCCCTATTTCTTCTTCGTAAGCTTCTCCATTTTTTATAAACTGAAAAGCTAATTGCCTTAATTCAGCATTTGTATATTGCTTTTTATTTAACCTAAAAGCTAAATGCGGTTCTGGGATTTTAAAAAATTCTGCCATAATAACTTATCAAAGATGATAATATACTTATTTCTGCATGTTATTTTAGTACTACCAAATAGTAAATTATAATTCCTATTTTAGGATATATCTTCTGAAATAGTATTGGAAACTACTGGTTTTTCTACTCTTCCGAAAAGTTTATTTCGCCAATTGTTCCATTGGTATCTTTTTGCATAAATAATAAGGATTAATGGATAAATAACCAACACTCCTATCCATACATCCCAACCGGCAACAGGTTTTGATACATCTTTAAATATAGATTCTGTATTAAAAGCTGTCCAATCTGCGGTAACTAACAACGATGCTACCAAGTTGTTTGCAGAGTGAAACCCTAACGAAAGTTCTAAGCCTTCATCCATCAACGTCATGATACCTAACATAAAGCCTGTACCAATATAAGTTACCATTACTAAATCTCCCATTTGGCTAACTTCCGGATTGCTATAATGAAGACCACCAAAAACAACAGAAGTAATTACTAATGGCACCCATTTATAACGCATATTCGCCCCAATTCCTTGCATAAGATACCCCCTAAATAAATATTCTTCAAAACTGGTTTGCAGTGGAATCATCACAATAGCGATAACCGTTAAAATTAAAAAGGGTTTTAATTGAAAATGAAACTCATAGTTCTCAGGATTGATGATAAAACAATCTACCAAAACCATTACAATATTTAGAACAGCTATTACTGAAAATGAAAACCAAAATCGCCGCCAATCTATTTTTTTACGGCTGGTGGTTAGCGAAGTAATAGTTTGTTTATGCAATACTTTAACTACAAACAATAAAACCAACAACGCCACGGCAAATGATAAGAGAATTAGAAAAAATGTAAGATTACTATCTAATGCTTTCATTAAGCTAGCCTCATCACTAAACTGTTGCATCCCATAAACGCCGTACTTTGCCATTATTGCACCTACTAGTGGTAACTGCCCGACAAACATGCCTAGTACTATTATAATAGTTCCTAAAATATAACGCCAAATTTGAAATCTTCCCTTAAATGCTTGTTCTATATACATTTACTTTTTTTAAAATTTAAAATCCCAATTTAAATCAGGATCGTAACTAATTTTTCCGTCTTTTACTAGTAACGGACTTTCAATATTATTGGTATATAAACTACCGGTTCCTAATCCTTGCGGGATCGAAACTTCTTTTTGATAAGTAAATTGAGAAATTGCATTCAACCCTATATTACTTTCTAAAGCACTAGTATTCCACCAACCAATATTATTTAATTCTGCCAATTCAATCCATTGTTGTGTTCCTTTAAAACCTCCTATTAAACTTGGTTTAAAAATAAGATATTGTGGCTGTATACTTTGTAGCAGTTTTTTCTTTTCCGTTTCAGTAACTACACCAATAAGTTCTTCATCTAGCGCAATTGCCAAAGGTGTTTTTTCACATAAGGTTGCCATCTCATCCCAGTTACCCTGCTTTATAGGTTGCTCTATACTATGCAGCTCTAATTCACTTAAACGTTTCAATTTCTCTAAAGTAGTTTGCGGAGAAAATGCTCCGTTAGCATCAACCCGTAATTCAATTTCTTTGGATGAATATTGAGAGCGAATATATTTTAGCAGTTCCATTTCGGTTTCAAAATCGATTGCCCCAATCTTCATTTTTATGCAATTGAAGCCTGATTTTAATTTATCTTCTATTTGAGATTTCATAAAATCTTTTTCTCCCATCCAAATGAGACCATTTATAGCAATTGAATCTTCTCCCCGTGTAAATGCTGAAGGGAATAATTCAAAATTATTTTCGCTTTTTAAAGATTGAAAAGCCATTTCTAAACCAAACTGAATACTGGGAAAGGTTACTAATTGTTTCCAAAGTTCATCTTTTCCTAAAGTAATATTTTCACAGGCCCATTTAAGCGTCTCTTCATAATCTGGTCGATCATCGATACTAAGCCCGCGTAAAATACCGCATTCTCCCAATCCTACTTGATCATCTTCCTCAATTTTTATAAACCAAGTTTCTTTAGTAGTAAGAACGCCCCGCGAAGTTCCGCTAGGGCGTTTAAAATTTAAAACGTGTTTTTTATAAGTTGCTCGCATTTACACCGTCATTTTATCTCCGATATTCAATAATAACAATTCTTTTTGTTTTTGAGCAAATTTTTGTTTTGCAGAATCATGATCTATTTCAATTAACTCAAACGTATCATAATGGCAACCTAAAATTCGATCACATTCTACAAAATCGCTTGCCACAATTGCTTCATCTACTCCCATGGTAAAATTATCTCCTATTGGCAATACAGCTAAATCAAGCTTTGTAAATAACGGGATCAATTTCATATCATTACTAAGTGCGGTATCTCCAGCGATATAAATATTTTTCTCAGAAGTTTCAATCACAAACCCTCCTGGTAAACCTCCCGATGCTCCGTCAGGAAAAGTACTACTGTGCCAAGCTGGGACATATTTTACTTTTCCGAATTCAAAATTCCAACTCCCACCATGATTCATAGGATGAGTTCTAAGGTCTTTTTCTCCGTAATAAGAAGCTATCTCTGCATTACTAACTATTGTTGCTCCTGTATTTTTTGCAATTGCTTCTACATCTAACACATGGTCTTGATGGGCATGTGTTACTAAAATATAATCTGCTTTTAAATCAGCAATATCTATATCTTTTGCTTTTTCGTTACCGGTTATAAAAGGATCTACTAAAATATTGAATTCCCCTATTTGTAAACCTAAACAATTCTGTCCGTAAAATGTAAGTTCCATACTTGCTACTTTTTTATGTAAAATAAGTAATGCTTATAGAATTCTTAAAATTTGAACTTCTATAATTTTGTTAAACCTTAATTATAATACCGCTCCAACGGCGAAAAGTAAAGCCAATGCAAATGTAGAAAGCGATAAAAACTTAAGTTCTGGATCTAGCAGCTTGGGTAATTTGTTTTTCATAACTCTATTAACATGCAAAAGCAAAGGGATAAATGTTATAATATATAAAAAATCAACCCAAGTTTGATACGATAATACTGTATAAATTAACATACAGCAAATTGCTGCAAAAATTAAAAAATAATGATAGTTTCTAGCTTTAGACAACCCTAATTTTACAGCTAAGGTTATTTTACCGGCGCGTTCATCGGGTTCTCGATCTCGCATATTATTTAAATTAAGCACACCCGCACTTAAAAAACCAATAGCAGTAGCGGGCAATAACACTAATGCATTTAACTGGTTTGCATATAAAAAATACGAACCATATACCGATACCAATCCAAAAAACAGAAATACAAATATATCTCCTAAGCCTTTATAGCCATATGCAGACTCTCCAACAGTATATTTAATAGCCGCTGCTATTGCTCCAATTCCAAGGAAAAAAAACAATATTGAATATATGAAATTTTCACTTCCAAACGCTACATATATTAAAGACACAGCAATTAGTAATGTAACTACAGAGGTAATTATAATACCCGTTTTCATTTCTTGATGAGTAATTAAACCGCTTTGCAAAGCTCGTTGCGGCCCGATCCGTTCATCATTATCGGTTCCTTTCACCCCATCTCCATAATCGTTTGCAAAATTAGATAGTATTTGTAATCCTAAAGTAGTAGCTAATGCTAAAGCAAATATTTCTATAGAAAAATAGCCTAAATGAGCAGCTATTGCAGTACCTACAATAATTCCTGATAACGATAATGGCAGCGTCCGTAGGCGTGCTGCTCCAATCCAGGATTTTAATTTTATCATGTTATCGCATTATTTTTACTAAAACTTCTTTTAATATATCTCCTGAAGCTAAATTTACTGCCCCAACTCCTTTACTTTTAATATCGGCTTCTTGTAATACTGAGATTACATGACTTACCTTTTTCATGGGATAATTTTTAGCCGCTATCGCATAATCACTCACAAAATAAGGATTTACTTTAAGTTGCTTAGCTACATTCATTTTAGATTTATCGGGTAAACCATGATATTGTAACAACTGTGAAAAGTAAGCAAACAGTAATGAGATGGTAACAACTAAAGGATTATCGCGCGGATTATCGGCAAAATAATTAATAATGCGATGCGCTTTTACTTCATCTTTTAACCCTACTGCTTTTCGTAATTCAAAATTATTGAAATCTTTACTAATCCCTATATTCACCTCTATTATCTCCGGAGTAATTTCGGTTTCCGGTTGGCAAACTAATTGTAATTTTCGTAATTCATTATCGATTTTCCCTAAATCTGTCCCTAAAAATTCTACCAACATTTGCGATGCCTTAGGTGAAATACTCAGATTTTTACCATTAAGGTTTTTAACTATCCAATCAGCTACCTGATTTTCATATAGTTTTTTACTATTAAAAATAACGCCATTCTTCTGAATGGTTTTATACAATTTTTTACGCTTATCGAGTGTTTTATATTTATAACATAATACTAGCATAGTAGAGCGCTGTGGTTGCTCTGCATAGGCACTTAATTTATCGATTGTTCTAGCTAAATCTTGAGCTTCTTTAACTATAATTACCTGACGTTCGGCCATCATAGGGAAACGTTTCGCATTTCCCACAACCTCATCGATATTAGTATCTCGGCCATACATAATTATTTGATTGAAGCCTTTTTCTTCTTCTTGCAATACATTTCCTTCAATGTAAGAAGCAATTTTATCGATAAAATAGGTTTCTTCTCCCATTAACAAATAAATAGGCGCAATACTTCCTTTTTTTATATCAGCAACAATTTTTTTTACTTCGTCCATTAAAAAAATAATCTTTTAAAGATTTTATTATTTTTACGCAGCAGCTCTTTCAGAATATATATTCTTTAGTATTTTTGAATACTTATGATAGTGCTTAATTTTCCAACTTATAATTTCAGGTTCAAAAATAGTCAAAATAAAATAGCTGTTTTTGACGAACTCCGGAAAAAATTCATCATCCTAACTCCAGAAGAATGGGTACGCCAACATTGTGTTCAGTTTTTAATAAAAGAAAAAAACTTCCCAAAAAGTTTAATTAATGTTGAAAAACAACTGAAGCTAGGAAAGTTAATAAAGCGATACGATATTGTAGTGTATAATAGCGATGGTAGTATTCACTTAATTGTAGAATGCAAAGCACCGCATATAAAAATAACACAACAAGTTTTCGATCAAATTGCACAATATAATTTAACGTTAAACGCTACCTATTTAATGGTAACAAACGGATTATCCCATTACTTTTGTAAAATGAATTATCAAGAAGCTAAATACGAATTTCTACAAGAAATACCACCCTATAATCCAAATTAAATGAAAACCGCGGTAGTTATTTTAAATTGGAATGGGCAAAAACTTTTAGAACTATTTTTACCATCCGTAATACAATTTAGCCCGGAAGCTACAATTTATGTAGCAGATAATGCTTCTACAGATACTTCTATTAAGTTTTTAAAAGAAAACTATCCGCAAATTCAACTTATTCTGAATACAGAAAATGGCGGATACGCAAAAGGTTATAATGAAGCTCTAAAACACCTTACTGAAGATATATTTATATTACTAAATAGTGATGTTGAAGTAACCAAAAACTGGCTTACTCCTATTCTATCTATTTTTAAAGAAGATGCTAACACTGCCGCTGTTCAACCTAAATTATTAGATTATAATAATCGAAATTATTTTGAATATGCCGGAGCAGCCGGTGGTTTTATAGATAAATATGGGTATCCCTTTTGTCGTGGACGAATTTTTGATACCTTAGAAGAAGATATTAATCAGTATAACGATGTATCTGAAATTTTTTGGGCAAGCGGTGCATGTTTAGCTATTAGAAATAAAGCCTTTAAAGAGGCAGGCGGTTTTGATAATGATTTTTTTGCACATCAAGAAGAGATAGATCTTTGCTGGCGTTTAAAAAATAATGGGTACTCTATAAAATATACTAGTCGGTCTAGCGTTTATCACCTCGGAGGAGCTACGTTAAATAAAATGAGTCCTAAAAAGACATATTTGAATTTTAGAAATAGCCTTTTTATGCTCACAAAAAATCTTCCCAAAAATAAATTATGGT
Source organism: Zunongwangia sp. (assembly GCF_048269745.1). NCBI lineage: Bacteria > Pseudomonadati > Bacteroidota > Flavobacteriia > Flavobacteriales > Flavobacteriaceae > Zunongwangia > Zunongwangia sp. The sequence goes on along the minus strand of NZ_JBLXIB010000010.1, from coordinate 73,203 downwards.
CCATTTTATTTTTTAGAATGGTTTGGGATGGAATAGCTGCAATGAAATTTGCTATTGGGGGAGAATTTCAACATTTCCTTGCAGTTGCAAAAGCACATAGTAGCTTTTATAAAAATTTCTTGAAAATGCATAAAAAACGTAGTAGCAACAAAAAAATAACAAATTATTACAATATAAATTCTATAATAATAACATATTTTATAAAAAATAAAAAAACATTCAAAAAATTAATATAAAGTTCTATAAAAGTATTGAAACAACTACTTTTAAGCTTTAATTTTTTTTGATATTTTTGGAAAATCTAACATTAACAATAATTACTATCAAGTTATGAAAAAAATCATGCTTTTATCAGCCACTGTGGCTATTCTATTATCATCTTGTGTTTCTAAAAAGAAATACTCAGATTTAGAAGCAAAACAAAAAGAAACTCAAGACCAATTAAATACAGCTACGGTTAAATTAAATGCGTGTCTTGAAGATAAAAATGAAATGACAGAGCGCATTAAAGTTCTTAATAACACAAATGCAGCTTTACTTAATAATGTAGGCGATTTGGCAACTCTTTCTAAAAAAGAAGCAGAAAACTTAGAGCGTTCTTTAGAAAGTATCAAAGAAAAAGATCTTGCTATCCAAAGCATGCGTGATGCTATCAACAAAAAAGATTCAGTTACATTAGCATTAGTAACTAGCTTAAAAGGTGCTTTAGGTAACATGAACGATGAAGATATCGAAATTAATGTAGAAAAAGGAGTTGTATATGTTTCTATTTCTGACAAATTATTATTCGATAGTGGACGTTACAACGTAACTAGCCAAGCTAAACAAGTACTTGGTAAAGTAGCTACAGTAATTAAAGACAAACCAGATATCGAGTTTATGGTTGAAGGACATACTGATGATAAATCAATCAGCACTTCAATGTTCCGTGATAACTGGGATTTATCTGTAAAAAGAGCAACTTCTGTAGTACGTGTTTTACAAGATGAATTTAACGTTGATCCTAAGCGTATGACTGCTGCTGGTAGATCTTACTACAAACCAGTTGCTTCTAACGAAACTGCTGAAGGTAGAGCTAAAAACAGAAGAACAAGAATTGTTGTACTTCCTAAATTAGACCAATTCTACGGAATGATTGAAGAAGGAATGGAAAAAGCTTCTGAAGCAAGTAACTAATTAGAATACAATTTTCTATTATAAAAAAAGCCACGCTATATATAGCGTGGCTTTTTTATTTTAAAACTCATTTGAATACTAAACTATTCTGCTTTTAAAAAAGCAGTTTTATGAGTGAAAATTAAGGAAATCCCCCTTTTCCTTAACGTACTAAACATTAAAAAAGAAATTAAAAAATCTCGATTATTAGCCGAGGTTCTCCTTAAATCATACAACTAACTACTACATTATTTCTATACTTCCTTTACCTTCACGAAGTACTTCTGGATCACTAGTTGTTAAATCTATCACTGTACTGGCTACATTATCTCCGTATCCACCATCTACTACAATATCTACAAAGTTATCCCACTTTTCTTGAATTAGCTCCGGATCGGTAGTATATTCAATAACTTCATCTTCATCCTTAATAGAAGTAGAAACTATTGGATTACCTAGTTCTTGTACAATTTTCCGACAAATCTCATTATCTGGAACACGAATCCCTACAGTTTTTCTCTTTTTAAATACATTAGGTAATTTATTATTTCCCGGCAGAATAAATGTATAAGGTCCAGGCAAGCAACGCTTCAATATTTTAAAAGTTGCGGTATCTATTTGCTTCACATAATCGGATAAATTACTTAGATCATGACAAATAAAACTAAAATTTGCTTTGTCTAATTTTACTCCTTTCAGTTGTGCAATTTTCTCTAATGCACTTACATTAGTAATATCGCACCCTAATCCATATACTGTATCGGTTGGATAAATAACTAATCCACCGTTACGAAGTACTTTAACAACTTTGTCTATTTCTTTTGGGTTAGGATTTTCCTCATAAATACGAATAAGTTCTGCCATAATAATTATACTTTCTCTACTTCTTGTTCAAGCTTTAAGACCTTACTTCCGTCTTTTTGTTCTATACAAAGCGCTTTATTTCCCTGCGTTCCCTTTCGGGTAATTTTACTACCGCCTATGGTTTTAGTTATTTCTTCTGTATAGGTTTCCATAACTTTACCTGATGCAATACCATTATTCCATTTCCACTTCACTTTGCTCCCTTTTTAAATCATTATTTTCTTGATGAAGTTAAAAAGAAAGCCACAAAAAGGCTAGAGAATAACAGAATTTTAACTCCTATTTTAGGATAGCATTTTCAGCTTAGCAAAACGTAGTAATAATTTTTTTATCCCTCCGTTTTCAAAGTGAATTTCTGCTTTTTTATCATGCCCTACTCCTTCAATAGCCAATACTTTTCCTTTACCAAAACGCATATGCTCTACCGAATTTCCTACTTCTAACTGAATATTGTTAGTTGCTTTGGTAGGTTCGGAAGCTGCCGGTCTTACTTTTCGCAATTTACGTAATTGATCTTCGGTTGGTTTATGAGAAGGTGGTGGCGTTCCTGTTTTAGGTTTTTTCTGGCGATATTTAGATTTATCAACTTCATCACCAAAAATATCAGTATCTATTAAAGGTTTATACTTATAATCATCTTGAGGAATCATATAATCAAGATATTCCCCATCTATTTCTTGGATAAAACGACTTGGTTCGGCATCTACTAATTTACCCCAACGATACCTACTTTGTGTGTAGGTAAGATAAGCTTGCTTTTCAGCTCGTGTTACTGCAACATAAAATAATCGGCGTTCTTCTTCTAATTCAGATCGAGTATTCATACTCATTCCTGATGGAAATAAATCTTCTTCCATCCCAACAATATATACGTACGGAAATTCTAATCCTTTAGCTAAATGTATCGTCATTAAAGCCACACGATCATCGTCTCCGGTATCTTTATCTAAATCGGTTGCTAATGCTACATCTTCTAAAAATTCAGCAATCGATCCGTTAGCATCTGCTAATTCTTTTTGTCCTTCTACAAAATCTTTAATCCCGTTGAGTAATTCTTCTATATTCTCAATTCTGGCAACACCTTCCGGAGTTCCATCTTTTTTAAGTTCTTGTAGCAATCCTGTTTTTTTAGCAACCGTATCGGCCACTGTAAAAGCATCTGCATTTTCAGCCAAAATCGTAAAATGCTTAATCATATTTACGAAATTGTCTAGCTTGGTACGCGTACTTTTATTAATTCTGATTTCTTCTAAATGATCGAGATGTTCGATCACTTCAAAAATTGATTTTCCATATTTATTGGCTGCAATACTTAATTTATCCATTGTTGTAGCACCAATTCCTCTTGCCGGATAATTAATAATACGTTTTAGCGCTTCTTCATCTTTTGAATTAATCAATAATCGTAAATAAGACAGTACGTCTTTAATTTCTTTACGCTGATAAAACGATAAGCCTCCATAAATTCGATATGGAATATCTTTTTTTCGGAGTGCATCTTCCATTGCTCTACTTTGGGCATTGGTTCGATATAAAATTGCAAAATTTCCGTTTGTTAACTGATTTTGCATTTTATTTTCAAAAATAGAGCTTGCCACATAACGACCTTCTTCAGCATCTGTAAGAAGTCGGTTTACTATAATTTTCGAGCCACTATCGTTAGCTGTCCAAACTATTTTTTCAAGTTTAGTCTGGTTTTTATCGATTATCGAATTGGCTGCATTTACAATATTTTTGGTTGATCGATAATTCTGCTCTAACCGATACATTTCTACGCCTTCATAATCTTTCTGGAAATTTAAAATATTATTAATATTAGCTCCTCGAAATGCATAAATACTCTGAGCATCGTCCCCAACAACACAAATGTTTTGAAACTTATCGGAAAGTGCTTTCACTATTAAATACTGAGAATGGTTGGTATCCTGATACTCATCTACCAAAATATACCGAAACCTGTTTTGATATTTTTGAAGTACTTCCGGAAACCGATTTAAAAGCTCGTTTGTTTTCAGCAATAAATCATCAAAATCCATTGCTCCAGCTTTAAAACATCGCTTAACGTATTCCTGATAAATTTCGCCCATTCTCGGCCTTTTACTCATTGCATCTGCCTCTACCAACTCTGGATTATTGAAATAGGCTTTTACTGTTATCAGGCTATTTTTAAAAGAAGAAATCCGGCTGTATACTTGTTTATATTTATACACATCTTTATCGAGACGCATATCTTTAATAATAGCTCGAATAACACTTTGCGAATCTTGAGTATCGTAAATAGTAAAATTAGAAGGATAACCTAATTTATCGGCTTCGAAACGCAAAATTTTAGCAAAAATGGAGTGAAAGGTTCCCATCCACAAATTTTTGGCTTCACTAGTCCCTACAATCTGAGAAATACGATGTTTCATTTCTCGAGCTGCCTTATTGGTAAAAGTAAGCGATAAGATATTAAACGGATCTACCCCTTTACTCATTAGGTATGCAATTCTGTAAGTAAGCACCCGTGTTTTCCCAGAGCCGGCTCCGGCAATAACAATCATAGGTCCTTCAATCTGTAATACTGGCGCCCTTTGGGCTTCATTTAACTCGGCTAAATAAGCTTCCAATCTCTTCAATTTTTAAAAACGTGAAATTAACCAAAATGAATGAAAATCTAAACTCGGCTTCAGAATAGTTTTAAACAGCTATCACTGAATAGATTTTCAAAATCAAAAAAACTCTAACAACTATAATTTCTAAAACAAATTAAAGTTTTAAAACCTAACTTTTTATTTAACTTTAAAAAAAATACATTCGTTTCTTAGAATATCGATTACTATGAACAATTCAGATTTATTACAACTATTGTATAATACGTTACCGGCACTAATTGTAGGCGGTGTGGCATTTTATTTTTTTAAAACATATTCTGAAAATGAAAATCGGAGAAGACGATTTTTATTACATCAAGAAACTCAGAAAACAGCACTTCCGCTTAAATTACAAGCTTACGAACGAATGGCCTTATTTTTAGAACGTATTTCTCCAGGGAATTTATTAATAAGAATACGGCCAGAAACTACCGATAAAATTAAGTATTCGAATACTTTAATTGCTGCAATAGATCAGGAATTTGAACATAATTTAGCACAACAAATTTATGTATCAAATGAATGTTGGAATTATATAAAAACGGCTAAAAACGCAACAATTTCTTTAATTCGCCAAACTGCCGCAGATAATAAGGTTGAAAATGCTGCAATGCTTCAGGAAAAAGTGTTAACGGTACTAATGGATCAAGATTCTCCGACTGTAGCTGCGCTTAGTTTTGTAAAGTCTGAAGTTAGAGAGTTTGTGTAGTTTAACTATATATTTTTATAGAAAAATGAGTACAAGAAAAGTTTACGCTTTTGTCTTTTTCTGCATTACTTTGTCCTGCTTCACTTTACGTTCTGCATACGCATAACCTTGTTGCCACCAATCGGTCATTAACTTTTTATTGAAAACCAATGAATTTTCGGTCAGTTTTGTAGGGGTATAAAAAACATTCAATTTTACATTTTTATTTAACGCAGCAAGTTTTCCTTCCATAATATCGTGGTACTCTACTTGATCGAGTACAAAACTGTATAAATTCAGCATTAAACTAAATGGATTTTTACCCAAAACTTTATTATACTCCATATTTTCAGCTTCTAAAATGATAGCATCTACTTCTGTAGCTCCTCTTCTAATAGCTTCCCGAATGGGTACTACACAACCTAATCCGCCATCGGCATATTCATACCCGTTTTTTGTGGCCAAACTCATAAACGGAATATAATTACAGGAAATCCAAATCCATTCACAAAAATCTTGGTACGAAAAATCATGAATGGATTTATATTCTACCCTATTTTTTGATAAATTAGAAACGGTAACTACCACATCTTCTACCTTATTTTTTATACTCTCAAAATTTTCTTCTGAAAAATTTCTTCGGATATGGCGTAGTAAGTTCTTACTTTCTCCGAAGGTTCGTTTCTTTTTAAGAAACTGCCAAAACATATTAAAGTAATTAATGGTTACGTATTCACGACCTTCTTTCTTTTTTACAATAAATGGATTTAAGCTAAATATTTTACGCTGATTTACGTTGGTATAAAGTTCATAAACCTTCTCAAGATTACCTTCGGCTAGATGTGGTATTAACAAACTTCCAGTTGAAGTTCCCAAAAAAAGATCATATTTTTTCTTTTCAGCTTCTATTAAATACTGGGCTACACCTCCTGCAAAAGCTCCTTTACTTCCTCCTCCCGAAATTACCAATGCTCGCATTAAGGTTGTATTTGATTTAATTCTTCGTTTTTTAATTTTGCGTAATCAAAACCGCTTTTCCACCAACGTTTCATTTTCTCTTCATCAAAAATAAGCGAATTCGTAGTTAAAACAGTAGGTGTATAATAGAAATTTATAATTACATTTTTGTTAGCTGCTACAAATTTACCAATCTTAACATTTTGATTTTCAACTCGATTTGTTACAAAATCAAATAAATTAGTTATTAATCCAAATACATTTTTTGAAGGTAAGCGGTTTAAATGGCTTACTTCTGTTTTTAGAATAATAGCATCAATCTCGGTAGCGCCTCTTTTTATAGCTTCTTCAATAGGGATCATAGATCCAAATCCGCCATCGGCATATTCGCATCCACTTTTTTGAACCAAACTCATAAACGGAATATAATTGCAAGAAATCCAGAGCCAATCTATAAAATCTTTATAGCCGAAATCTTTAATTGATTTATACTCTACTTCGTTTAACGAGATATTAGAAACGGTTACAAAAACATCTTTATTCGATTGTTTTAATTGCTGAAATTCATTTTCAGTAAGTGTTCTTGCAATAAGTTTTCTTAGGTTTTTACTTTCCCCAAAAGTTTTCTTTCCTTTTAGTAAATTCCGAAGTACGTTGAAATGATTAATACTAATTTGATCGTAACCATGTTTTCTTTTAATTAAAAAAGGACGATTATTGAAAATACTCGACTCATTAACGGAAGTATAAACCTTTTTAATTTTTTCTACTTCCTGTAACGCTAAATGCGAAATAAGTAAACTTCCAGTTGAAGTACCAACGTAAATATCGTAATCGCGCTTCATTTCTTGAATTAAATACTGCGCTACGCCACCGCCAAATGCTCTTTTACTTCCTCCTCCTGAAATTACTAATGCTCGCATTATTTAGAAAGTTGGGATTGCAAATAATTTTGTTCTTTTTTAGAAAAAGTACCTGATAAGGATTGTAACTTTTGCTGATACTTTTCTTCTTTTAAAAGTTCTGCAAGTAATTGTCTACAGAAATTACGAAAGCTATACGTATAGTGTTGTGTTCCTTTCATTAAACTTTGCAAACTTTGGTCTGAAAACGAATCGATTTGGTATAAGTAACCAAAAGCATTTTCGCGAACTTCAAATGGATATTTTTCATCGGTATAACCGGATAACTCACCATAAACTGCTTGTTCATTTCCAGCATCATACTCTGGAGTGACCAAGTTTAACGTAAGCCATAATATACGTACGTTTTTATCGTAAAAGCCTATTACGCTTTTAGTCTTGGCTAAATACTTAGCACGCTCTTCCGGGTAGTTGGTCCAAAGCGTCATTAGCGCATATTCTTTGGTTAAATAAGAATCGTCGTTTAATAAATCTTCGTATTCTATTTTTAATTCTTCCGGAATTCGTTGCATGCTAGACGAAGCTATTGCCTGTCTCACAAATAAGTTACCGCTAGCAAATGCTTTTTTATATAACTGTATAGCTTCAGGTGAAGTATGACTTTGTAATTGTAAAACTACCTCTTGACCAATATAATCGTTTACCGGAAAATGTAAAGCTTCATTTAAAACATCATATTTGTTAGCTATAGGCTTTTCTCTTAATCCGCCAATTTTCATATACTTCTGCAAGAAAAGTGATTTTTTTAAAGAAACTAATGCCGTATTCGATTTGAATGCTGTTTGTTCTAACCAATCTTTTCTAAACTGAGTTAAATCTTCACCACTCACTTTCTCCATTTCTGTTAAGAAATCGGTTGTTGTTACATTTTTAAATTTATACTTTTCTAAATAGTTTTTTATTCCTTTTTTAAATGCTTCATCGCCAATCTTTTCATGTAAAATATGCAAAGCCCAAGCCCCTTTTTGGTAAAAGGTTAGCGAACTGGCTTTTGGGTTTAGCAACGCTTCTCCTTTACCTGAATCGCTTAAACTTTTAAGTTTTTCGGCTGCCTCAAACAACTTCCAATAAAAATAATCGTCACCAAATATTTCACGCTCCGCTAGTAATGCATAATACGTAGCAAAACCTTCTTGTAACCAGTGGTTTTCACTCTCGGTTTCAGTTACCAAATCTCCAAACCATTGGTGGGCTAATTCGTGAGCATTTACATTTACAAAATTCCGATCTTTAAAACCTATACTATCAGTTAACATCGATTCAGAAAAAATAGTTAGCCCTGTATTTTCCATTCCGGCATATAAAAAATTCTCTACCGGTACTTGTTTATAGTTTTGCCACGGATAAGGAGTACCTATTTCGTATACTAAAAAATCGAATATTTTCTTCGAATATCGATAAGTAGGCTCTACTAAACTAGAATCTTTAGCTTCGTAAAACAACGATATAGGAATACCCGCTGCACTTTTAATTTCTTTACTTTTAAAATCTCCAATTGCAATAGCTACTAAATAGCTACTCATCGGTTTTTCCATGCTAAAATTCCATTGTTTGATGGAATCGTTAAGCATTTTTGTATTTTCAAGTGCTCCGTTAGCAATTACTCGATAACCTTTATTGAAGTTTATAGAAAGATTAAAAATTGCTTTTTCTCGCATGTCATCGAAACTTGGCAACCAATTAGATGTGTATTTTCCTTGCCCTTGTGTCCAAATCTGTTTACTAATTTCTTCAGAATCTGGTTTATCCCAATTTATAAAGTACATGGTTTGTTTTGGACTTCCAGAATATTTTAAATCGATTGTATTTTGTTTGGAAGCAGCAAGTGATTTTCGAATCCAAATTTTATCATTCCCTACTCTAAAATCAACATTTTCACCATTCAATAAAACTTCTTGAAATTGCATATTTTCAGTATCTATAAAAATAGAATCTACGGGTTTTAGCACTTCAAAAGAATAATTAACAGCACCAGAAATCATTTTAGATTCGGGGTGTATTGTAAGCTCTGCATCTACCGATTTAAAATCGACAACATCTACTTGATCTTCTGTAGAAGCGGATTGTGCAGTTACTAAAAGTGTTTGAAATACAAAAAACGGATAAAAAAATTTCTTCATACTTATTCACAAATCTGTATAGATATGGCAAATTACAAAAATTAACATTGGATTACATTTTGAAAGCCTTCTTTCTAAAAATTAAGCGGCATTTTTTTAAGAAATTCTATAAAATAGCTTCGAATTAATTATAAAATTAGACATTTTAATATCTTCGCCTTCATGAAGGCTTCTATCTTACAAACTCCAATAGATTATTTAAAGGGCGTTGGTCCAAACCGAGCAGACGTGCTTCGGAAGGAGCTAGGTATTCATACCTATCAAGATTTAGTTAATTTTTTTCCAAATAGATATTTAGATAAAACTCGGTTTTATAAAATTGCTGAATTACAACAAAGCTCCGCAGAAGTCCAAATAGTTGGTAAGATTACGCATATTAAAACGGTAGAGCAAAAAAGAGGAAAACGTTTAGTTGCCGATTTTGAAGATGGAACAGGACGGATAGAATTAGTTTGGTTTAGAGGCCATAAATGGATTCGTGAAAATTTAAAACCAAATACACCCTACGTAGTTTTTGGAAAAACAAATTGGTTTAACGGTATGTTTAGTATGCCACATCCTGAGATGGACACGCTTGCCGATTATAAAACGCAATTGAGGCCTGCCATGCAGCCTATATATCCGTCTACAGAATTGCTTCAAAAAAAAGGTATTTCGAATCGGGTAATCAGTAAAATGTTGCAACAACTTTTTACTGAAACAAAAGCGAATTTCTTCGAAACACTTAGCGATGATATTGTAAACGATTTTAAACTAATCTCAAAAGCAGAAGCGCTTTTTAATATTCATTTTCCTAAAAATACCGACTTATTAGCTAAAGCTGAATTTCGCCTAAAATTTGAAGAGCTCTTCTACATTCAATTACAATTATTACTTAAAAATCAACTTCGTAAGAATAAAATAAAAGGCTTCATTTTTGGTGAAATTGGCGATAACTTTAGCGGATTTTATAAAAACCATTTACCATTCGAATTAACAAATGCTCAAAAACGAGTGGTTAAAGAAATTCGAGCAGATCTGGGAACAGGAGCTCAAATGAACCGATTATTGCAAGGTGATGTAGGTTCAGGTAAAACCATTGTAGCTTTAATGAGTATGCTTATCGCTATCGATAATAATTTTCAAGCTTGTTTAATGGCTCCTACCGAGATTTTAGCCATTCAGCATTATCAAGGATTAATGGAACTTTGCGAAAAAATGGATATTTCCATTTATTTATTAACCGGTTCTTCTAAAGCTAAATATCGACGAGAATTACATGAAAAATTAGAAAATGGAGAAATCGATATTCTTATTGGGACACATGCATTATTAGAAGATAAAGTAAAATTTCAAAATCTTGGTTTAGCTATTATTGATGAGCAACACCGGTTTGGAGTTGCACAACGTGCAAAACTATGGCAAAAAAATAAAATTCCTCCTCATGTTTTAGTGATGACGGCCACTCCAATTCCACGAACGCTAGCAATGAGTCTATATGGCGATTTAGATATTTCGGTAATCGACGAATTACCACCGGGTAGGAAACCAATTCGAACAGTACATCGATTTGATAGTAACCGATTAAAAGTATTCCGTTTCCTAAAAGAAGAAATCGACAAAGGTCGTCAGGTTTATGTGGTGTATCCACTAATTCAGGAATCTGAAAAAATGGACTATAAAGATTTAATGGATGGCTACGAAAGTATTGCTAGAGAATTTCCGGATTATCAAATATCTATTGTACATGGCCAAATGAAACCGGCCGATAAAGATTACGAAATGCAACGCTTTGCAGAAGGAAAAACTGAAATTATGGTTGCTACCACGGTTATTGAAGTTGGTGTAAACGTACCTAATGCCAGTGTGATGATTATTGAAAGTGCAGAACGATTTGGACTTTCTCAGTTACACCAGCTCCGCGGTCGTGTTGGGCGTGGTGCCGAACAAAGCTATTGTATATTAATGACAGGCCATAAATTATCAAACGATAGTAAAACTCGTCTCGAAACCATGACAGCTACCAACGACGGGTTTGAAATAGCAGAAGTCGATTTAAAACTTCGTGGCCCTGGTGATATTATGGGAACACAACAAAGCGGTGTACTCAATTTAAAAATAGCAGATATTGTAAAAGATAACGATTTGTTAAAAACAGCACGACATACAGCTCAACATATTCTAAAAGAAGATCCTAAACTTGCGCTACCTAAAAATAAAATTTTACGATTCACCTATGGCCAATTAGCCAAGCATCAAAATATCTGGAATTATATCTCTTAAAAAGAAATTGAAAATTCTTTAAAAAGAGCTGTATTTTACAAACCTTAGATTATGCCAAAATAATTGGTAATACTATCTTTGTAGATTGTAAAATTACTTAGATGAAAATTTCATACAACTGGTTAAAACAATTTATAAAGCTTCCTGAAGATGCCGAAAAAACCGGCGAATTACTAACAGACCTTGGTTTAGAGGTAGAGGGAATCCAAAGTTTTCAAAGTGTAAAAGGTGGTTTAGAAGGAATTGTAGTAGGCCATGTGCTTAGCTGCGAGAAACATCCTAATGCCGATAAACTAAATATCACCAAAGTAAATTTAGGCGATGGCGAAGAAGTACAAATTGTATGTGGAGCACCTAATATTGCTGCAGGCCAAAAAGTTCCTGTAGCTACTATTGGTACTGTTCTTTACGATGAAAAAGGTGAAGAATGGAAAATTAAAAAAGGTAAAATTAGAGGCGAATTTAGCTTCGGAATGATTTGCTCCGAAGTAGAATTAGGATTAGGAGATAACCACGATGGTATTATGGTTATGCAAGAAGACTTAATCCCTGGCACACCTGTTGCGGAGATTTTTGAAATTGAGAACGATCAGGTTTTTGAAATTGGGCTAACTCCAAACCGTGCCGATGCTATGGGCCATTGGGGTGTTGCTAGAGATTTAAAAGCTGGATACCAACAACAAAAAAAAATATTAGAACTTATTACACCTTCTGTAAGCAGTTTTCATGTAGATAACAGAAGTTTACGAATTCCTATAACCGTAGAAGATTCTTCTTTAGCGCCTCGCTATTGTGGTGTTACCATAAGCGATGTTAAAGTAGCCCCTTCTCCAAAATGGTTGCAAAATCGATTAAAAGCGATTGGAATTACTCCAAAAAACAATATTGTTGATGTTACTAATTTTGTAATGCACGATTTAGGACAACCGCTTCATGCTTTTGATGCTAGTAAAATTACCGGTAATGAAATTCATGTAAAAACCGTTGAAGCAGGTACTAAGTTTACTACTTTAGATGAAGTAGAACGCGAACTTCATGAAGAAGATTTAATGATTTGCGATAAAGAAAAACCACTTTGTATTGCAGGTGTATTTGGCGGTTTACACAGTGGCGTTTCTGAAAACACAACACAAATTTTCTTAGAAAGCGCATATTTTAATCCGGTAAGTGTTCGTAAAACAGCTAAACGCCATGGATTAAATACCGATGCTTCTTTCCGTTTTGAACGAGGAATCGATCCTAGTATCACCGAATATGCTTTAAAACGCGCAGCTTTGCTTATTAAAGAACTTTCAGGAGCAGAAATAACCAGTGATATTGATGATTTATACCCAAAGAAATTTGAAGATTTTCAAGTATTCTTAACCTTTGATAAAGTTAATAAACTAATTGGCGAAAATCTTGAAGAAGAAACAATAAAATCTATTCTTGCTTCTTTAGAAATTCGCGTAAATAATGTCACCGAAACAGGAATGGGACTTACCATACCTTCATACCGGGTAGATGTACAACGTGAAGCTGATGTTATTGAAGAAATACTTAGAGTTTACGGGTATAACAACATACAGTTCAACGAAAAACTTAATGCTTCTGTTTCTATTTCTTCAAAATATGAAGATCATAAACTTCAAAATATAGTCGCTAATCAATTAGTTGGACAAGGTTTTTATGAGACTATGGCCAATTCGTTAACTACACCAAATTATATCGATTTAAGTGAAAACTTAAAAAGTGATTATAATGTAGAGATACTTAATCCGCTTAGTAATGACCTTTCGGTAATGCGACAATCAATGCTATTTGGAGGTTTAGAAAGTATTAAGTTTAATTTAAACAGAAAACGAAAAGACCTGAAACTTTTCGAATTCGGAAAAACATACCATAGTTACATAAATGGGCGAATTGAAAATAAACATTTAGCGCTATTTATTAGTGGAGACCGAACTCGAGAAAATTGGAATACAAAAGCTTCTAAGAGTACTTTTTTCTACCTTAAAGCTATTATCGAAACAGTTTTACAGCGTTTAGGTATCGAAAACTTACAATCTGATGCAGCAAAAACAGATATCTTTTCTGAAGGATTATTATTAAATGCACCAAAATCTAAATTAGTAGAATTTGGTGTAGTCAAAAAGTCTATTCTAAAAGCTTTCGATATTGAACAAGAAGTTTTATATGCAGACTTTAATTGGGATGCTATTATCGAATTTACTAAAAATCAGACTAAAAAATTCTCTGATATTCCAAAACATCCAGCTGTACGTAGAGATTTTGCATTGCTATTAGATCAAAAAGTATCGTACGCAGAAATTAAAAAAATTGCTTTACAAACCGAGAAGAAATTGCTTAAAGCTGTAAGTCTTTTCGATGTTTATGAAGGTGAAAATCTTCCGGAAGGTAAAAAAAGTTATGCGGTAAGTTTTACTTTTCAGGATGAAAATAAAACACTTACCGATAAACAAATAGATAAAATTATGAGCAAATTACAGTATCGTTTTGAAAACGAACTTAAGGCTGAACTTCGCTAAATTTTATTAAAATAGTATCCATTAAAAAAGGCTGAAATAATTAAATTTCAGCCTTTTTTATTTACAAATAGGATATTATTTATTTTACATCCATTAATTCAACATCAAAAACTAATGTAGCATTTGGAGGAATAACACCACCTGCTCCACGCTCTCCATATGCTAAATGAGAAGGAATTACAAAGCGAGCCTGATCGCCAACTTTTAATTTCATAATACCTTCATCCCAACCAGCAATTACATGACCAACTCCAACAGGGAATTCTAATGGTTGATTTCTTTTATAAGAAGAATCAAAAACAGTTCCGTCTGCAAGGCGTCCTTTATAATGTACAGAAACTGTTTTTCCTTTTTCAGCTTTTACGCCTTCTCCTTCTTTTTCAATCTTAAAACGAAGTCCGCTTTCTGTTTTTTCAAAACCCTGAGATAATTTACCTAGAAGCTCTTCTTGTTGTTTTTTAGCCGCTGCTTCTCGTTCTGCCTTTGCTCCGTTAAACTGACGGAATGATTCTACTGCATTCCAATTTTTAGCTTCTTCACCTTCACGAACAATCTCTAATTTTTCAATTTTATCCCCTTGTGCAATAGCATCTACTACGTCTTGTCCTTCTACAACACTTCCAAAAACAGTATGCTTACCGTCTAACCAAGGTGTTGCAACGTGAGTAATAAAAAACTGACTCCCGTTAGTTCCAGGTCCAGCATTTGCCATAGATAATTTTCCGGGAGTATTATGTTTTAACTCAGGATGAATTTCATCTTCAAATTGGTATCCAGGACCACCTACTCCAGTTCCTTGAGGATCTCCACCTTGAATCATAAATTCTGGAATTACTCGGTGAAATTTTAATCCGTCGTAATACTTCTCTCCTTGTGGTTTAGCTTCGTTTTCTAAATTCCCTTCTGCAAGACCTACAAAATTACCTACCGTTCCCGGTGTTTTTTGATATTCTAATTCAACTAAAATTTCTCCTTTTGTAGTATGAAATTTAGCATATATTCCGTTTTCCATCTTTCGTTTTTTAATTTTAGCAAAGATACTATTTTATAAAAAATATAACTATTGAAGTAAACTTCTGACAATCGACACTATAGCATTTAATTTGAATACACTTGTTCTCCTCCTACTACAGTTTTTAAAACTTTACTATTTGGTATTTCTTCTTCTTTAATTTCCATAATATCCTGGTCTAACATAATAAAATCAGCAAATTTCCCAGGTTCTATACTTCCTTTTTCTTTTTCTTCAAAATTGGCATAAGCTGCCCAAATAGTCATTCCCTTTAAAGTTTCTTTTCGGCTTAAAGCTTCTTCTTTCATAAATCCGTTTTCAGGAAAATTATGAGTATCTTTTCTAGCTACTGCTGCGTGAAAAGTTAAAAAAGGACTTACTTTTTCTATGGGAAAATCGGTACCTAACGCTATAATTCCGGCTTGATCTAATAACTTTTTATAAGCATACGCATTCTTTATTCGCTCAGAACCTAAACGGTCTTCAGCCCAATACATATCACTAGTCGCATGAGTTGGTTGTACTGATGGAATAATATTTTTACTAAAATATTTAAAATCTCCCTTATCAATAATTTGTGCATGCTCTACACGCCATCTTCGGTTAGGATCGTTTTTCAATAACGAATCATACGTTTTTAAAACTACATAATTTGCAGAATCTCCAATAGCATGAGTATTTAACTGGTATTTAGATTTAGCTACACGTGCAGCCACTTCTTTAAAAGTTTTAATTGGAGAGAGCAACGCTCCAAAATGCCCATGTCGATCGCTATATTCTTCTTTTAGTGCTGCTCCTCTAGAGCCTAAAGCTCCATCTCCATAAAATTTAACAGAACGTACATTTAAACGATCTGTTTTGTATGGATCTTTATCTAAGTAATAATCTAAGTTCTCTTTGGTATTACTAATCATGGCATAGACTCTAATTTTTAAGTCTTGTTGCTTTTGCAAACTATCCATTAATTCGATTATTTTTCGATCTAATCCAGCATCTACAACTGTTGTTAATCCGTATTTAAAACAAATTTTCTGTGCATCGATTAAAGCATCAACATTGTCTGACTTGCTTAATTTAGGTTTTGCATCGGTAATTAACTGTACAGGATTATCTATAATTATTCCTGTTAATTCTCTATTTTTTTGTTCAATCTCCCCGCCTTCAACCTCAGTTTTGGTTGTAATTCCTGCTTTATCTAAAGCGGCTTGATTTGCTAATAAAGCATGACCATCTACTCGAGTTATAGCAATTGGGGTATCCGGAAATAATCGATCTAAAGTATCTTTATGTGGGAATTCTTTTACATCCCAATCGTTTTGATCCCATCCCCAACCGGTGATGAATTTTTGACTATTTTTTTGTTGAAATTCAACTATTCTAGATACTACTTCTTCAAAAGAAGAAGTTCCATTTAAATCTACTTTCTGCTGCTGAATTCCTAACTGATAAAAATGAGTATGCGCATCTATTAACCCCGGATAAATTGCTTTTCCGTCTGCCTTTAAAGATTCTGTTGCTTCATATTTATCGATAATATCCGAATTAGAACCTACTTCTAAAAATCTCCCATCTTTAACTGCAAAAGCTTCTGCTATTGAAAAATCTTTATCTACAGTATATATTTTAGCATCGGTAACTATTAAATCCACCTTCTTTTTAGAAGTACAAGAACTAATAAGAATAACTATAATTGATATTGTAAAAATTCTACGCATAATTTTATTTAAAATGAATAAATGTAAAAATAAAAAATGCACCTAAGTTTAGGTACATTTTTTATTTTTTATATTAAGAATGAAGTAATTACCCCATTATACTTTGTATTAGCGCATCTCGAATACTTTTATTAGCAGCAGCGGCCAATGCTACCGAAATAATTAAACCTAATAAAGCATAGGTGAAATCTCGAATAATTAAACGGAAAGCTTTATTTCTATGTTTTTTACCTTTCTTCTTACGAGATAAACTAATAGCAATCTCGCGACCACCAATTACTCCTAAAAATACCCAAGTAGTACTCATAGGAACGGTACTAATAAACAGTTTATAAATAAGCAGCAATACATAAGTAAAGTCTACTAATGTAGCTGCCCGAATATCTGAAATTCTAGATTTTTCACTTACTACTTCTTGAATCCGATCACCCCGTAAATAGAATAGTAATCCTAGCCCTAAAAATATAGTTAAGGCAAATATGATAAACTGAAACAAGTTTTGGTGTCTTGGTAAAAACACTGCAATATTGGCTCCGTCTTGCATTACCCAAACTGCCCAAAGTGAGCCACTAACAATCCATTGCAAAGCCATCCAACCGGAATGAGATTTTCGACTCTTAAAGTATTTACGAATAGCATTATATGATAAATACCATACTGCAAAAGACAGCACAAATGCTAACACATAGCCTGATAAACTTTTACTTATAACGGATGTTATTCCAGAAGTATTAGCACTAAATACGCTTAAAATTAAAAAAGTTGTAGACACCGGCATTCGCATTCTTGTAAGAATAAGCAAGACTAAAGGCGCTATAATCTGGAAAAAACTAAAATGTTCCGGATGCGGATAATCTGTGGTTCCATCTGGATTTAATAACCTATGGTAAGTTACATCCCCATCATTATGCACAAAACTCCAGGTAACAGTTACCAGAAATATTGATCCTACAAAAAGCCATAAAAGCCACCACTTTTTGCTTTTATTACTTTCTATAAATGTTCCTAAAGATTGTATGCTATCGTTAGCAACTGTAGCATATGCTGCGAAGAAAAAACCAACCCACATTGCTGCTCTACCAAAACCTGTAGCAATACCAGCTACAAGAATACCAACCATTACGATACCTAAAAAAGTTTTCTCCTTAACAAGGAAATCTAAAATATTAAGGTACGGACGATCTCGATCGGTGCGTTTAAATTTTTTAGCCATTAAAGTATATTAAGTTCTGACTATTATTGATTGCAAATTAACATACAATTGCATTCACTTTTTAAAATCCAATGTTTTATTATTGTTAATTCACAGTTGCAAAACTAAAAAGTTTATGAATATAAATAGAAAATTTTATTTTCTATTTATCAAATAATTATATTAAAAAAGCGCCTATTTATAAGAGGCGCGTTTTTAATATTTATAGTATTTTTATAATAAGTTTAATTATAATCGAACTTATACGTTAAACCACCTAAAACTTGCAATCCTTGTACGTTAAAATTGATCCACCTTTGATAATCGTTATTAAATAAATTACTTCCTTTTACAAATACCGATAACCGATCGGTAAATTTATATCGTACCTGAGCATTTGCATCAAAATAACTATCTAGGGTTACTTTACTTTCCGTAATTCCGCCATCTACAGCGCTAAAATCGCTAATTGCTAAATCTTTACGCTCTCCTACTAAAAATAAATTCACACCTGCGATCCATTTATCTGAAATAGTATAATTACCCATTACAGATGCTTTATAATCTGGCATATTCCATGCTTCTGATTGATTATCGGAATCATAACTAAATACTTCTCCATTTACTCCTAATTGAAATTTAGAAGACAGATCTGCACTAATTTCAGCAAAAAACGATGCTACTTTAATATCATCATACAACACTCCAAAAGAGTTTCCATATTCAAAACCCTTAGTAGAAGTAGCATACAGAACATTTCGCCGGAATAATGCCTTATCTTCTAAAGATTGGTAGCTCCCCCTAAAGTTATATGAAATAGAATTACTAAGTTTTCCTTTAGCTCCTAAAAACGCGTTATATTGGTTATTAGTCGGTTTAACTGCTAATGTTGGAGAAACATACGGATTTTCTTGAACGAAATTATAATATGAATTTTGATTTAGACTTCCATTAATTCCTGCATACGGAATGAAGTAATCGTCTACTAAATTATAACTAGCACTAATTTTTGGATATACATAAAATGAATTTTCACTATTTTTTGTATCTGCAGAATAATTAAGAGAAACTCCTATGTTTAAAGTAAGATCATCTCGTAAGTATACAATTCCTGGACTTATTCCTAAATTTAGAAAGGAATACTCATTAACTTCAGAATCAATAAAATAGAGGTATGTTTTTCCGGCTTCTCCATTTACATAATTAGCGGTTACATCGGTATTAACCGCAATATCATTAATATTAAAATTAAACTGAGCACCAAAATCTACTAATTGCTCTGAAGTTCCGGAAGCATCTCCAGATTGTCGAATTTGAATATTTGCTTTATCAAAAATAGAACCGTATAATTCAAACTCTCCTTCCGCAAATACGGAATAGTAATTTTGTTGCGGATCTATAGAAAATTTCTCTTCATTGGTTAGCAATAAATTTTCAGGTAATCCGTACCAATTATATAATTGATGTTGACCACCTAAACCTACTTTCCAGGCAAAATCACGATCCTTCCTTCCGTAATTTAATCCTAAAGATGTATTATAAAATTTATCATCTAATTGCGCTTCATCTATTCCTCCTTGAGAGGAGTTATGTAAAAAGTACACCCCTAAATTATCATCTCTATTTACTTCTATATTACTATAAAATTCGGCTAAAATATTGGTATAATTACCTACACCCAAACTTGCATAGTTATCGTAAATTTTAGGAGCTCTCTCTCTTTTTATCTTAGTTGCTCGACCTTTAACAGGAGTAAAAGTAGATGCTACCGGAACCGAAAATATCTTATAATTAACTGTTTTTTTTGTGGTAGTTACCGAATCTGTTTTAGGTGGTGTAACTTTTAATTTAGAAGCATCCCTAACCGATGGTGAATATTGCTTAATAACTGTTACGGTTTCACTCTCCATCGTATCCTGATCTTGTGCAAATACACTGGCACTTATCAGGATAAAGCTGAGTAATAAAACTGGTTTTATAGAAACGAATTTCATATCCATTCTTAATATTGTTGGTTGTTAATTATTATCGGTATTTACCGAAGAATTTGTTTTAGCCTGTTCTGCTTTTATTTTAGTTAGCTCTGCTTTGGCTTCTTGTACTACATCAGGATATTTTGTAAAGTTTTTTTGCACATTATCTAAAAGATAGGTGGCTTGATATGCATCTCCTAAAGCATAAAAATTCTTAGCCATAAGCACTAAACCTTTTGCTCCCCAAAACTTATATCCTGAAAATTCTTTAGCTAATACTTGTACTGCAGCATTAGAAGCTTCGTAATTTTTACCTTCATTTTTAAAATAGGCATCGTAATAGAGCGCTTCAGCAGCTATTTTTCCAGTTGCTGTTTTTTGCACCTGAGCATACGCTTTTTTTGCTTTTGAAAGATTACCTGATTTTACGGCAGATCGTGCTACAATTAGTTGTGCATCTGTTTTAGCTTGTTCATCTGCAGCATTATTCGTTAAAATTTGATCAGCATAACGTGCAGCTTCTTCCGGTTGATTAAGCTCCTCGTAAGATTTCATTAAATTAGATTGCGCATAAATCTTATTATCGGTATCTCTAGCTTCAGCTTCTAATCGTTTTAAAACAGGCATCGCTTTTTTATAATTTCTATTCGATA
This sequence comes from Zunongwangia sp., assembly GCF_048269745.1. Taxonomy (NCBI): domain Bacteria; kingdom Pseudomonadati; phylum Bacteroidota; class Flavobacteriia; order Flavobacteriales; family Flavobacteriaceae; genus Zunongwangia; species Zunongwangia sp. The sequence continues at coordinate 52,528 of NZ_JBLXIB010000010.1, read as the reverse complement.
AATAGATTTGCGATAATTTAGCTAAAGATTTTTCTGTAAATTCATTTGTAGGTTTATCTAGAACATACTCAAAATGAGAAATTGCATCGGTTTTATCTTCATCTCGATATTCTAATTCAGCTAAATAATAATGTGCATTAATTGCATGAATTCCGTTTGGAAAACTTTTTAGATATTTTTCGAAATTTGAAGCTGCTTTATCTTTATTGTTTGCAAAGTATTGATTTTCGGCAGCCTCATAAGTAGTATTATCGATGTCAGCATTACTAACCTCAACAAAATCGATATTTTTAACCCAATTAGCATACTCATCTGCTCGCCCTAAATCTACATACACATTTCTGGCAGTAGAAACTGCTTCTCTTGCTTCTGGAGTATTTGGATATTCGCTTACTACTTTCTTAAATTTACTCAAGGCATTTTCTCCCTGATTATTATTAAAATAAATAAGCCCTTGGCGTAACATCGCTTTTGGAACGAAAGCACTTTTAGGAACTTCGCTTATTAATCGGTTATAAGAATCGATTGCCTTTTTATTATTTGAAGTTGCCAAATACGTATTTCCCAATTCGTAAAGCGCATCATCCCGATAAGAAGAACGTGGATAACTTGCATTAAAATCCGACAAATCTTGTATTTTCTTTTCTTTTCGATCTACAAAACCATAACTAATAGCTTTTTGAAAAGCAGCATAATCGGCATTACTAATACCTCCTGCAATGGCTTTATTATAAGCTTCCATAGCAGGCCAGTACGAACTAGTTGCAAAATAACTATCTCCTAATCGTAAATAAGCATCGTATTTTTTTGCTGGCTCGTTAGCATCATTATTTGCAAACTTTTTAAAATACGTAATGGCATTTTTATACTCATTCTTTTTAAAATAAGCATAGCCTAAATTATAATTTAGGTTTTCCATTTCTGGAGTTCCATTAGCAGCACTCATTCCTTCAAAAAGCTTATAACCTATAATTGCATCATCAATTTTATTAACGTTATATTGACTTTCGGCTTTCCAGTACGTTGCTTTTGCTGTAATTTGAAGATCTCTAGGTTCTTTTAAAGCTTTATCAAAATTTTCGATTGCCTTGTAAAAATCACCATCCTTATAAAGTTCTAATCCGTAGTAATACGCCACTTTTTGATAGGCTACTTTATCGGCAAAATTTCTGTTTTTCTCTAACAACTCCATTGCCTCTTCAAAATTTCCAGAAGTTATAAAAGAGCTTACTAATAATTCTTCTGCTTCTTGACGATTTTTGGTATCTGGATATGTTTTTAAATATCTGAGTAATACTTTAGAAGCACTCTCGTAACTATTCCCTATTTCGTAACTAAGTTTCGCGTAATTTAGTAATGCGTCTTCTTTAATATCTAGATTAAAATCCATTTCGCTAGCATTTTTAAAAGCATTTAAAGCTTCTTGTTTTTTACCAGCTTCCAAATACGATTGTGCTAAGTGATAATACGCATTTTGAGCAATACTATTTTTTCCGTCTATAATTTTATTAAATTCAGAAATAGCTTTTTCATAATCACCTTGCTTATAATAAGCATAACCTAATTGATAATAGTCTGTATTATTCCATTTGCCTCGAAGACCTTGGTATTCTTTAAGATACGGAATTGCTTCATCATACTTTTTTAAATTAAAATAGCTCTCCCCTATTATTTTATTAAGCTGAGATTTTTCTCTAAAATTAGATTTTGGTAATTGTTCTTTCCCCTGCTTAATTGCTTCTTTAAACTTACCTAGTTTAAAATTCATATCAGCCTGATAGTAAGAAAGATCTTTACTAAACTGGCTATTCCCTTTTACCTCATCAAAATACTGATTGGCTTTATTATAATCATCATTTTCGTAAGCCATATATCCAATATAATATTTGGCTTGTGCTCCATATTTTTCAGAATCTAATACGCGATTAAAATAGGTTCTTGCAGCATCAAAATCGTTAGTCTGAAAATATACATATCCTTTATTAAAATAATATTGCTGACTTTCGGCTGCGGTAAGATTATTCTCATCTACTTTATCATACCACTTTCGAGCTAACGTATACTTACCGGTATTAAAATAAAATGTAGCTACATCTCGATATGCAGAATTGGTTTTACTGCTCATTGGGTAGTTAGAAACAAAACGCTCCATAAGCTCGTCGGCATTAGGTTGTTTTAGTCTAACCGCAGCGTTTGCGATATAATAGGCACAATCTCCTTTTATTTTCTCGTCGGTAGCTGTTTCTTTAGCTGCTGCAAAAAGTTGTTGAGCCGGTAAAAATTGCTGATTATTATACAAGTCTAGTGCTTTATTGAATTTAGCCAAATCGCTAGTATAAATAGCAGATTGTTGGGCAAACCCAAATTGAATCACTAGAAAGAAAACAACAGATAGGTAGATTTTTCTAGTTGTCATTTATTGGTTTTTTAGTTTTAAATCAAAGATAATTTAATGCTTTATTTCTTAACGCTTCTTAAACACTATAATTATGTTAATGTAAAAAAAACTAAGTTTGCACTACAGAAAAATTGTTTATTTAGCTGTAAATACTAAAGAGTAGATTAAGAAAGAAAATATTTTATCTTTTTCTGAAGAAATAAAGAATACTAGCCCTTAAGGTTTTACCAAAAAAGAAATAAAAACTATGTCACATACTGTTCTGGAATTAAAAAATGCAGCAATTTATCAACGTGAAAGTCTAATTCTATCGGAAGTAGATGTTACCGTAAATAAAGGTGAATTTGTTTATCTAATTGGTAAAACCGGAACAGGTAAAAGTAGTTTTATGAAAACACTCTATGGAGATTTACCTCTTACTGAAGGAGAAGGAACTATAGTAGATTATAATTTACGAAAATTAAAAGAAAAAGAAATACCATATCTACGTAGAAAATTAGGTATTGTTTTTCAAGATTTTAAATTGTTAACCGATCGTACTATTAAAGACAATCTTTTATTTGTACTTAAAGCTACGGGATGGAAAGACAAACCAGCTATGAATAAAAAAATTGATGAAGTTTTGAATAAAGTTGGAATGAAAACTAAAGATTTTAAATTTCCATATCAATTATCCGGAGGAGAACAACAACGTGTTGCTATAGCCAGAGCTTTACTTAACGATCCCGAACTAATTTTAGCCGATGAGCCTACTGGAAACCTCGATCCGCAAACTTCTGTGGAAGTAATGGAAGTTTTACAAGAAATTAGTAAAAATGGAAATACCATTTTAATGGCTACACACGACTATGCTTTATTATTAAAATATCCTTCCAAAACCTTGAAATGTGATGGACAACGAGTATTTGAAGTAGTACAAAAAACTGTATGAATATTAAATAAAGAATATTTTAATACAAATATGTTATTTTTTTAACTATTTTTAATCGCAATTAACAAGGCTCGTTTATAAAACTGAATTTATTATTTTCTCGTAAATATAGATACAGATTGCTATTTAAACCACTTATAAATTAGCACCCTGAAAAATTATTACTATAGTTAGTAACATCTATATTATTATAAATACGAGAAAAACTTCCTATAACCAAACCAATTTACCATATAGTAAAATAATTTTTTACTTCAAGCCCCTTGATAGTATCCATTTATTAACACCTATTTAAAAAATTAAAATCGATGAAAAACAGCATTTTATTTACGGCATTTTTTGGCAGCTTACTTTTGTTTTCATGCTCTAAAGATGAAATAGAAGAATTGACTATTGAGGAAACTGTTGAAGAAACTAACGATGAACCAGACGATGTTACTTCAGACCCTGATCCCTTAACTGAACAAGAAACTATAGATCTAGAAATTAAAGATTTTATATATCGAGGATTGAATGACATTTACTTATATAAAGCAGATACTCCTGAACTTGCAGATGGTTATTTTGAAAATGACTCTTTAAAAAATCAGTTTTTAGAAAAATACGATACTCCGGAAATACTTTTTAACAGTCTATTATCCAACAAGGATAGGTTTAGTTTTATTGTTGACGACTACGAAGCTCTTGAAGATCGATTTGATGGTGTAAGTGGCGCTACCGGTATGGATTTTGGGCTTGCCCAAATACAAAACACCAATAATGTAATCGGTTTTATACAATATATTTTACCAGAAACTTCTGCCGAAAGAGAGGGATTAAAAAGAGGTGATATTTTTACCGAAGTAAATGGGCAACAATTAACTACCACTAATTTTTCTACTTTACTAAATCAAGCTTCTTTTACTATAAATGTGGGATATATTGAAAACGATAGAATAGTTATTACCGATAAAACTGCTGATTTAACTGATGATCGTTACACTATGAATCCTGTTTTAATCTCTAAAGTATTAGAAATCGATAACAGAAAAATTGGGTATATAATGTATACTAGCTTTATTGCTGATTTTGATGATGAATTAAATGCTGCCTTTGGTGATCTAAAATCCAAAGGAATTACAGATCTTGTTTTAGATTTACGATACAATGGTGGAGGTTCAGTGGCTAGTGCAACGAGTTTAGCAAGTATGGTTACCGGACAATTTACAAATGAAGTTTTTGCAACTGAAATATGGAATGATAACTATCAAGAATATTATGAGAATGTTTCTCCTTCATCTCTTATTAATAAATTTAAAAATACAATTAGAACCGGAGAAACCATCAATAGTTTAAACTTATCACAAGTTTATATTTTAACTTCTAATTCTACTGCATCTGCAAGCGAATTAATTATTAATGGCTTAAATCCTTACATAGACGTTGTTCAAATAGGAACTACAACAACCGGTAAATTTCAAGCCTCTGTAACTTTATATGATAGCCCTAACTTCAATAAATCGAATATAAACCAAAATCACAATTACGCTATGCAGCCTTTAGTTTTAAAAATGGCAAATAAATTAGGTAATACCGATTATGAAGAAGGACTTACTCCAGATATCAATATTAGAGAAGACATTAGAGAGCTTGGTGAATTAGGGAATGAAAACGAACCACTATTATCTGCTGCAATAGATAAAATTTTAAATAGAACAACTGTTCAACTTAAATCTAAACATTCTAGACAATTAGATTATCAAAAAATAGGAGAAACTAATATGCTAAGTCCTACCTACCAAAGAATGTATATCGATAATGTACCTTTTGAGTAAGAAAATAAAATTATTTAAAAAAGCCGCTATTTTAGAATAGCGGCTTTTTTATTAGCGGTTACTACTTTTTAAAAACATAACTGTTCGGCATAACTCTTGATTAGGTTTTATTAAAACCACAGGTACTGTGTTTTAGCAACTTACCAAAACATAAGTATCCTATTTATTAATTCTAAAACTTTTATAGTATGAAACCCAAGAAAAACCCGAAAGTAGATCTTCGAAAAAAGACTGGATTATTTTTACAATTTGGCTTAATTGCCGTCCTATTATTTTCTTATTCTTTGATTAATTTGAAAACTCCCGATCACAAACAAGCAATTAATAATAAATGGGATTATTCTAAAGATATCATAGAAGAACCCATACCTATTGCCACAAATCAAAAAGAATTACCACCACCAAAACCAAAAATATCTCCGATAATTGAAGTAATAGATAATGAATCTGAAAAAACTGAAGATGAAATTGAAACTACAGAAACAAGCTTGGAAGATATTAGGGAAGTAGAAGATATTATCGAAACTCCCGAGTTTGAAGAAATAGCACCAGTTTCTTTTGAAATCATTGAAGATGTTCCTATTTTTCCTGGCTGTGAAAGCTTAACCGATAATGAGGACCGAAAGGCCTGTATGAGTCAACATATATCGAAATTTATAGGAAAACATTTTGATACCAGTTTAGCAGAAGATCTTGGTTTACATGGTATAAATCGAGTTACTGTACTTTTTGAGATTAACAAACAAGGAGAAGTTTCTAATATACAAGCTCGAGGACCTCATAAAAAATTAGAGGATGAAGCTAAACGAGTTCTCAATTTACTACCTAAAATGCAGCCTGGTCGACAAAGAGGTAAAGCTGTACCAGTTTCTTATGCAATACCTATTAACTTTCAAGTCAAAAACTAACTAAATTTAATAAATGATATACCTTTACTTTTTATATTTACATAATTAAAAAGCCGAATTATATTCGGCTTTTTAATTTTTAAAGATGTTTCTGTATTTATAACTTTATGCATAAACTTCTTACCATAAAACCTATAATTCTAAAACATCTTTCAAGGTAATAGTTCCGTTCCGGCTTCAAATTGATCGTTCAATAATCTTAAATTTTCTTTTGCCTAAGCTAAAAAATCTTTAGAAAGCTATACTTTTCTAATCGATCATTCAGTTTTACGTTTATCCAACTCATATTTTTCGGTGGATTTATCTATAAATAGTAAATCCTTTAAAATTTGGATTATTCCAACACAATTTGTGTATTTCTTTAAACTCGTATTTTTTATATTCTGATTTTGCCAATTATTCAACTTATTAAAAAACTAAAGCCTATATCTCTAATTAAGGCTTGTACAAGTGTAAAAATTTAAAAATTATAAAAACAAAAAAATCCCGAAATCTAAAAAGATCTCAGGATTCTTTTATTGTGGAGTCGGAGGGAATGACTAAATTATTGAGATCCTTTTATTTACAATATGTTCCTAGGATACGTAAAAAATTGGTTACCGGATTGGTTTTGCTTTAACATATTTTAACATTCTCATCGTGATTTCATATCATCTAGAAGCTAAAAACATTAAAAATTATTAGTCGTTGAAGAATCTTGATCTCTAAAGTTATTTTTTACTAAATTTATATACTACTTAATATAAAGAACAATTAAATTTTATATGGTAATATAAAATTTCACGTTTAAATCTAATTTTTTAAACAAGTATTAAAAACCTTACTATTAATAAGGTTTTATATATCTATACTGATTCAATATCACATTATATTTGTTCATTAATAATAAATATCTGTTTTACAGATGCTGTATATTTCTCTTGGTCTATATATAGTTTCACAAAATAGGAATGTAATAAACTATATTAACATTACCAATTTTACAGATTAATCTCAGCTATCTAAAAACATATAATCATCAAAATTAATTTACTCAATTTAGCTTGTCTATAAAAATTAGCTCATAAAACTTTATAAACGTTTTTGTTAGTCTTGATAATGATTTTGACAACAATAACAAAGTACTGATTACATTTACCAATAATTGTATCGAAATAAGTTTTTAAGTAGAATTTATAAAGTATAAGAATCAAAACTACATAGAATTAATTTAAAAAAGTAATGACAAAAAAGACTATTAAAATAACTTATCTACTTTTTGGATTCATTAGCTTGAGTTCAATTTTCTCTGTAAAAGCCCAAGATTATAATGCTAACGGAAACATAAATTTACTTAATAATAAATTCATTAAAGACACAAGAGAATCAGGAGGAACATCTAACCTCATTGGTTTCGAGCCATCAGGTCAAAGAGTTGCCATATCAGAGTACTCCACGATGCCTTCGGAAGTTAGAATCTACACACCATCAGATCCAGGTCAAGGAGTAAGTATTTATTCTAATGAATTAATCGCCTTTTTTAAAAATAATGGTCTTGTAGGGATTGGTACTAAAAGTTCCAGATGCAAAACTAGCCGTTAATGGAACTATTCACACTAAGGAAGTTAAAATTGATTTAAATGGAGCTTTAGTTCCTGATTATGTTTTCAATGAAAATTATAAATTACTCACACTTCAAAAGATTAAGGGATTTATCAAAAAAAATGGCCATTTGCCTAATGTGCCCTCTGCTCAAGAAATGAATGAAGAAGGTCTACATTTAAAAGAAATGAATTTAAAGCTTCTTGAAAAAGTTGAAGAACTCACACTATATCTATTGGAACAAGAACAAAGAATAAAAAGGCTTGAAGATCAAATTCATAAATAACTTACTAATGAAAAAAAACTTACTTTTAATTATATTTTTTATCTCCAATATCATAACGGCTCAGACATTCTATGGTACAGGAGCTGGTCAAACAGGAGGAAATACTAATAGTTATTTTGGTGTTAAAGCAGGTCAAGTTGCAAATGGAGATCATAATACACTTATTGGATATGTTTCAGGTAGTTCATTAACTTCCGGCCATCGTAATACATTTATAGGTAGCAATTCAGGTCTTTCAACTACTACCGGAGTTGAAAATGTATTTTTAGGAGTTTCTACCGGAGTATATAATCAAGATGGCTCTTATAATACTTTAATAGGACGTTATGCAGGTAAGCAAAATATTTCAGGTAATAGAAATGTCTTTTTAGGCTATAGAACAGGTTCTTATAATAAAGGAAGTAACAATGTTTTTATTGGAACTGAAGCGGGAAGTAATGAAAAGGGTAGTAATAAGTTTTATCTAGACAATACGAATACTGCCACTCCTTTATTATATGGAGATTTTAGTACGAACCAACTAGGCATAAACACAAATAATATCCCAGCAGGTTATGCCTTTGCAATAAAAGGAAAAGCGATTGCAGAAGAAATTAAGGTACAGTTACAATCCGCTTGGCCGGATTATGTTTTTGAAGATAAGTATGATCTAATTACTCTGAAAGAAGTAGAGGCATATATTAAATCTCATGGCCATTTACCTGAGGTGCCAAATGCGACTGAAGTAAAAGCATCTGATGGAATAGAGTTAGGAGAAATAAATACTATTCTTTTAAAGAAAATTGAGGAACTCACCCTTTATACAATCGAACAACATAAAGAAATTAAGCGCTTAAAAAAACTTGAAGAAAGGCTAGAGAAAATAGAAGAACTTCTTGAAAATACAAATCTAAATTAAATTTAATCAATGTACCGTAAGTTTAAAAATGAAGAAAAATAATATTATAGTTACTATCCTAGTCTTTATTTTAAATTCTAGTATCGATTCCTTTGCACAAAATTGGAATACTATTTCTAATAATTATACTACTGGCCATTTAGGAGTAGGTACACAACAATTAGGAATATCAGGTACCGGTATAAATAATTTAGTTGTGGGTGATGCAGATAATAGTGAAGGTATTGTTATTAACGCTAAAGAAGATAAAGATGCAATTCTGGCATTTGCTAAAAATTATGTTTTAGATGCTAGATTTCGCTATAAAAATTTAAGTGGAGAATTGGTTTTTGAAAATTCTGGTCATCAACTTTTTAAGATTAGTAAAAATGGTAATTTGGGAGTTAACGTTAACAGTCCTTCAGAAAAGCTTGATATTGATGGGAATATAAGACTGAGAAATTCAGGTAATAAGATATATTGGAATTGGCCTTATAGAAAAATAGATCAATACTCAAAAATTAGTGGAAGTCACATGATCCGATTTATGAATTCTATGGGAACAAGTAATCCTGAAGGAGGTTTCAATTTTGTAGATAACGCAGGAAGATCTGTACTAAGAATCAATGATTATAAAGTAGGAATAGGAACAGAAACCATGGGGAATCATAAATTGGCGGTTAATGGATCTATAGGGGCCAGAGAAATAACCGTTGAAGTCGTAGAATGGTCGGATTATGTTTTTCACGAAGACTATAAATTAAATTCTCTTGAAGAAATTGAAAAATTTATAAAGAAAAATTATCATTTACAGGGAGTGCCTTCAGAAGAGAAAATTAAAAATAGCGGAGTTAAATTAGGAGAAATGAATGCTATTCTTTTAAAGAAAATTGAGGAACTCACCCTTTATACAATCGAACAACATAAAGAAATCAAGCGCTTAAAAAAACTTGAAGACAGACTAAAAAGAATAGAAAAACTTCTTGAAAAAAGATGAATCACTTAGCACTATTTATAAGTAAAAACCTTTCACAGGACTGACTAAAAAAACTGATTAATTCTAATTAAACCTATAATAACATGTCATTTAAATTCCCAAACATACTTTTCCTATTTATCATCACTTGTTTTAGCTTTTCTATGGTTGCCCAAGAAAAAATACAGACAGAATCAGGCCTAAAAAATGATTTTATATATAAAAAAGGAAATATCGGAATCGGCACTACTAACCCTAAAATGAAGTTAGAGCTAGACAACCTAAGAAATTATGATGGAATTAGATTCGGAGAATTATTTAAAATAAGAACTTCTCAATTATCTAATAATGCAATAGTTTTAGAAAATACATCTACAAATGGACATCTTTATATTAGAAGCCGTTCATCAAACGCTACTGGAGGAAATATAATCCTAAATGATTTAGGAGGAAGCGTTGCGATAGGAAGCGTAAATACAAAAGGGTTTAAACTCGCTATAAAAGGTAAAACAATTGCTGAAGAAGTGAAAATCGCTACCTATTCTAATTGGGCTGACTTTGTATTTGAAGAAAATTACGAGTTACCAAGTTTACTAGATGTAGAAAAACATATCAAGAAAGAAGGACATTTAAAAAATATACCTAGAAAAGATGAGATCAAAAATAATGGTTTTTTTCTTGGGGAAATGAATGCCAAATTATTACAAAAGATTGAAGAACTAACTCTTTATACCATAGAACAAGAAAAAAAATTGAATAAACAAGCTGATAAAATAAAAGAGTTAGAAAAAATGAATACAAAAATTATTGAATTACAAAAAAGATTAGAAAAGATAGAAAACTAATTTATCAAACTTTACTAAAAATGATTAAAGTACTTTTCACGATACTATCTGTTTTAATGCTACACTATAGCTTTGCTCAAACTTCAATTTATATCAAAGGTTCAGGATTTAACAATAACAGCCAAAGGAAATTGATTTTAAACGGAATCGACCAAAACATTCCATCCGGTAGAGGTCTATGCCTTACAATTATTGATGCAGAGAGTCATCAACATATCAGTTCTAAAGTTTATGACACCTATATTAGTACTTCTAATGCAAATAATTTAGCATCTAAATTAAACAGCTTGAATCAAAAGCAAATTGGAATATTAACATCTTATGATGCTTGGGAAGCTAATATTACAAAAGACTTAATTCGGGCAGCTAGAAGACTTGGATTATATAAATTTGCCAGTGATAAATTTACAGAAGATAGTAGACATCCTTACGCCTCTATTTTTTAAAGGTATTGGAACAAACTCTAACACTTCAGTCGTTTCCAATTATCATGCTTATGAAATTATGCAATCATCAGATCCTGATGCTAATTTCGCACTTATAGCTACTTGGCTCATTAATGATACCTTTACTGGTAATGATCTATCCAATTCGCTTATTTCTACAAATCCAAATTTCACAAAACCAGCGGTACTTGTAGACCAAAATAATAATATAGGAATAGGTACAACTGATCCTGATGAAAAAGTTAACTGTAAAAGGAAAGATTCACGCTAAAGAAGTAAAAATAGATTTAAATGGAGCTTTAGTCCCTGATTATGTATTTGAAAAAAGTTATGACCTCAAACCTATTCAGTATCTTAGTAAAGATATTAATGAAAATAAACATTTACCAAATATTCCTTCGGAGGCAGAAATAGAAAAAGAAGGATTCAAAGTTATGGAAATGAACCTAAAACTCTTGAAAAAAATAGAAGAGTTAACACTCTATATTATTCAGCAGAATAAAAGAATTGATAATCTTGAAAAACGGGTTAAGTAAAGACTATTTCATAAACTTTGTAAATAGACCATCCATTCGGTGAGGGATTTTTAACAAAAAGGCGGACAAATTTTTTAAGGCCTATGCTACATTATTAAATTGATAAAATTCTAGTTCTAATTCATAAGGTGTTTTATATCCTAAAAAAGAGTATAAGCGTTTCCTATTATACCAAATTTCGATGTACTCAAAGATAGCAGTTTTAGCCTGTATAGTTTTAAAATCATCATCATAAATAAGTGCTACTTTTAAAGTTTTAAAAAAAGACTCAGCTACGGAATTATCCCAACAATTGTCTTTTCTGATAATGGATTGGGTTACCAGCGGGATAGATTTTATAAATGTTTTAAATGCTTTTGAGGCATATTGTATCCCTCGATCCCAGTGAAATAGTAAATCCATGTTTATCTTGCGCTTTCTTATAGCCATTTTCCATGCCGGTATAATAGTTTGATTAGTGTGCAGGTTTGTATTTAATGAACAACCGATTACTTGCCTGTCAAATAAATCAATAATAGTTGTCTAATACAGCCAGCCTTGGTGGGGTTGAATGTAAGTGATATCGATAACACAAACTTTATTTAACCTATAAGGATTGAAGTTTCTGTTCAATAAATTTCTACAAACAGGATAACTGTAATTGGAATCTGTGGTAGCCTTAAACTTCCTTTTATGTTTGCTCAACCTATGGTCCGTCTCCATAATTTTAGCCACTCTAAACCTGAATATACAATAGCCTTTACGTTTTGGCTGCTCGGCTATTCTTGTAGAGCCATAGCGGTGGTTTACTCAAGTCAAATTCCTTTTGTTTAAGAGCTTTGCGAAGTCTTTTAAGTGCTAAAGCACAGCGGATATTGGTTTTTTCAGGCTTAGGCAATATAACTGTCTCTACTGCCTTACGCCATTTGTAGATTCTTTGGACTTCTATGCCCAGTTCATCCGCTAGTTCTTTTGATTTTGGACTATAATAGCTTCTTTTCATGGTTCTAAGATATTTGTTTTATAACAAACGATCTTAAATTTTATGTCTCAGTAAAGGTAGCAAATCCAAGCAGGCCTTGCCCAAAAGCAGGCACAATAAAAAACCGCCTTATTGGGCGGTTTTCTTTTATTTTGGCGAAGTTCACGAATCATTTTCTATATCCCACTTCCTTTTCATCTTTATAGGTAACTGTAATTCCCTTAGACCTGAAAAATTCAATCAATTTTTTTGACATATCTTCAGGACAATTAAATCTAAACTTCCCCTTTGCGCTCTTAAGCTTGAAATGTGATGGGGAATTATATGCATATCCATGGAAACTCATCCCGTCTATTTCACCGAAATTGATTGTCAACTTTTTTCTGCCCAATAAATTGATGGGATAAAAATATTCTATTTCAGTTTCCTTGATAATTACTTTGTAAATCCATTTCGTATTAAAAAAAAGGATAATGACAAATGTTATTAATATAGAAGGATAAAGCAAATTAATAGAGTTACTTTCAATAAAGAAAGCAAGCCCAACCCTAATTATACCAAATATACCTAGCACGATTAATGCTCCATTGAAAAAACTGTTTTTCTCAAAAACTTCTTTATAGTCTTCCATCATGACCCTCTTCGTTTATGTTTATTTTTTCTATTATTATTGCCGATAAATCAAATATAGCTTTAAATAAATTTATGGCTGCCGAAGACTTACTGCTTGTTGTCGCCGCTGTACTCCTTAGGGTTTTAACTGCTTCTGTTTTGCTCCCTACCGCAGATGCTGTACCGACCAAGGTAGCACTCTTTTGACCATTCTCATTCAAGTAATCTGTAAGGCTGCCATTTTCCCCACCCGCCACAACATCTGCATCAGAAACCAAGCCAAGATAGGTAAAAAACGTTCCCTCGCCTGCAGCTATAGCTCCAACACCAAAAGCAAGTCCCACTCCCGCAAAATAATTCTTCGTTGTCTCACCTGCTCTCTGGAACTCTGTGTTGTTGCTTACTGCATCAAATACTTCACCTATACTCAGGTCAACGCGTTCCACTTTCGTGATATTAATCCCAGCCTTAGAAAGATTAAAATTAGCCTCTGGTCCACCATAGATGGCCTTTACCATCTTGTTCTCGTCATCATAAACATTGAACTGTGATTCATTATGGGTTCCATCATTCCAATCATGGTTATCCGTGACCGATGTCATTTGAGGGATACTTTTTGTATATCCCCCCGAATGATTTTTCAGGACATTATATACCGTCACGCGCAATTTTTCCAGTCCCTCAAGTTCGACACCACTAACGGGATCGTTCTCCGAAAAATTATAAGGTGATTGATAACTGTAATCCTCAGCTAGGGGATCAATGCTCCAAAAGCGTCCACCTATGGTCGGGTCACTGAAACGGTATTTCCATTCGTGAATATTCAACCCTAAATCATCTGTAAATTCTTGACCTTGATAGGTTTTATGATTATTCTCTGTTCCAACTACAAAATCATTATATCCAGAATGAAACATTCCAAAAGGATAGTAATTTCGTTCACGTAAAATCTCCGAACTTGTCTCTATACTTCCGTTTCCGTCAGTATCTGAATATGAAACCCTTACATTATCCCATACATCCTTATATTGATAGACATACTGGTACTGGCCATTCTCCTTACTAACATAACCCTCCGAGGTACTAAAAAACTCAAAATTCCCTCCTTTATAAATAAAGTTCCCCGCATATTCCGTCTTTATCGTTGTTCCGTTTTCAGTCACCTTCTTGGCTAGTTTTGTTCCTGTAGCATCATAAACATACTCAATCTTTTTAGATTCCCCACTGCCCACTCGAATCTTTTCCGGCAAGTTCAAATGGTTATAAGTAATCCCATTTTCCTGGATGTTCTTATTCAAATCTTGGGTCATATTCCCATTACCATCATACGCATAATCTATAGCATTATTTGAACTACCTTTAAAACCTTTTAGGATTTCTGATTTATCATTAACTTTCACCAGTCTATTACCATCATATTCATAAGTTAAATCATCTATTACATTATAATTTCCTGTTGAAATAAATCCACTTCGTTTTAATGATAAAATATTTCCATTTTTATCATATTCAATACCTGAAACATCATAATTGGCTACATCCTCAGTAAAAGAATGATTGGAATTAACTGAACTACTTCTAAATTGTGCAGATTTTATTCTATTTAATTCATCATAAGAATAAGAATATCCCCTTTTTTTATTATCAGACAAAGCAGATTTCCAAATACTTTCACTTATATTACCATTATACAATGGCAAAGACAATCCCATTTCTGTAGAATTATAATTTAATTTAAAAGCAAACAAATCTTTATCTAAATTATCTACGTTGTTTATAGATTTAAGCCACCCATTTACAGTGTACTTATAATTAATCTGCTGTAAACCTTCTAAAACAGAAGATCCTCCTACTTTTTTAGTGATTAAATTTCCCAATTCATCATAAAAATTTGAAGCAATTAATTCCTTATAATTTATCTTTGTTTGATTTTTAATAATGGAAGCTTTAAAACTAACTCCATCTTTTGCTTTAAAATGAAACCCCGGTTTTAATAAGATAGAATGATTTGATATTACACTAGAATCTTTATTAATTAAACTATTAATTATTAAATCTTGTTTTTCAATATCTCCATTTAAAGATTGTGTATGGGTTTTCAATCTGCCTACATGATCATAATCGTAAAAATCGGTTAAAATAATTTTTGAATCTGCTATATCTCTCTTTTCATGTTGACTAGTACTTTCTAATATTTTTCCAGAAAAATCTAAACTATTCGTTGTAGTTAAAGTACTTTGTAAGTATTGATTATTGGTATTACTCCAAATAGTTCTAGCATAATTATCATACCCAAAAGTAGATGTTATCCACTTTTCTGAGTTTTGGGTTAAAACCCGTACTTGAGATACTGTTGATAACCCCTTTACCTCTAAAGTTATTTTTTTTCCTTTATTATTAGATATTGGCAATTTTTCAAAATAAATTGAATTATTCGGAAGATATGTATCAAAATAATTAATTGATAAAATTTTACCCGTATTAACTTTAGGATAACTTTTATTAGTATAATATATTTCAGTACTATTTATAGTATTAGCCTTTTCTTGATTTTTTAATCGACTTTCAAATGTTTGTAAATGTTTATCTGCTAACTCTTGATGCTGATTAATTGATAACGTGCTATTAAAAAAACCTGTATATATTTTTCTTCCAAGTCTATCGTATTTGGTAAATAGCCATTGATTTTTTTTTCGAAGTTCTTTGTCTTGGGTCATTATAGGTTGACCTATTTTATTATAAACAATGTACTCTAAACCCTTTCCTGGTATTTTTTTTTCAATAAGCCGATTTTTTGTATCATATTTATACTGATAACAAAATTTATCTAATATTTCTTGAGTAATTTTACTTTCCGGATTTGATTGCGGAGGTAATACATATACTAAATTTCCATAATCATCATAAACATAATAAGTATCTATCTGATCTAAATGATTAGTCTTGGAGTTAGTAACAAATCTTCTTTCTAAAAGTTTTCTATTCTGAAAATCTATAAATACTTCTGTATCGTAACTTTTTTCATCACCCTCTCTATAATTTTCTCCTCTAGTTGTAAATTTAAATAATTGAGGTCTTTGATCTTTATTTTTCATTAAATAACCATTATCTAATAATACAGGCTTGTTTTTATCTGTTGACGATTCATAACTTACAGAATAATATTTTACTTTATCTCTATAATTAACTAAATGATAATCTTTTTTTTCGCTATGATGATTTTCATTGGATAAATCCCAAGCATTTCCTGGTAAGGCTTTTTCTAAAATTAGATTCCTAGGAGATGATTCAAAGACCTTTTCTGAATATGGATTTTTTGTATTTTCATACTTATCGGATTCATAGAATTGTTTTTGTTCTTCGAAAGCATTGTTATGATACTTCCCTTTTGTTGCTCTTTTATCGGCATAAGGAAGATATTCTTTTTTCTGCCTACCTAACTTATCATACTGAAATGGAGTAATTACATCTTCATAATTTGCCCCTCCTCTTACAGAAATACTTTGTTTCAATCTTCCTAAGGCATCAAAATAATTTACTGTTTCTGTTTTTTTTGTATATTCCTTTATTTCAGAAGTATTTGAAATTGGTTCCAAAAATTTAATAGTTTGAATATAATTTTCAGTTTGTGTAAGTTTTACTTCTCCCTGTAAACCTTTATTACATATATCCTCTAATGTTTGTATTTTTTCAAAATTGCTATATTCTAAAAGAGGATATTCGCTATCCTTGGCTAAAGGAGAACTATCTATTAAATAAAACAAATTCTCACCTTTTATTTCAAAATTATAAATCGTTCCTTCTTTTAACGAAGACTTAGAACATATATTTAAATATTTTACAGTTCCTAATTCTACATTTTCACAATATTCATTAATTTTATCTAAATTTTCGCCTATAATTTTAACTTTATAAAGTTTAATATATTTATCAAACTCATTGACTAGTCCATTAACACTACTTATAAATTCTATTGAAGTAGGACGTATATGAACATACCCTTGACTAGGTTTCATTTTTTCCCTAACACCATAAAAATTATTTTTACCATTAACTTTGATATTATATATATAACCTGCTCTCATTTCTTCCCCATATGTATCAATATAATTTGTTAAGGTATAGGGGCTCCCCTGATTGGGGAAATAGTCTGGAGTTGGATATGGATGACCCTCAGAATATTTTTCTACATCTGCTACTGTCGTTCCGATTTTAACAAGTTGATAACCACTATATATTTGACTATATGAAAATTTAACAAACATTAGTACTAAAAGGAATATAATTTTTTTCATTCTTAATTTTTAAAATGGTAGTTATACAATTCTAATATTTGGTTTTCATTATTTCTAATCGTTTTCAACCTATTAGATTGGTCTCTATCATAATACGTACGTATTCCTCTCTGATCCGTTATACTTTTTACACCTATTAAAGGATCATGTGTATAAGTATTTACAGATACCGTATTATCATTAGCTTTTTCATTTACTAATTTTCGTAAATCATCCAATTTTTTTAATAAAACTTCCTCGCTTTCATTAATTGAAATTTCATTAAACGAAGAACAATTCATACCATAATCTTCAAATAACCAATTATCTAATTCATTTCTTCTTACCCCATTAATAATTGCTACAATACTAGTATTACCATAACCATATATTATCGATATATAACTACCATTTGGATTCTGGATTTCTATTATATTACTACTCAAATCTCTTTTGGAGATAGACATAGTTGGTAATTCTAAACTGTCTCTTGTAAACTTTTTAATTTTATTGAGATTTATATAACCGGAAGAGAAAGGTTTATATTCAAAAACCTTTTTCGAATATTTCCTACCCGATATTTCTATTTCCATTGGTAATGCTATTCTATTCGAATTAACCAATTCTTTTGCATATGCATAATTTTTATTTACCCAAAACTTTTTCTTTTCATAAGGATTTCCATAAGCTGGATATTTACAAATCTTTTTTGATTCCCATAAAATTTTATCCCCATCTTCTCTATGAAGATAATTAGAAATTAAACTCTCTGTAAGCAGTGGGAAATATGGATCATACAAATTTAATGTCTGCACAATTAACCCTCGGTCGTACATTTCGTCTCCGCCTGTCCCATATTCTTCTACAGTATGCAAATGTTTAAGATATCTTGACATTGGGTATTTTAATATTTCTTTAACACCTCCGTAACTATTATATTTCGATTTTCCACTTCCACTTAAATAGGGGTTTGTAGAACTTGGATTTACGACCCAGTTATAATAAGTTAAATCTAGATGATCCATTTCATCTTCCCTATAAGAATTGGTTTCTTTAATGACTATTATATCGGAAGAATTATAAATTTCTTTAGATAGCAGCTTTCCTCTTTTATAGTCATTACTAAAGGTTAATCTGTTATGTGTTAATCTGCCCCAATTTTTACCATAATCAGAATTATAAGTTCTTCCGGGGGAATATTCCTTATCAGGCACAGCATCTTCAAAATAACTATATGTATATTTTGTTAAACCATTACGTACACCTTCATATTTTTCTGTTACATACCCATATGCTACAAAACTACCCTTGTTTAATTGTATTGCTGTTTTGGGGGTAGAATAAATTTCTATATATAAATAACTTAGTAAATCATTTAGATTTGAAAAAGAATTTCGCACTTCATATGCATCCAATAATTCGTAAGTAGCATATTGTGGAAAATAGCCCATTCTACCATCGCTATATTCGTATTTCATAGAAGTCCTGTCTCCATTTTCATCTACAATTTCTTGAGAAGCAATCCTTAGCCCTCCCCCTTTTATAATTTTATAATAATCTATCGTATTCAACTCATAATTAAAAGTTTGTTTTCCTCCAGTTGGTGTTTTTATCTCTTTTAAAGTATAAGTTTTTGCATAATTTAAATTTGATAATAGAGAAAAATTACCAGGGATATATATCGAATTCGGTGTTTTAAATGGGGTTATCCTAAAATCCTTAAAATATAGCTTTGGACGGGCATTATTTTCTGGTGTATCTACAGATGGCGAATAACTACCATTATTATATCCTAAAAAATCGTACGCATACGTATCTCTTGGAGGCATCGGATATTCTTCGTGATAAGTAAATTGATAACCTGGTTTTGGAACTCCCGAATTATCCAGCTCATATACTTTATTTAACTTTAATCTTTTTCCTTGAGGTGATTCCGGATCTATACTTGAAATAAAATAAGAATAATCAAACCGCCACTTTTTTACTATTTTATGGTCTCTATTTTTAACTTGCACCTCATCAAGCCTTTTTTCATCAGGGAAATCCTCTCGTGCAGTGTTATAACTAAAATCTACCTCAACCTCTCCGTTATCTAAAATTATTTTAGACAGCCTATTTCCTAAAGCTATATTTGTTTTACGATAAGCTTTATAAGAAAAATTCCTATTTGATGCTACCTTCCTTTCAACCAAACGAATTTTATCTGGATTAGAAGCTATATATTTTTCGTACTTATAAACTACTTTTTGCCCAGTGCTTAAATCTTCTATGGACTTTAATTTAATCATATCTACTCCAAAATTCAGTATTCTATTATCATACTCAGCATTTGTCTCGTTCCTTGTTTTAGAAACAACTATTTCCGGCATATTAAATTCATAACGTATTCCTTTTAGAGTAGTTACTGTTACTTCGACTACTCCCCAATTCATAGCTGTCGATAAATACTTTTTATCTTTTATAATCGGATCAAACCTGTCAAATTTTACCTCTATTTTATTTCTTTGCGCGCTTAATTCTTTTACTTGAGCATTCCTATCGAAAATAAAACTAGTATTAAGCCCAGGAGCACTTATTGAAAATACGTCCGGCAACGCATCATTATTGGGGTTATTTGCAGAAATAAGTAAGTTTGAATCAGGATGTTTTTTATACAACCACCCGGCTGGAGTATGCGTTTTTGACCCTCCAGATGACTGGTGTTGCAATATACGATAATCCGATAAATGTTTAATTTTTCGCAATACAACACCACCTCCTAAAAGACTCCAATTCAAACCATAATTAGATGCCATATCTGCCACCTTAACACCTCCTGAATTGTATTTTAAAAGCACTGGTATACTCAAATTCTTAAGTTCCAAGGTATATAAAGGAACCTCTATATTTACTTTACCTACAAATAGATCTGTAGGTAAAATAGTCGTTTCAGCAAAAGAACTCACTTCTGGTGAATAAACAGTTGGTGTTATTATTTCATCAGCTATTTGATGATAATTAGATTTAAAAAACTCTTCATCTCTTCTACTTTGACTACTAGCTGTAAGACTTACAAAAAAAAATATAAAAACTAAATAGAATGTCTTCTGCATTTTTTACAATATATTTAATCGCAAACTTAGATTTTTAATGCTTTTTAATTTTCACAAAAAACCATACTATTAGTAAGGTTTTAAGTTTTTTTTTAGCCTAGCTGTTTTTTACTATTGTAAAAGGAAACTGAATTATGAAAACGAAAAAATTAAAAGCCTTTAACCTTCAAGAGATGCTTATAGTTTTAGTAATTATAGGTATTTTATTATTGATAGCGCTTCCTAATTTTATGCCACTTATTAGTAAAACGAAAGCACAGGAGGCCAAAATCCAATTAAAGTATATAGCTAACTTAGAGCAGCAATACCAATATCTACATTCTAAGTATTCTCCAAGCTTTGAAGAAATCGACTATCAACCTCCTATTACAGTAGAGAAAAACGGAAACGCAAATTATAAATATGAAATTATCCAAGCGGGTATACAGAATTATAAAGTTAGAGCTACTGCTGTGGTAGATTTTGACGGAGATGGAATTTATGATGTCTGGGAAATCGATAAAAAAGGTAATCCTGAGCAAGTTGTTAAAGATTGAAATATGCGGATTATAGAACTATTGATCATCATAACGCTTACACTTATAACCTATCAAGATATTACACAAAGAGCAGTGATTTGGTTTTTATTTCCTTTGGTTGCAGTATTAGGTGGGTTCTTTTATTTAGCAAACACTAGTATAATAAGCACAGCTTTAATATTTATTAGCATTAATTTAAGTATAATTTTTTTTATTTTATTGATTGTATGGTTCTATAGCCATTTTAAATTAAAAAAAGAATTAAATACTACACTGGGAAATGGGGATATTTTTTTATTGATTGGTTTAGCTTTTTGTTTCCCCGTCGACACTTTTATTATTACTCTTACTTCAAGTTTAATTCTAAGTTTAATTTTACATCTTCTCTTTACCAAAAAAAGTACAGTACCTCTTGCTGGCTTTATGAGTATTTATTACAGTATTTTTTATAGTGCATTTTTTTTAGGATGGAATCCTAAGATTTTTAATTAAAATAAAATCGAATGGAAACTTTTCAGCAACGAATACCGACAGAATTAAAACAAATTATCACTTCTGAAGAAGCTTACGAATATCGTATAATTCCTAAAGAAAAAAACAATAATTCCATAATATTTTGGAGTGATGCTAAAAATAGCAATAGATTAGCTAAAGAATTATCAATAATCTATAATTCATCGATTACAATAAATTCCATAAATAGCACAAGTCTTGACACTCTTCTTGCTAAGAATTATAGAAAATCAACTACCACAAAAGCTTTAAACTTTAATTTAAATTTTTTAGAAAAATTATTGTTATCTGCAAAAGAATATGACTCTAGTGATATTCATCTAGAACCCTATGAAAAGCAATGTAGAATACGATTTAGAATTGATGGTAAATTAATTGAGCAGTATACCATTAATAAAGAGGAATATCCTCAAATAATTAATCAAATTAAAATAAAAGCCGGACTAGATATTTCTCAAAAGCGGCTTTCTCAAGATGGAAGAATATCGGTAAACACTGATGGAAATGAATTTGACATACGAGTTTCTTGTCTCCCGACATTACACGGAGAGAAAATCGTTATGCGTATTCTAAAAAGAGATACAAAAAATATTGATTTAAAGAAATTGGGTTTTACAGATCAGGAGCTTAAAACCTATCTTGAAGGGATCAAAAATCCAAATGGCATCATTCTTATTTCAGGTCCCACCGGATCTGGAAAAACAACTACATTATATGGAACTTTAAAATTACTTAACGAAGAAAGTAGAAATATAACTACTATTGAGGATCCTATTGAATATACTTTAGAAGGTATCAATCAAGTGCAACTAAAGGAAGATATAGGTTTTGACTTTCCGAGTGCTTTACGAACATTTCTAAGGCAAGATCCTGATATAATTATGGTTGGAGAAATTCGAGATGAAAAAACAGCAAATATGGCTATTAAAGCTGCATTAACAGGGCATCTTGTATTTTCTACCATTCATACAAACTCCGCATGGGCTACCATATCTCGTTTAATTGATATGAGTATTCCTCCTTTTTTAATTGCTTCAACCTTAAAGATAAGTATGGCGCAACGCCTAGTTAGAAAACTATGTCCACATTGCAAAAAAGAAACCTGTATTGAAAAAATAGACTTCCCTTCACAATTTAGTATCCCTAAAGAAATGAAAACAACTTTTGAGCCTATTGGATGTCCTCAATGCCATTATACCGGTTACTCTGGAAGAATCGCCATTTATGAAATTTTACCTATAGACCGACAGATGGAACAATTTATTCATTCTAATGACCTTAACATAGACGAGCATACCCAAAAACACAAAATCAAAACATTAAAAAGTAACGCAATAAGACTTATTAAATCAGGAAAAACCTCAGTTGAAGAAGTCTATTCCATACTTACTAATACTATATGATATATACTAACTTTTTCAGATATACAATACTCTTTGTATTATTGAACATCACCCTTGTAAGTTATTCCCAAGAATCTGGTCGTATTGAAACGATTCAGAAACAACTTGATCAATTTGGAGAAACCTATCCTACCATTAACGAAAAAGTAGATATAAACCTTTCAAATACCTCACTTTCCAATTTTCTATTAGCCGTTGCTAAAGTACACGACTTAAATTTTAATCTATCACCAGAACTTGAACAAATAACATTAATCAATAATTTTTCAGATGTAGAAATAAAAAACTTATTACTATTCTTAGCTCGAGAATATAAGCTCAGTTATGAATTCACAGGTAACATAATTTCTATACAACAATATACTCCCGTTCCTAAGCCAATTCCTGAAAAGCAAATAAAGGCTTCTTATAACGCAAATCAACATTTATTAAGTTTAGATCTACATAATGATCGATTAGATAAAGTGTTTAAAAAAATTACTGATGTCAGTGGCAAAAACTTAGTGTATGCACCGGGAATGGAATCTACTCCTCTTTCCGCATATATACAGCAAGCTAATTTTGACGATGCACTAGAAAAAATGGCCATATCTAATAATCTTTTGATGACAAAATCCGAAGATGGCTTTTATATTTTCAATAATTTTTCTCCGTCAAAAGTAAGAGGAAACCATTCTGCGATAGAATTTACTAACAACTTTTATTACCAAATTATAGACACTACTCATAAAGTATTACAGGTAAACTTCAAAAATATTCCAATTTCGGATATTATTCACTCTATAGCAGAAGATTTAAAGATTGATTATTATCTAGCCTCACCGTTAGAGGATCTAGGAACAGTTAGTTTTAAATCGAATAATATTCACTTTGATCAGTTATTACAATATATCTTCGAAAGCACAGAAATTGTACCCTCAGCTAATACAAATAATTTAAATACCAATTTTCAGAATGATATTCCTGCTCAAAATTCCCAAAACAGTTCTTCCCATTATACATATCGTAAAGAGAATAATGTATATTTTTTTGGCACTTCCAGCTTACTTTCTTTAAAAGAAATTAAAGTAATCCCCATGATGTATCGATCTATTCAGTTACTTTCAGATCCCACTTATAAAACTTCGAGAACTCAAAATCAAGATCGAAACTTTTCTGCAGCTAATACTACAAACTATTCAGATAACACTAATTATTCGAACTATCAAAATAATCACAATAGAAACAAAACATCAGATTATAGAGAACATGAATCTGAACTATCTATCGATGCAATTGAAAAAATTATTCCAGAAGAATTATTAAATAATATTGATTTAAAGATCGATGCCGAATTAAATAGTTTTGTAGTAACTGGTCAAACTGTAGCTATTAATCGTTTTCGAGATTATATAAAATATATAGATAAGCCAGTACCTGTAATATTAATTGAAGTAATGATAATTGAAGTAAATAGATCTGCAACTGTAGAGACCGGAATAAATTTTGGATTAGGAAAAAAAGAAATAAAGACTACTGGTGAAGCTTTTCCTAAAACAAATATGCAAATAGGATCAGAAACAGTTAACAAAGTAATAGGTGGCTTTGATGGATTTGGTTCTATGAATCTAGGAAAAGTGCTTCCTAATTTTTATATGAATATAAAAGCTCAAGAATCTAATGGCAATCTAAAAGTGCTTTCTACTCCAAAATTAAGTACACTAAATGGTCATAAAGCACATCTTTCAAGCGGCCAAACTACTTACTATGCCGTTACTAATCAAAATTATTTTGGTTCTCAAATACCTCAAACTAGTGAATTCAAAAATTATTATCCTATTGATGCGGAATTAGCAATGGATATTCGTCCATTTGTATCGGGAAATGGAGAAATCACCTTAGATATAAATGTTTTACAATCCAGTTTTAATGGAGAACGAATAGCAGAAGAAGCTCCTCCGGGTATGAATAGTAGAGAATTTTCATCAATAATTCGAATGCGAGATCAAGATGTAGCCATACTAGGAGGTATAGAACAACGAACTAAAAATGACTCAGGAACCGGAGTTCCACTATTAGCACGAATACCTATTCTAAAATGGTTATTTAGTGAACGGCAAAGGGAAGACTCTAAAAAAAAGCTAAATATACTTATAAAACCTACCGTAATATATTAATGGTGATGAATAACAGTTTAAAATACGGAAAAAATTATGCAGTTATTAATCATATACTAAATAATAATTCAGAAAAAAGCTTTCTTAGTTATTGTAGTACTGCAAGTTTAGTTAAAAATGAATTTCAATTAACTACAAATGCTATAGTTTCATCATCAAAAGAACTCGAGAGAATACTAAAAAAAATAAAGCATGCTTATATTATCATATCCTCTGATAAAGTTTTAATACGAAAAATCGAAAAACCATCAAATAACAGTATTTCTTTACTAGACAAGGCCTTCCCAAATTTGAACAAAGATGATTTTTTTTATGAAACTTTGGAAGAAGGTAATTATGTTTTTGTCGCTATTTGTAGAAAATCTGAAGTTATAGAGATCATTGAATTTTACAAAAAATATAATATTTTTTGCATTAATCTATCTTTTGTTTTTTTTAAAACTTCAATTTTAAAAAAAGTTCTACCTGAGAATTTTATAGCTGGTCAATTTTCTATAAAAACTAAGCAACAAATAATTACAAATTATGAATATGTAGAAGATATAACTGATCTGGATACAAAATATAAAATTGGAGAAGATTTAATAAACTCCGTATTTTTGCCCAATGTTTGTGCCTTTTCAGTTTATTTTGAAAAAGCTATAGATCCTGATTTAGAAACCTATCTTAGTAAAAATCGAACACATGCAATTCAGAATAAAATTCTAAAAACAGGTTTACCTATTGGATTGGGGATTATATTATTTATTTTACTTATCAATACAATTATTTATACACATTATTTCAATAAGCTAGAAAATTTAAAAATTAATCAGCAGTATGAAATTGCTAAATTGAATAATTATAAAAGCTTAGAAAAGGAAATAGATAGTCTTAATCATGATTTATTACAACTCAATAATAAACAACTATATCCTCCGAGTTATGTAATTAATAGAATTATAGCTGTTGTACCGACGAGTATATCGATTTTCAACCTGTCTTACCAACCTATTTTAAAAAGAATTGAAAATAATTCCTCAATTCAATTAAAAAAAAATAGTATTGATATACAAGGAAATACTTCAGATCCAACTTCAGTTTCCCTTTATCTGAACCAATTAGAAAATGAGCCTTTTGTTTCTGAAGTTAAAATTAAAAACTTTCAACAGAAAGATAATACTTATACATTTTATATCACTCTACAATTAAAACATGAAAACTAAGTATAATATTATTCTTACAGCCTTTGGATTATTAGTTTTACTATTTATAAGCTACAAACTAGCCATCCAAAAAACGTTTGCTGTTATAAAGGAATATAATTCCGTGCAACTTTCATTAACCTCAACTAAGGGCATTGATCACAACTTAAAAGAATTACAGCTAAAAAAAAGGAAAGTAGATTCGATGTTAAAATCGAAAAATCAACCGCTAGAATTTTATCAAAAGAAATTGCTGAAGTTTATTCAAAAATATACTGTATCTAACAAAAACTTGGTTTTAGTAAATTTTCAAGAGCCACATATAAATATAGAAAAAAACAACCTCTCAGAATTAAATTATATATTTACACTAAAGGGTTCCTATTTAGACATAGAAAATTTACTCCATGCAATTGATCTCAATTATAAAAATCAATGCAATTCTGTATCTTTTACTATTGAAAAAGAGCTACAACATTCTTCAAAAAAATTATTCTGTACTATTATTCTTAACAGAAGAAGGTTAAGTTCTTTATAAAAATCCGTGTTTTTTTGCATGTTCAATAAGGACATAATCTCCTCCTTCTACATCAAATATTTCTTTCATTACCCTTTTTCTTTTTTCTATACCTGCTAAGGATAGAGGAATGAATTCACTTAATCGTCGGGTTTTAATACCTTTAGATAAATAGTATAAAATGGTTCTATCAATTTTATCTAACACAAAATCATTAGAAAGCGTCAAACGCATCATACTATTGATAGAATGGCTATAATATATTTCACCTTTAGTAGTTTTTCGCAGTGCTAGTTCAAATTCCTGAGGAGAAATATCGCCTTTTAATAAAAAGGTATCCGGTTTTAGATTCTTCAGGATATTATATATCCTAAAATTATCAGTATGCATAGTGAGCACAACTAATTTACTATCTGGAAACCAATTTCGAATTAAGATTCCTAGATCTTCGCCGGAATATAATTCTTCTTCTTCAAAAGCAGGAAGATTCATATCAACACAAACTACATCATAAAAAAAGTATCCCTTTTTTGCTGAATTCAACTTTTGATACGCCTCTTGACAGTTCAAAGCAGTATCAATTTTATAATTTATAATTTGATCGTTTAATAGGATATTCTTATAACCTTCTAATATTAAAGAATGGTCATCAATTAATAAAACTGTTATTTGATTCATAACTGGATTGGTATTTTAACACTAATCTTAGTCTTTCCGGGATTAGATACAATATTAAAATCTCCTTTCATCGCCAAAGTTCTTTCCCTCATATTTTTAATTCCTATTCCCGAACTATTCTTTTTTGTATCAAATCCTCTCCCATTATCTTCTATAATTAAAATCAATAGGCTATCATTCTCTACAAAATCTAGATAAACTTTAGCATTTGTTGCCTCTGCATACTTTCTAATATTAGAAACACTTTCCTGTAAAATTCTAAAAATATTTATTTTATATAAAACAGAAACTTTATCCAAAATATTTAGAGCTAAATCTAATCTAAAATCAATATTAAAATTACTAATTCTTCGCTGTTCTAAAATAAAATTCTCTAAAATACCGTAAAAACTCTTTTTATTAATATCAGCATTATCTCTTAAATTATGCGAAATTTGCCGAATTTCTTGTTCGGTTTTTTCTAATTCTTTTAAATATTTTTCTCTATTATTTATAGCTACTTCATCATTCTTTTCATTAACGCTTGATAAAAGAAATCGTATTCCAAATAATTTACCTAATACGCCATCGTGTAATTCTTTAGAAATCCGATTTTTTTCGACTTGTCGGGCTTCTTCAATATTTTGATGTTGAGAAATCAATAACTGATAAATCTCTTCATTAGCTTTTACTTGGGCTTTTTCTAATTGTAATTTCTTTATATTATTTTTTTGATAAATGGCAAAGGATAATAAAATTATCAAAGCAATAATTACAGTACCGCTTCCCAATATTAATTTTTTATCAGTAGTCAGTTTTTCATTTTCCGATACTACTTTATCAGTCTCATACTGAATTCTCGCAAATTTATCTTGTGTTTTATGTTCAATATCTAATAGACTATCTGTAATATTTATTCTTTCATGTAAATATTCAAATGCATTTTCTTTATCCAACTCTGCTAAAAAATCTAAGGTTGTTAATACATCGTTATCGTTCATTGTTCGTTTAGCAAACTCCAACTCTCTATTTAAAATATTGAAAGCTTTTTTTTTATGGCCGATTGCAATATAGTATTCGGCTAAATGCAGGTAACTTATTGATAAACCAGCATCATCTTGTATGGAACTTTTAATTTCTTTAGATTTTAAAATAGCATCAAGAATATCATCATTTTTTTCTCCCATTTGCAATTTAGAATATGCTAAATTATCTAATAGTCTAGCATATAATTGGGGGTTTTTAGTAAATATAGAATCTATTTCTAAAGCTTCTTCAATTTTTAAAATTGATTTTTTATATGCTCCTTTTTCTCTGAGAACTACCGAAATATTATTTTTTGAACTTGCAACTAATAGCTCCTTGTTAAGTTTATTAGCCATTTCAATTGCCTTCATATGATATTTTAAAGATCTATCGAAATTCTTTAAATTATTATGAATAATACCTAAATTATTATAACAACTATATATTCCAAATTGATTGTTAAGTTGCTGATATATTTTAAGCGATTTAATGGTAGTCACTTCACTCCCCAAATAATCTTTTAAATCTCTTTGTATAACTCCCGCACTAAATAACGTAGAAGCTGCTTCTTTTGTATTATTTGTTTCTTCATAAATTTTAGAGGCTTTAAAGTAATAAAAATAAGAACTATCCAACTTACTGAGTCTATAATTATATGAAGCTCTATCCCAATAAGCACTAGCTATTGATTTTCGATCGTTTTTATTTCTTGAAATGTTTAAGAATTGATAATTCCAATAATTGAAGTTTAAAGAGTCTTTTACTTTACTGTAATGACGGCTTAAATTGGAGGCTATTTTCAGTTTCAAAGAGTCATTTGATAAACCTTTCCAATCACTTATTTTTGATTTACGATTATAGGTAGAAGAGGCTTTAATAATAGCCTCCTCCATTTTTGAATCACCAATATCAGACTCTATGCCATTCTCTAAATTACAGGAACAGATAATCAAAAATATATTGAAGATAAAGACAACTCTTTTCATTAATGCAAAATTACTATCTTTTTTTTGCATTAACATATTTTTTTCTATTTACCTCTGTCAAATGGATTTCCTAGTTGATCGCCTTCTCCATCCTCTAAATAATATTTTTCATCATTTTCTTGATTATTCTGTTTTCTTTGTTGAATCTCTTTGTCTTTATTAAGGATTGGATTATCATATTCCTCAATAGAATCTGGTGTACACGAGATAAAACAGCTAAACAAGCTATATATCATAAAATAGAAGTAGTAATTCCTCATAATCAAATCTTTTTCATTAACATTTATTTATCAAAAATATATGTTAACAAAAAACTGATATAGAGTCAGTTAAAATGATTAGTGAATAACCGAATACCGATAGTAACTAACCGAATTTAAAGGGTAACTGACTAGTTTAATAAATTGGAAAACTCTGCATCTATTAATTGGCGATTAAAGTCTTTAACAAAATTTTTATACTTCCTTGAAAAAGGAATATTTACCACATTATCTGCTGAGGTCAGATAGATTTTTGATTTACTAAAACTTATTTTTCGAATTTGATAGGTATTAATTATATAGCTGTTGTGTATACGTAGGAACTGTACTGGAAGTTTTCGTTGAAATTTTTTTAAAGTCTCAAAAGCAGTAATTTTATTACCCGTGATTAGAATGATGTCGGTAGTATTATTATCAGCTTTAAGGTATAGAATTTCGTTAAGTACCAAATATTGATAATCAGCATTGTTTTTTAAACATATCCTATTAATTTTTCGTTTATTTTTTTTTTTAAATTTTAAAATACATCGTCTGAATTCAAATTCATTAATTGGTTTTAATAAATAATCTGAAAAATCATTTTTAATGGTAAGATATGCGAGTTCCTTATTTGCTGAAATTGCAACAAAATTTGGCAAGTTATCGGTATAATGGAATAAATGGTTTGTAAACTCAAAAGAGCTATTTGCAGAATTTCCCATATCCAAATCAATAAAAATTAGATCTGGTTTCTCTTTTAGAATAGTATTACAAGCTTTATCATAGTCACAAGTAGTATCCAAACAAACAAAATCGGAAAACTCAATAATTTCTGTTTCTATACGAGAAATCACCTTGGAATCATTACTAAGGATGAGATATTTTAACATTATTGCGAATAACTTATAAACTATACCAAAATTAATAGTCTAAAGTTTTAAAAGAATACTGTGAACCCTTACTAAAAGTAAGGATTCATTAATTTGTGAACCTAAAAATATCCCAAAAAAAGTAAAACCTTACTTTTAGGAAGGTTTTACTATACTTTTATCGTTAGTCTAATTTTTACTTTTGAAATATTCTAAACTTCTAAGTAAGGCTACTTATTTTTGTAGGGAAAATTTGTAGTCTTACTTTTCTTTATTAGTTAATTTTAAAATTATCAGATGCTAGCATAACTATTTTCAATTAAAAAGAATCAATTAATAGTTTAGTTTATTACAAAAAAATAATATTCTAACAGGCGTTTTTAATAAAATAAACTACTCAACTAAATCTTTTAACCGATTATTTTCTTCTTCAAGATATTCAAGCTTTTTGTTAATTTGAATAATATATAAAGTTAATTCTTCTACTTTTTGTAGTAGTTTACTATTCATTTCTCCTAATTCAATCCCTTGCTCATTTACCTCTTTTGCATTCGGAATATCCGG
This sequence comes from Zunongwangia sp., assembly GCF_048269745.1. NCBI lineage: Bacteria > Pseudomonadati > Bacteroidota > Flavobacteriia > Flavobacteriales > Flavobacteriaceae > Zunongwangia > Zunongwangia sp. Next base: position 21,359 of record NZ_JBLXIB010000010.1, on the reverse strand, counting down.
AAGATGTTTGCTTCTCAAAATATATTTTTCAACGACAGATAAAGGAAGAAGATTATAATCCTGATCAAACACATAGTCCGGCCAAAAGTCAGTCGTTACTTTAACTTCTCTAGCCCCAATAGAACCTTCAACCGCTAACCTGTGATCACCTGTTGAAGAAGTGCCTATACCTATAGAACCATTATTCAAAAAATTCATAACATCTATATATTCTATATCAGAAATTGATGTAGCATTATTTTGTATTTGAATTTTTAAACCAAAACTTCCCCTATGAAGCAATCTAGTCGCAAAATATTTATTCTCTACACCAGTCCACCTATAAAATGTCAAATAAGGATTAGCTTGAAACTTTTCCATTAAAATTTTAGGAGGATATTTATTATTGTGAAGTTCTATTAAAAAATCTCCATTTTTAATATGAAGTCTCTTTTCGGGATTATTAACTCCTATTCCAATATTGGAATTTTCCGAATTACTAATACTCCCATTTGGAATAAATAATGATTGACCATTAGCTTGGTGCAAAAGAAGTAAGAAAAAACTTAGAAGTAGTATACGCTTCATAAAAAATATATAAATATCTGGTACTTTATTAAAAAGACTACCTAATATAAATAGATTATATGTAATATATAAATGCAAAACCCTACTAAAAGTAGGGTTTTCCTATACTTTTATCTTTAGCTAGATCCTTATTTTTGAAATATTCTTAACTTTTAAGTAAGGCTGCTAATTTTTGTAGGGAAAATTTGTAGTCTTACTTTCTTCCTTGTAAACTTCAAACAATTGTTATTGCCTTAGCAGGGTTAGCCGTAACGCAGTGATCTTATAAGCTTTTGTTTCTGATAAAAGCATGCTACAAAAGTAAATTTTTAATTTAATTTAACAATTGTCTATTAAGTATTTTAAGACTAAAATAAATCGAAAATGATTTTCAATTAAAATAGTGTTATTAACGCTTTAGCCTATTAAACTATTTATTGAACTTTATTATGTTATATAAGCTTACAATCTATTATTTTTATTTTCAAATTCAATAAGTCTAATTTCCTGATTTTTAATTGTTTTCGTAATAAAAAATTTTATTCATTCTGTTCTATCATATAAAGCGTTAACGCTTCAATATCATATCCTTTTGTTCTAAATGAATTTACAACTACAGCGTTACCTAAATAAGCAGTATTAGCCATCTCTCATATTCATAGATTTTTAAATCTCCAAGCTAGCCCCAATGCGCTGTAAGCTATAATTTTTCGTTATTAGAACATAATGTGTTTATATGGTTTTTTAGATGTCTAATAACCTAATTCAGTAAATAAAATCGAATAGAAAATCCGCTGAGATTTTTGTAAGTAGGCTATAACTTGCAATATATTACGTATGCCATTAAGAAACCACCTTTATTTTTCTTCCAATTTTTCCAATCTTTTTTGTAATTCAAGAAACTTATTTGCTAAAAATTTTAAAGACTCGTTTTCTTTTTCAATCTTTTCAATTTTCTTTTCTTGTGTAATAGTATACAATGTTAATTCTTCAATTTTTTGTAATAATTTAGCATTGATTTCTCCAAGAAAAATTCCATTTTTTTCTACTTCTTTAGCACTAGGAATATCCTTTAAATGACCTGTTTTTTTAATATGATTTTCAACTTCAGCTAAAGTTGGTAAATCATACTCTTTTTCAAATACAAAATCTGCCCATCCTATTTCTACTTTTATTTCTTTTGCTTTAATTTTTCCGTTAACAGCTAACTTCCAAGCACCTGTGCTTTGGGTACCTATCCCCAAACTACCGGTAATATTAAGCTTTCCATTTATGCTTTGGTCTGAAGAAAAGTTATTATTAAGGTTAGTATATACTAAATTAGGAACATTTTTATCCAGTACCGTTTTATTGAAATTACCGGAATGATAAATATCATACCAGGCATTAAATTGACCATTACTTGTAAATCCTCGATATTTGAATTGTTTATTATTATCAGAAGCTAGTTGAAAACCCCAATAATGGCCGTCATTTTGACCTACATGCAATAAAGTAGCATGTGTTCCTCCAAAAGGATTATTGGTACTTCCATATTTTCTATATATTCCATTTCTGTACTGATTATTATTCCAGTCTTTGCTATCGGACGATTTAAACAATACACCACTAATATTTGTACCGTTCCATTCCCCTAAAAAAGAGGTCGCTTTTACATTTCCGGCAACATGTAATTTTTCAGAGGGATTTGAAACTCCTATACCAACGTTATTTCCGGTATCATTAACCTGTGCATTGACAAAAGTGGTGAAACAGATAAAAGCAATTATGCATATTCTTTTTATTCTATTATTTATCATGATTGAAAATAGTTTATAGCCATTTATGTTCTTCAAATTTTTAATTGTTCTACCTATTATTTCTTTTTCATGGATTGCTCCATTTTCTGGAGCCTCTTTTCTAACTCAGAGAGCTTTTCCAACCGGTGATTTTGTTCAATAATGTATAAAACTCTTCGATTTTCTGTAGTAATTTTACATTCACTGCTCCCAAGTCCGTTCCTTTTTCTTCAATTTCTAGTGCTGTAGGAATTCCTTCTAGATGACCGTTTTCTTTTATAAAACTCTCCACTTCATACAGATCAGGCAATTGATAATCTTCTTCGAATACGAAATCAGCCCATCCGGTTTTTACAGTGATTTCATTGGCCAGAATTTTACCGTTTACCGCTAAATTATAACCTGAAGTTCTTCTGGTGTTTACGGCTATCGCATTGCCTACATACGCATTCCGAGATAACCAGAGATCTTTAAACCTCCAACCGCCACCGCCTAAACTTTGCATTCCATCTTCCCTTGCCAAAAGGCCAAGCCCGGCAACATGAAGAAATTGTTTGTTTCCGCTTAGATCAAACCTAAAGCCTGTTCCTCCATCATTACCTAGGAATTTAATACTACTTCTTAAGTTTAAGCTATCAAAATATCCCTCGTTTCCTTGACTTTGCACAGGCAGAGTAAAAACAAGATAAAACAAAACTGCCATACCTACCGCTAAATTCCCATTACTCTTCATATTCACTATAATTTTGATTTTATTTCTTGCAATTCAGCATAAAGTATGTTCACCTTTTTGTTCAAATCAAGATTTTTCATTTCGGATATTTTCCAATTCTTTGTGCTGTTCGATGGTATACAGCGTAAGCTCTTCTATCTTTTGAAGTAATTTTGAATTCATCTCTCCTAACAAAATTCCATTGGCAGCTACTTGTTTAGCACTTGGAATATTTTTTAAATGTCTCTTTTATTTAATGTGAGTTTCAACTTCTTCAAGGGTTGGTAACTTGTAAGTATCCGAAAAAACAAAATCTGCCCAGTCAGTAGAAACCTTAATTTCTTTTGCTTTTATTTTTCCATTTACTGCTAATTTCCAGCTCCCTAAATTCGTAGTTCCTATGCCCACTTTATTCCCCAAATATATCGGATATCGAGTGCTAGCTATACCTAAACTTTTACCCGAAATAGACACTAATCCTTTTTCAGGTATAGGAATTGGATTGAATATTGGTGTGTTTACTAAACTTACCCTATTTTCCGCTTCGATCTTAAGATCAGTATCTCCATCTAAATTAACTAAGTGTACATCTATAGCATATTTTCTACTATTGTTTTCTATTATAGTACCAGATCTAATTTCATCGATATGATTCTGATTATAATGTTGATTATTTACAATACTAATATTACCGCCTTGATCATATGCCATTGCGGATACATAAAAAGTTAAGTCGGTAACTTTATTATTATCATTTATACCATGAATTCTTATCTTACAACTCGTAAAGACTGTACCTTTAACAATACGATACCAACCATCTCCTGTAGTTAAATGATATGATTTTTCGACTACTTCCTGCTGAGCATGTAGTGAAAAAGGTGAATAAATTAAAAAAAAGAATACTAGTGAAAAAACACTATTTTGGTTTAGGGTAAAATGTGAAATTGCTTTTTCCATTATTTATTTTCCAGTTGAGTTACTCGTACATTTAAATCTTCAATTGTCTTGCGCTGATCTATAATATACAAAGTCAGTTCTTCTATTTTTTGTAATAGCCTAGCATTCATTTCTCCAAGCTTGACTCCATTTTTTTGAACCTCTTTTTCACTCGGAATATCCTCTAAATGCCCATTTTCACGAATAAATTTTTCAACCTCTGTCAAATTTTTAAGCTCATAATCTTCCTTGAATACGTAATCTGCCCAATTTTCTCGATCTACTTTTACTTCTCTAGAATGAATAGTTCCATTAACATCTAATTTATTGGTTGGATCAGCCTTCCCTATTCCCACACTTCCGTTATTTAATATAAAAGTAGAAACCCAAATACTATCCTGATATCTCAAATAACCGATATCAAATATTCCTCTATTTTCATCTCCCAATTGTAATTTTAAATATGTATTATCATTTTTTAAATCATCTCTAAAGAAAACTGTTTTATCAGAGCCCTTTCCAAAAACTTTATCTCTAATTTCAATTTCACTAGAAGTCAATATAGGTTTAGTTAGTTCTAATACATCAGAAGTTGTCATTTTGTTTCCGTTATCTACCCATTGCCCGTAACTAAAAAAGGGTAAACAACTAAGAATTATAAAAAACAAGGATATTTTATTCATAGTCTAATTATTTAGAGAGTGTTATTATTTTGCTTTTTTAATTTTTCAATTTCTTTTTGTTGCTCAATAGTATATAGCGTTAGTTCTTCTACTTTTTGCAATAACAATTTCAGCATTACTCCTACTTCTACTCCATTTTTAACAACTTCTTTTTCTGTTGGTATATGTTCAAGATGCCTATTTTCAGTAATAAACTTTTCTATTTCTTTTAATGTAGGTAAGCTATATTCATCTCTAAACACAACATCGGCCCATTCTTTGGTATCTACCTTCACTTCATTAGAATGAACCGTTCCATTAACGCTTAAACGAGCATCTGGATGTATGGTTCCTATCCCAACATATCCTGTAGCTATATTTGCAAATAAAAAAGCGGTTTCCAGAAATTCCTCATTCGTAAAGTTTAATTTATCTCCTCGATTTTCTCTTATAAAATAAGTACCTCCATCATCCCAAATAATACCTCCAAAATCGTTGTATAGATATGCCCCCCTTTGCCAAACCTTATTATTTTCATTCCATTTTAATCCATCTTTAGCGTATAACCAGGTATCTCTCAACCATCCATTAGCAGAAGAGCTCTCTACAGAACTAAATAAAGAAAATCCTAATTTAGTACCTCCTCTAACTTCTAGCTTAGCTCTGGGTCTTATACCAATCCCAACACTATCACTAGTAATTATATAATTTCCACGTTTCTCAAATTGAGCAAATAAAAAAGTAGTGTTTAATAATACGAACAAAAAAAGACTAAGTTTCTTCATTTTTTCTTGATTAAATTAATTGTAGTGGGGAAGATTATTTTCCGAAGGAATTAGAATTTTTAATAGAGTCTAAGAGTGTTTTGTAAGTTGCTTTTATAAGTATATTATCTTTTTGTAACTTTTGGATGCTTTTCTCTTGTTTAATAGTATAGAGCATTAACTGTTCTACTTTTTCTAAAAGTTTAATATTCATTTCTTTCAACTTTATTCCACTATCAATCACCTGTTTTTCTGTAGGAATTCCTTCTAGATGTTTATTTGCATCTATATAAGCTTCGACCTCTAACAAATCTGGCAATTTATACTCTTCTTCAAATACATAATCGGCCCATTCTTTAGTGTCCACCTTCACTTCATTAGAATGGACAGTTCCATTTACGCTTAAACGAGCATCTGGATGAATAGTTCCGATTCCAACAAAATTATTATTAACACTAACCGTCATAAAAGAGTTTTTCAGGAACTCTTCATTTGTGAATTCTAATTTAGCTCCTCTGTTTCCACGAATAAAATAAGTCGCATTATCTTCCCATATTATTCCTCCAAACTCATTATATGTTCCTTCTCCTCTTCTCCAAACATTTTTAGAATTATCCCACTCTAAAGTGGTACTTGCAGTCATCCAAGTATCCCTAATCCAACTATTAGCCGAAGATGGTACAATAGTTCCAAAATAAGATTTTCCTAATTTAGTTCCTCCATTTACATGAAATTTTGCTTTAGGTACAGTCCCTATTCCTATACTATCCCCAGTTATAGAATAAGACCCCTGATCGGTAAACTGAGCATATATAGAGGAACTAATTAAAGTAAATACAATGTTTATAACTAAAATTTTCATATTATTCTTATTATATGTGACTATTTATCTTTCCTAAGTTGATGCATCTGTTTTTTTAGTTCTGCTATTTCTTCCTGTTGCTCCTTATTTATTTTATTTTGTTCTATCACATATAAAGTAAGCTCTTCGATTTTCTCTAGCATTTTTAAGTTCATGGACTTCACATTCCACCCTTCTTCCTCTACCTTCTTTGCTGAAGGAATATTTTCTAAATGCCCATTGTTATCTATAAATAATTCTACCTCCTCTAGTGATTTTAAATTGTAATCATCAAGAAAAACATAATCAGGAACCACCCAACCGTTCAGGTCAATTTTCACTTCCTGGGTATGTATTTTTCCTCTCACCGTTAATTTACTATCAGGAGATTTTGTTCCTATCCCTACAAAACCGTTTTGAGGGGTAATTATAAACACATCATTTTTATCCTGACTGGCATAACGCATGCCTATGCCAAAATTATTAGCTCCAAATTGTGATTCTGAAAACCCAATATTTGCACCAATAGTTTTACCATCTTGTTGCATTTTTATTAATGGATTACTGTTTTCTACACTATTATCTGAGTCGGCCTCCAAAAGCAACACAACACTGCCTTCTGCTCCCATCCTTCTAATCTGAAAATCATAATTCCCGCCTCGTTCTCCCATATTAATAGAACCATCATTGCGAAATACCAATCTATTATTTTGATTTGGAGCGTAAATTCCTGAAGAAAGCGTTAAAATATCTCCGCTACCTTCCTGATTAATATATACTGCCGCAGTATTACTATTACTATTTCTGGTTAAATGATGATACCCTGTATTACCAGAAAATGTTTTGTAAATTCCACTATAAACTGTCTGAGCATTTACTCTTATAAGATTTCCAGTAAAAAAAATAGATAGAAAAAATACGAGAATATATTTTCGTGTCATGAGTACCGTTTTTTATTAATGTTTTATAACTAGTTCTGTGTTTTTAATTGATCTACCTGCTCCTGTAAGCTTAAGACATATAGCGTTAATTCTTCGATTTTTTGAAGTAACAACAGGTTCATTTGTTTAAGATTCATGCCTTTATTTTCAAATTCTAAAGCTGATGGAATGTTAGGTAAATGATGGTTTTCTTCAATATACTTCTTAAGTTTTTGTAAGTTTATTAGATCAAAATCTTCGTGAAAAACATAATCTGGAACTGAGAACCCATTAACATCGACACGCACTTCTTTAGTATGAATACTTCCATTAACGGTTAATTTTTCATCGGGATTAGAAATTCCTATGCCTACATTACCATTTCGAGAAATCCGTAATCTTTCAATTCCATTGGTTGAAAAGCCTAAAAAGCCTCCAAAAGTATCTCCTCCTCTATAAAAAGATATAAAGCCATTATTTTCATCTAAATTGTATTTTAGTCCCAAACGGAAAACTTCAGAATATGTAGTACGCTCAAGCGATTTAGTAAATAGAGTAAAAGCACTTTCTGAACTTGTAGCCAAAATTGCTCCATAGGAATTACCTCCATTATTAATATGCAACGGAGCTTGGGGTGAATTTGTACCTATTCCAACTTTTGTTGGGTTATTGATATATAAATTACCATTATTAGCTTCCCAAGTTTGGGAATATCCTATACTTATGGAAGATGTACTGATGATAAATAACAGTACAATATATAATTTATTGCTCAGCATTGTTTAATTTATTTTCGACACTTAAAAGTCTATTTTCATGTTCTTTAATGATTTCTGATTGCTTTTGTAGTATGATATTCTGATTTATTATATACAGTGTAAACTCTTCAATCTTTTTAAGTAATAACTTGTTTATCTTACCTACCAGCATTCCCTCTTCTTCAACTACTGCACTGCTCGGAATTTCCGGGAGATCTCCATTTTCCTTTATAAAAATCATTATATCTTCAAGTGTTTTTAATTCATAACCCTATGCAAAAACATAATCAGGCCAGTTGTTTATATACACTTGAACCTTTTTTGAGTGAATCGTCCCATATACCGCTAATTTTTCATCAGGGTTTAAAGTACCTATATCTACATTACCAGTACCAGTAATTCGCATACGTTCTTCAGGACTACTACCAGTTACAAATAAAATATTTCGATTTTGATTAGATCTAGACTGAATTACCAGAGTTCCCGCGGGCATTTTACCACGTGGACCATCTCCTGAATAAATATAGGCACCATCAAGATTTTCTATAAAATCTGAACGTTGATCCATTCCTAAGTTTAAATAACCACCAGAATTCTTATGAAAAAGTAAGCTCCCATTAATATCCAGCTTGTTTGTTGGATTTCTAATACCTATTCCTAATGACCCATCTGCGGTTAAAGAACGTAAATAACCAGTTTCAGGTCTATAAAACTCCAGTTTACTGTTTAAGTTGCTGTATATAAATCGGGCTTCTAAAGAATAATTTTTGCCAAATGCCAGAATTGCATTTTTATCTTCTTTGGTATTAATAATAATACCTTCACCATTATCTGCATTACCTACTACTAAATTATTTATACTGGTACCTGATATGTCTAATTCTTGTGTACCTATACTAACCTTCCCTACAATGTAATTATTAGAATTAGCATTCCAATTTTGTGCGAAGGAATAAATACTAGAATTTAAAATAAAGACTAGGGTTATAATATAATTTTGCTTCATTTTTAAAATCATGGTACATCGATTAAATTTAATGTAGAACTGTATTTTGAAGAAGTTCCTCTATTTTTTCCAGTCTTTTTTCAAGCTTTTTCAATCTCATAATTTCTTTATGTTGTTCGATTGTATAGAGGGTGAGTTCTTCAACTTTTTCAAGAAGTTTTAGATTCATCTCTTTTAAATGCAGACCTTCTTTATTCATTTCTTTTGCGGAGGGTACATTAGGCAAGTGACCATGTTTATCAATAAATTCCTGAACCTGCTGAAGCGTAAGTAATCTATAATTAGAATCAAAAACATAATCTGGAGCTACTACACCATTCAAATCGACTTTAACCTCTTGTGTGTGAATATTTCCGTTTACTGTCAATCTTGAATCTGGTTCAAGTGTCCCTATACCAACATTTCCGTTTGGCTTTAAAACTAAATTATCTCGCCACTTCCAAGTGCTATTACCATTATAATAACGGGTTTGTAAATACATCTTACCTTCGGCGTTATTATTTAAAGTATTATCTGGGCTTACCACTATTCTTCCTTGCTGCCAAGGATTAGTTCCATTCTGACTTGCAGGAACTACAAATCCTAAGACAGCACCTTCTGAAATATTTCTTGTATTTGAAGTAGCCTCTATGATCATATTCGCGTCATATCGATCTACACTACTATTTTGTACTACATTTGATTTTAAATGAAATTTTGCTTTTGGAGATAACTGACCAATACCTAAGTTTCCACTGAAAAAAGTGTTGGAAGCGTAAACCTGAAAATTATCAATGTTTTGGTTAGTGGTATTAAATTTTGTTATTCTAATATTACCTTCTGTATTCCCACCTGACTGAATATAGTTATAACCATCGGAATGGCCTGTAAAAAATTTTAAAGCGGGGTAATTAGCACTCTTTGGATCTCCAAAAATCACAGTTTTACCCGAGCCGTCAATATGTAGGTTAGCAATAGGATTAGCAGTACCAATCCCAACATTACCCGATGAAGGAAAGATGTTTTGACTTAAAGCCAACAAAGGCAGAAAAAGGAAAATTAAAAAATAAGATCTAGATAACATATTTTAGTTTTTAAAGAGGAGTATTCATCGCTACTCAATCCATCACTGGATTCTTTTATTTTTGATTAAGGCTATTATTTATAGGTTACTCCTTTTCCAGGATTTCAATACGTTTTAAAAGAGATCTTAACGATGTCCGTTGTTCACTTAATTGTTTTTTAAGTTCTCTTTCTCTAATTTCATGATGCTTCAATTGTTTATCCTGCTCAATCGTATACAAGGTTAATTCTTCGATCTTTTCTAATAATTTTAGGTTCATTTCTTTTAAATTCAAACCATTCTGCTCCAATTCTTCAGCTGCTGGAACGTTAGGGAGATGCCCATTTTTATTAATATAGGATTCTATCTCCTCAATACTCCATAAATCATATCCCTGCTTAAATACATAATCGGGAGCAATAACTCCATTCAAATCAACTTTAACCTCTTGTGCATGGATGTTACCTTTTACGGTTAATTTGGAATCGGGATTTTCTAGTCCTATGCCAACGTTTCCCAAATGATTTAGGCTTAATCCTATTTCATTTTTATTTCCATTGGCTACAATTAACCCATTACTAATATCATTTCCTACAAATGAATCCTCGATAAGCATTGTTGATATTACTGCATAATTTGCGTTCGTATTTGCTGGTTGGAGCACTTCAATAACCATTGAATTGTTAAATTCGGCATTTGCCCCTCTAAAAATTGCAGCATAGGGTTGTTTAGGAACTCCTTTAGTCAATGAGAGTTTTAATAGTCCTAATCTTAATGCTGCGTCTCTAAGGTTTTCCGTAACATTGGATTCCCAGGCATCACGAGATGTTAAAATACCTATCTTTCCTTTTCCTAGATTGTTAAGTGCCTGGGCCAGTGCATCAGACTCACTACTGCTTCCAAAAGTATCATAATTAATTGATGATATATGTTGATGTGTTTCTGCATCAAGAATGGTAAGTGCTAATCCCCTGCCTGAAAGTGAATTATAAGCAGCAGTATAATTGTTAAAAATTATATTTTCTCCTATTTTAACAATCCGATTTTTCAGATTATCCAAATTCCCTGTTCCTCGAACATATACTGCTTCTTGAGCAAAAACTACTGTTGTAAATAAAATAAAGATTATTTTTAATGGAAAAAACCTCATCATATAGCCTAATTTTTAATACTTAATTTTAAATTTTTTAGTTCCTCTTTTAAATAAGCTATTTCTTCATTTTGTTTAATGAGATATAAGGTCAACTCTTCAATTTTTTGCAACAGTTTTGCATCCATTCCGCCCAGCATTATACCTTCTTCTTTAACCTCTTTAGCACTTGGAACCCCTTGTAAATGCCCTTCCTCCTTTATAAATTGTTTTACTTCCTTAATTGTTGGTAATTTATAATCCTTCTCAAAAACATAATCGGGCCAGGAATTTAGATCAACTCGAACTTCCTTAGCATGGATAGTACCATATACATCCAGTTTGTAATTAGGGTTTGTTATCCCAATACCAATATTTCCAGCTGTATTCCTAGGGTTTAATATTATATTCCCATTATTTGGCGCTAAAACAATATCTCTATTATCATAGGTATATATCGTGAAATCATTTCCGTTTCCATAGTTACGACTTGTATTGTTCCACATAAATCCAGCCCAATACTCTTCTGGTTCTCCAAATTTAATCCATTTAAAAGGATCCCCATCATCACCTAGAGGCTTCAAATACTTTCCTTGTAAAAGAGTTTGACTAAATACTGAATGGCATAACATTGTAACAAATACTAATAATAATATTTTTTTCATTTACTCTATTCATTAAAAATTTTAGGTGTATTATGTTTATAATATTGACTAGCCCCTTTTTTTCTTTAAATATTTATTTGATGAATTATATTCAAAAAAATTATTGTTGGAATTTTGATAATTGAGCTTCCAGTTTACTAATACGCTTATCCTGATCGATAGAATACAACATAAGTTCTTCAATTTTTTGGAGTAACAAACGATTCATTTCTCCTAATTCTATTCCTTCTTTTACAACCTCTTTTTCACTTGGAATATGTTGAAGATGTCCATACTTTGCAATAAAATTTTCTACCTCTGAAAGTTTAGGTAATTGGTAATTTTTGGAAAAAACAAAATCAGCCCAAAATTCAGTATTTATTTTTACCTCCAATGCATGTATTTCACCTTTTACGGTGAATTGGGAATCTGGTTTATTTGTATTTACTCCAATATAACCGTTAGTATTATTAATCGTCATAAAAGAGTTTTGTAAAAGTTCTTCATTTGTAAATTCTAATTTTTCACCACTAACACTTCTTATAAAATACGTAGAACCATCTTCCCATATAATGCCTCCAAAATCATTATACGGACTAGCTCCACGTCTCCAAATATGATTAGTTTGATCCCACTCTAATCCATTTTGAGAAGTCAACCAGGTATCACGAATCCAACTATTTTCAGATGAAGGAACTATTGTTCCAAATAAAGATTTTCCTAATTTTGTTCCTCCACTCACTTCAAGTTTATGCCGAGGTCTTACACCTATTCCAAGACTATCTTTTTTTAATAGCATATAAGTTCCTCTATCTTCTAGTTGTGCATAACTAAAAGAAAAAGCAAACAAAAAAATTATTATTATTGATAATTTCATTCTTCCTGTATTTTTGATAAAAATACGGGAAGAATACGCATTGGAGTTAATCAGAAACCTTACTATAAGTAAGGTTTAGATCAATTAATAACTGAACTTAACTTAAACATAGGTAAATACATTGCTATTAAAATTATGCCAACAACAGCACCGATAAAAAGTGTCAAAATCGGATTTAAAATATTCGTAATCTGTTTAGATTTATAGTCTAGTTCTTTTGAATATTGGTCGTATAATTTCTCAAATATAAATTCTGTTTGATTGGTCTCTTCAGCTACTTTTAATAGAGTAATAATCCGGTTATCGAAGATGGGATACTCTCGAAAACTTTCACTCATTCTCTTTCCTTTAATAATTTTCTCGTTAATTCCTGCTATAGCTGTTTTTAATGGGTAAAATGAAATTAACGAATGACTCATCTCTAAACTTTCAGTTATAGATACCTTTGAATTAGATAAGAGTCTCATTACTTGAATAAACCTTAGTATAAATACAGCTTTAACAAAACTTCCTATCAAAGGAATTTTAATAAGAATATTAGAGAATATCCTTTGAAACCACAATTTTTTATTTAAGAAATAATAAACGAAAATTAACAAAAGTATAAGAAATCCTATTTTTCCAAAATTAGCACTAAAAAAGGTAGAAAAATTTAATATTAGTTGTGTTATAGCCGGTAATTGTACGTTATTCTGATCGAATATATCTTTAAATAAAGGGACTACATAATTCATCATAAAAAATACGACTAGCATAGCGGTAACAATCACAATTATAGGATAAGTTAATGCTGATAATAATTGTCGTTTTTGGTCATTCTTTTTTTTACAAAATTCTCCTAAATCATTTGTAACTTTTCCGATATTTCCGGTTGTTTCACCTATTTTTAACGTTTGTATTTCATAATTTGTAAACTTTCCTGTTTGCTGTAAAGCTTGATAAAAAGCTGTTCCTTTAACAACATTTGCATACACTTCAGAATAAAAATTTTCATCCTTTCTCTTTTTATTTTCTTCAAATAATAACTCTAATGAAATTCTAAGATCTATTCCTGAGGTAAGTAGTACACTCAATTCGGTAAAAAACTGTTCCTTTTTTTTAGTGCTCCATCTTCCTCGGCTAAAAGAAATTTCTTGCTGAAGCAAGGCACTAAATTTTCCTTCTTTTTGTATTCTATCGTTTGGTTTATTCTCTTTTAATGTTGCAAGTTTAATTTTCATTTAGATATGTTTTTGCATCATTAATCCTATAACAAAAAACTTTTTCTGATGTATTCTCTTGAAATACTCCTACAGCATCAAAATAACCATTAGTTATGGTATCTCCTTTAAATAAAAAATCAGCTTTCTGAATTTTAAAATTTAATGTATCCTTGTTTCGAATAACTCGGTTTTCAATAAATGTATAAGTAACTGAATCTAATCGATTTCTAAATACTAATTTACGATCAAATACTAGTAAAGATTGATCGTATTTTGAGAAATCTGCTTCTAGAGCAGCTTGAAATAACAACCGGTTTGTTTCTTTTATATACTGCTGCTCAATTTTTGATAAATTTTTTCGTACCAAATTTAAAACGGAAAATGACAAAGCGATAATAATGGAAGCAATTATGAGTACTACAACCATTTCAACTAATGTAAATGCTGCTATTTTTTTTTTAGAATGCATTAAGAAGTTCTTCTTTTTTCTCTATACCGGTATGCTTATCAAGAACAATAAGAAAAGTTTTCGTATTATCTCCCCTTACTTCAATATTCCAATTTATATAAGTTTCAGTATAGCCTTCACTTATTTTATCATAAACCACTAAATACGTTAACTCTTTTACATGATTATCTAGCTTTGCGGAAGAGTTAGTTTGGTTTCTTAAAACATTATTAATGCTAAAACTAGCGATTACAAACACTAACATTATAATTACCGAAGCCACTAAATTTTCAATTAAACTTGAGCCATTAAGTTTTGTTTGAAATATTTTTAATAAAGCCATGATGCTAGTATATAATTTCCGCTAGAAGCAAATGGCAAACCTCCTGAATAACGAGATATTTTAAAATTTGAATCAATATTAGCATCAAATAAATAATTAATATATTTTGATCCTTGATGAGTATAAATAAAGTAACTTGTATATACACTCCCTATTACACTCCCTCTTAACTCTGTATACCCCTCACAATAAATATCTCCTATAATTTTACTTCCTTTTTCAAATTGTATGTTTGCCTTTCTATCATCATTCGTATTTTCTTTCAAAAAAATTACAGGCCCATTAATAAAAGTATTATTGCCTACCTTTATATCAGGAATATTCTCCCAATTATTTATGATCTTTTTTTTTCTTGTTTTCTTTTCTAAAGCACAAATTGAAGAGGGATAAATAAGTCTAACATTTTTTCCTACACTTATTTCATTCGTTATACAATGAATATTACCTTTAAAATTATCAGCTATAACTATTTTAGGAGCAACCAATAAAACGTCCCTTAGATCCGCTTCTTTAGAAACCTCAATTTCAACATTGTCTTTTATAATTATATTTCCTATATACTGACCTTGTAGATATGTACCTTGATCGCTACTATAATATAGGGTTGGTTTATCAAAAATGTTTGTACGGCTTTTAAAAAACATATTATAATTACCGATATAATTTGATCTATTAGAGTTCAGTATTTTTTTTATATATTTTCTCCATTTTGAATCTAAAACTGGTAACTCCTGACTCCTTAATACCTGATTAACCTTTGTTAAGGTTCCTCTAAAATAATTTCCACTAATTGCTCCCAACTTCCAATATCCTTTAGGTATTTTCACTACGCCAGCAATTTGAGAACCTCCAGCTATTACTAAAGGAGAATTATGATCTTCTAAATAAATACTCGGTACTAATGAATCTTTAGCATTTAACAAAAGAGCATCTTTAGTAAGTTCTTTATTTGTTGCTTCAATTTTGGTAAACGCTCCCCAATAATCGGTATTTACTGAAACAGTACTGGAAAGTTTAGGATAAGTTAATATCGATTTATCAAGAGACTTCAAATCGTCTGAAACATTCGAAATTTTCGAGTTAAAAAGCATCTTATTCTTAACCAATAATAAAAATCCTCCCAAAAGAATTACAATAAGAACACCAATAACTAAAACGATATAAAGTGAACTACTTTTAACTTTCAATTTTAAAAGTTTTGCTAGCATTATTACACGTTATTGTTTTACAAATGATTTTTTTTTAGATTTATAAAGAAGGGTGATTTTATTCTCACTTACAAAAATCAACTTACAGTCCATATTGTTTTCTCCCTCTTGAAAAAAAAATTGTTTTCCTTCAATTTTTATTAAGGCTATTGATTTTTTCCCTTTTACATTACTCACTAATCCTTTATAAATTACGGAAGGCCATTCTAGTTTTTCCTTCTGGAACTGCTTTTTAGCTGTTTTCGTTTTATTAACTCTATAAAGAATATTTAAAAACGGATCTCTATGTATTTTTTCCAAGGAAAAAGTATCTTGCTTTTCAATATATTTTTTTTGTGTTTCAATACTTTCTGTTCTTTTTTGAGTAATATTAATTGGTGAATCATTTCCTGAGAAACCTAATACTATTTTATAAATAAGATAGCCCCAAATCAGTATTACCAAAGGCATCAAAAAATAAGTTAATTTCTTATTTTTCATCACTTTAAAGAAAATTTTCTTACTTGTGAAGTATCTGAAGCATTCCCTGCTTCATCAAATCTACGAACAAACCAGTAATAAGTGCTATCTCTCTGAAATTCATACGATATTTCCGTATTATTTATACGCTCTTTTCTAACCAATAACTTCATATTTATATCATAAAAAAGATATAAACTATCAAACTCGTTTGCACTATAAATATTAGTCGTAATTTCTGGAGACCAAGATAGATTGACTTCGGTTTCTTGATCTATTTGTGTATTGTTCTCTGGACTATCTAAAATTGGTGTAGAAGGAGAAACCATATCCAATAAAACCGCTACATCAGAATACACTGTATTTTCACTATCATTTTCAGCTCGAATTTTGATTATTGAAAGTCCTTCTTTGAAATCAGTAATCGTTGCTATTGTATCTGTCGTGGTAAATTCACTTATCGTTTCGTTGTTATTTTCAACTTTTATTCGATATAAATTTGCATCTACTACCGCATTCCATGCTATACTTACATCAGAAATAATTGTATTGCTTATTAATCTATCTTCAGTAGGTTTAATGACTTTTACTTTTCGGTTATAAAATTCCGTGATATCTACTAATTTAAATTTACGTTCGATATATGAAGAAGTATACTGAGAATTTAAAGCTGTTACTCTCCATGCATATTCACCCAACGGTAATTCCGTTTGATAAGATACCCCATCTACTTCTTCGTTTATAATATATTGTCCAGAACTAAAATCAGGTCTGGCAATCTCAATCCGATAACTAGCAGCCCCTTCTAGTTTATTCCAATAAAAAGTAATTTCCGTTCCTTCAATTCTGGAATTATCGGTTGGGGATAGAATTTCAATAGTATCGGAAGAAATATCATCTTCAAAAAAAACTTCTTCGCATGAAAACATGATAAAAACGATAAAAATCAATATGAAAAAGTTATAAAGCCGATTTACCATAATCCTTTTGTTTTATCAATTACTGTAAGATTTTTGATCTTGCGTTCACTTCCTGAACGACAATTATCTGATATATCTACTAAATCAGGCTGATTTCTATTATCTAATTCCCAACAAAATCCTTTCGTTTTTAATTTTAAAACTAGCCCTTGCTCAATAGGAATTAGTTGTTTTTTTCCATCGCTAGATAAAGCTTCTATAGCATAATATCCTTGTCTTGGATTAATCAAATAGAGTACAGAAGCATTTTTAATAATGCGAGTCTGAATGTCATTAAAATAGATATCCAAACTCGTTATCATTGCTAATTTGGGATTATTTTGTAGCGTTTTTAATACCGGTTGATTTATTTTTTTCTTTAGACTTGAAAGTAATGTAGGATAATCTGCCATCTCTATTTTTAAAAATTTCGGATAATTATGTAGAGAATCATTTATGGCAAGCTTATAATCATCTTTTAAATCAGAATTTAATCGTTTTATATTTTTTTTTGTAAGCGTAATCTCTTTCCAACTCAATTTTATTTTCTCTACATATACAGGAAAACTTCTATTTTCTTTTCCCTCCAAAATAGAACCTATAAGATAATATCCTTTCGAATAGTTTTGTTGTGGCTCAATAATATTATGATATACAGTACAAGAAAATAACAATTGTAACGTTGTTAAAAATAAAACTACCTTAACTTTCATAATATAAAATTGAAACGACAAAGTAATTGAGATATATCATCTTTACCTACATAAAAACCTTACTAATTGTAAGGTTTTTATGTAGGTAAAGATGATACTATAAAAATTCATAATTTGTTATTTAACAAATGAAACTATAACCTCATTCATTTAATGAATCTCTTTTAATCCTATTTTTGGTTGTCCACTATTAAGACCTTGTAAAACTTAATATTTACTATAAAAATTCCGATAATAATCTTAAAATTTTATAGTTTTTTGTAATTGTATTGGTTCTCTTCTAAAAGTTTTCTATCATGATCTTTCATAAACTTTAAACGATTAAATTTATCATATTCATAGTAAGTCGTATATCCTTTAGGATCTGTTATACTAGTTATTCCAATTAACGGTTCGTATGTATAAGTAATTACCATAGCCTCTGGAAGTTTTGTTCTAATTTTATTCAATTTATTGATAAGTGTTTGCATTGAATAAGAACCATTTTTAATAGCATCCAATTCAGACCTTGTTAAGGTTTCTTCAACACTTGCCAATGTTGCATTTTTTATCTTAGCTACAGGATATTGTCCTTTACAATAGCCCCAGAGATATGTTATTGTGGTGCCATCAGCCTGTTGATATTCAGTTAAATTACCTGTTTTATTATCATAGTGCTTAAAGATAATCTTATTTATTAATTCCCCCTTTCCTTTTTGTTTTTGGATTAATTCTGGAGCGAAAGTATTATTTTTCCAATTCCTATAAGTTGTTTTCTTTTTGAATAAAAGATTCTTCTCTGAAACAAATTCTTTGTAAGAATTTTGTTCTATGACAGGAGACAGAATATTTAAATGTTTCATCCTCTGATATGGTGGAAAACTATAATCATGAGGATATTTAAAAGTGGTTACAATCTTATCCCCTCTACTATTTGTTGTTGTCTTTTCCTTAACTCCTAGATTAGTAAAATTATAGGTATAATCAGTAGTTTTCTGAACATATTTAGTAGAATCGAGTTTGGCATAGGTATAACTATCCTTAGAAGTTAATAAGGTTGATTCTTGAATAGCTTTTGTGTCGAGCGCTATAAAAGAATTTATAAAATTATTTTTTACTTCATTCATTACTTCCAAAGTTTGAAGCCAAGAAAATTCATCTATACTCTCGAAGCAAAATTGTTCATAAGGGTAATCAAGAAATGTAATTGGCCTAGTCAATTTAATCCCTGTATGATAAGATTTAGTAAATAACTTAGAATAATAATACCTATACTCTAAAACAGGGTAGTAAGTGCCTTTATTTAGTTCATAAACTTTCTTAGATATCATTTTTGGTATATAATTCCCTTTATCAAAATGATAGGGATCCCGATTTCTAAGCTCTTCAAAACTTGGATCTATTGATGATGATGTATAAGAATTTTTATAAGGCGAATAAGGTTTCTCATATGTATATATAGTTTTTCCAGCATGTTCAGTAAGTGTTCCATTATACTCTATAACTTCTCTATACATTATAGGCATTCCTGGAGCTACTTCCAGTGGAAGAAATGGTTCGGAATAAATTAAATTTTTGTAATGTGCATGTTTACAACCAACACTACGAGGTATTGTCTCTCTATAATATTTTTGACTGTAAGAAAAATATTCCCTCCTAACTTTTCTAAAAACAGGGGATTTATATTCATATGTTTTAATATTAGATACGTCATTAGCATTACTATAATTAGTTATACTTTTCACTCTAAATCCTCCTAAATAACCAGCACGTTTATTATCGCTTTCAGATGGATAAAGCCAAGAAGCAAAATTTCGCTCAAAATCAAAAACAGTTTTGCCACCAGTTGGATAATTAATCACTTTCAACATACAAGCCTTGGCATATTCATTAGCTTTTCTATTACTCCCATAATGTCGATCATGACCTTCAGAAATAAAAATAGAGGGTACATTATATCCAGAATTAGATTTATTATAATATCCCCAAAAATCTTCATTATGCTTACCACCGTTAACTCTATAATCTGGTAAATAATCTTTTTCGTAAGTAAAAGAGTATATTTGAGGGTCTGAATATATCTTTTTACCTCTTTCTTCAACACTTCCTAAACGCAACCGTTTATTTTTTGAGGTAGTACCAAAATATTCATCATTATTAAACTTAAATTGCTTTATAATTTCTGATCTGGAACCAACAGATGAAATAACTATCTCAGATAAACGATTTAGTGACGAAAAATCCTGCCTATCAGATTTATAAATAAACTTAACAGTTGATTTAGAACTAGTTATAGAATCAAGAACGGGTAAATAAATATTAGGATTAAAAGGATTACTAGAAACTGTTTGCTGTGAACAATTGATATTATTTGTATATAATGATCTACTGTTAGAGGTATAAGTTACATTAGATGTTTTATAAAATTGATCAGTAGCAGAATAATGAAATTTTATTTTATCGGTACCATCAGCAGATGTCATTTCAGTTATAAACCATTCATCACTTGAGTTTGAAAGAATTCTATTAAAATTATAAAGAATTCCATTCTCATCCTTAATATTAATATTATTACCAATTGTAGATATCTTTATTGGTTTATATGGCAGCGTAATTAAATTTTGAAACTGATAATCATACCTGAATACTCCCGAATCTCCATTGGGCAATTTATAAAAGAAACGATCACTCATAGGGTCATCATATTGAAATTGTTTAGTAGTAAACCAATTTTCAAGATCTATAATATTATATAAACAGTAATCATTATCATCATTTGGATTCTCTTTAGTTGCTAGCTTTATACAATCAAGTAGATCCTTGGCATTATCAAACCTCTTATCATAACTCAATTTTTTATCTCGCTTACCCATAGTGGTTCTAGAAATTAAGCCTCCGGCATTTAAAACCCAACCTAATCCTACTTCTGAAGAAACATCTTTAACTTTTATACCGGAAGCATGATAACTTATTGTAATAGGAAAAGAAAGTTTTGTTCCCTCTATTGTATAAATAGGTATACTAATATTTGGTACGCCTGTACTATAATCCACTGGGATCTCTCCATAACGCATAAAATTCTGTGCTGTTGGAGACGGAGGTATGATTTTATTATATTGTGTTACTTGAGAATAACTAATAACTAAAGTAAATAAAGTAAATATTGAGACTAAAAAGAAGTTTGTTTTTTTCATTACGTATATAATTCCTATACTTGTTCAGTTAATTATTTGGTATTTATAATAAAGTGTGTTTTTATACTCTTAATCTAACATATCATAATAATTTACAGTTTTACAAAATCTTGATGTAATTTGAATTACAGATTTTAATCTGTTCTATAGTTTTAATTTTCCCTAGTAAAGTGTCCAAATATGTAGATATTAAAATATTTACTATACAGTTCTTCTATTTTTTACAAATTGTCTTA